>CAYFVY010000027.1:0-19115 GCA_964346715.1 uncultured Pelistega sp. | reverse complement strand
ATTAATTATACTAGTACTAATACTACTATATTAAAAGTGTGTGTAAAAAAAACACCTAGCGTTAAACGAGTAACTAGGTGTTCGAGAACGCGGTGAAAAGTGCACTAGCTTGGTTTACGACCTAATAAATACACCACCGAGCTCATGCCTTTGTGGCGACTACCCTCTTCTAGCTCATGTTCAATATGTTCAGCGATTACCCACTCTAAGCCCGTAAAAGACGTCTGCATCTGCTCTAAAGTACCCAACATATCAGGATTTCGAGGACCACCGGTACCATGGCTAATTTGATTTGGGTGATAAAAAACACCAATAAACATACCACCTGGCTCTAATGCTTCAACGATTTTCTGGTTAAATTCGGTGCGCACAGGTTCAACAAAGTGACAAAATACAGAACAAATCACAGCATAATGCTCGGCGGGCATCTCCATACTCGTAATATCTTCAAGGCGAGTTGTAAAATTTACACCTTTGGCTTTTGCAAGTTTGGCCGCTTTTTCAAGGCCAACAGCAGACATATCCACACCCTCAGCATCAAAGCCATGTTCTGCTAGATAAATGCCATTACGCCCCTCACCTGTAGCCAAGTCTAAGGCCTTGCCCCCTTTGGGAAGCTGATGAATAACACGCTCAACAAAAACATTCGGTGCTGTACCAAACACATATTCATCAGTTTGGTAGCGTGAATCCCATTCTGCCACTGTTCTACTCCAAATTTAATAACGATACATTAAGTATTAGGCCTGATATTATTAGGCTTGATAAGCGCGCTGCATTAAGGCATGGTCAATTAACACCAGCGCTAATAAAGCTTCTGCAATCGGCGTGGCGCGAATGCCTACACATGGGTCATGACGTCCCAAGGTCTGAACCACAACAGCTTCATTATCTGTATTAATAGACTTACGCTCAACACGAATGCTTGATGTCGGTTTAATCGCCAAGGAAACCGTAATCGCTTGACCACTAGAAATGCCACCCAAAATACCCCCTGCGTGATTGCTTAAGAAGCCTTCTGGGGTAATTTCATCACCGTGCTCGGAACCGCGTTGCTCGACACAAGCAAAACCAGCACCAATGGATACGCCCTTTACAGCATTTAAACCCATCATAACATAGGCAATATCGGCATCTAAGCGATCATAGATAGGCTCCCCTAGGCCGACAGGCACATTATCAGCGACGACTTCAATTCGTGCGCCAATAGAATCACCATCACGGCGTAGTTGATCCATATAGGCTTCTAGCTCAGGGAGCACTTCGGTACTCGCCGCAAAAAAAGGGTTATTCGGTACGTGTTCCCAACTTTGGAAAGGGATAGGAATTGGCCCCAATTGGCTCATATAGCCACGAATTTTCGTACCGTAGGTAAGTTCCAACCATTTCTTAGCAACCGCCCCAGCAGCCACAGTAGGTGCTGTTAAGCGAGCTGATGAGCGACCGCCTCCACGTGGATCTCGAATCCCAAATTTATTCCAATAGGTAAAGTCAGCATGCCCAGGACGAAAGCTAGAGCTAATATTGCTGTAATCTTTGCTGCGTTGGTCTTGGTTAAAGATAATTAGAGCAATCGGTGTACCTGTGGTCTTACCTTCGTAGATGCCCGAGAGAATTTGCACTTGATCGGGTTCTTGGCGCTGCGTAACGTGACGTGACGTACCTGGACGACGGCGGTCTAATTCCACTTGAATATCGGCTTCACTTAACGGCATTCCCGCCGGACAGCCATCAATAATACAGCCGATAGCTGTACCATGTGACTCACCAAAATTCGTTACGGTAAATAATTTACCTAAAGTACTACCTGCCATATACGTTGTGCTCCAAGAATCTATATCTATTTGTATAGGGCTAAATTGTACCTTAATTTACTGAGCGTTTTTTGATATTCAAATCCTGAGCGCTTCGTCACAGTACTCAAGGAGGCATCTCTAGTCGATGACTTCCAGTGCACAGTAAAACCATATATAAGGCGTAGAGGCGTTTAAGGAGTCAAGAATAATAGAGTTGGTCTGCCAAGTCATGTGTAAGGCGTGCAGACCTAATGATCGGCGAAGGATTCTTAAGAAGAACAACTGAGGTGCAGATCTTCAGACCAACTTGGAGGCATCTTTGCCCAGTCTTCGCAACCTTCATGCTCAGTAAATGGATCGGCTAAGGCCTGCATTAAGCGATCAAGATACACTACATTACCTGCTTGTACCTGTTCAATCGCCTCTTGAGCAATCCATGTGCGCAAAACATAGATAGGATTCGCTTGATTCATCTGTGCCTCACGCGCTTCATTAGATAACTTAGCTAGCTGCTCAGGCGATTGAACAAAAGCAAGATAGTCGTCTAACCATTCTTTCACATTCTCAGGACGGTGGAATAAAGCCATAAAGTCTGCAGGATCACGCCATACTTTTGCAAGATGTCTGAACGCCAAAGTAAAATCGGTATGTTGACGCTGTAATAGATCCCACCACAGATCAAGTAACTCAGCCTCTTGGCTTCCCCATTGTGCGAAACCAAGCTTTGCTTGCATTTTAGTCTTAAAGTATCGGGAGAATTCTTGATCATAGGCATCAAGCTCTGCTTTTAAACGGTCTTTATTCGTTACGATCAAGGCCAAAGCATTAGCTAGCTGATACAGATTCCATAAGCCTACACTAGGTTGACGATGCCAGGCATAGCGCCCTTCGCCATCCGAGTAGTTCATCACATAATCCATTTTAAAGCGATCGATAAAAGCGAACGGGCCGTAATCCAAAGTCAGGCCTAAGATGGACATATTGTCAGTATTCATCACTCCATGTACGAAGCCAACTGATTGCCAATCGGCCATAAGATGTGCGGTGCGACGAACAACTTCCTGTAAAAAGGCTACTGCTTTGTCATCGAGTGAGTCACTTGCAGTCGAAACTGATGAAGTCGATATTTTTTGATTAATTTCAGGATAAAAATTATCCACGACATAATGTAAAAGAGTCGTCATTAAGTCGGGGCGATTATGCGCTTGCCAATGTTGAAAGCTACCAAAGCGCACAAAGCTAGGCGCAACACGCGAGATAATCGCAGCAGTTTCCACTGTCTCACGCCTTACCCGATCGTTCGAGGTGACAATACTTAAGGCCTCAGTTGTCGGAATACCTAAGCCCTTCATCGCAGCACTGCAGAGATATTCACGTAAGGAAGAACGTAAAACAGCACGTCCATCACCCATGCGTGAGTATGGCGTCAAACCAGCTCCTTTTAGTTGGATTTCTTGCCCCTGAATATCACCTAAAAGGTGGGCTCGTCCATCACCTAATTGCCCCGCCCAGACACCGAATTGATGACCACTATACACAGCGGCCAAGGTCTTACCACCCGGTAAATCTTGATTACCCGACATCACGGCTAGGAACTCAGCGCTTTGATAAAGCTCAGGATCTATACTTAGCTCAGCTGCCAAGTTTGTGTTGACATGGATAAGTTGCGGTTCACGCAATCCGCGCATAGGTAAAAGCGTATAAAAGTCACGTGGCAAGCTATCTGCAAAATTATTACTGATGCTTAACTCTTGAAAACGACTTGCCATAGTAACTCCTACTTACCTTGTTTCTTGATTTGTTTGGCCAGCTTCTTGGCAGGGCGTACATACAGCACACAAGCAATAAATACGCATAAAGCCAAGAAGAATTCCACCATTCCTAAGCGTTGAGAAAGTATGGTGGTATCAGCAAACCAACGACTACTTCCCTCAAAGATATAGAGTAAGACTAGCATGGATGACCACTGCATAGTATATAAATTACCCTTATATACACCATACAAAGGGAACATCAAGGGTAAGGCTTTTAATACATAAAGACTACCACCTGGTCTTAAAGGATCTAAGCAGAGCTCCCATACAATACATAAAATAAATAAAGCCAATAAAGCAATAAAAGCAATGCGCCGATACCACGGATTCAATTCCACGGTGAATGGCTTATGAACTGAATGTTCGCTAGAAAGCTGATTTTCCTTATTTGACACAATATATTCTCATTAAAACAGTAAAAACACGCTGATTATACTCTCTCCGTCTATATTAGACGGCCTTAATCTTGCTATACTGAAAGCAAATTTTATAATGACCATCCATGTTTCAACCGCACCATTTCTAAGAAACTGATTCTATGACGGCTAAAACAGAAAAACTTCGCAGCCCTACCCGTGGACCTAAGAGCCAAAGCACTGAGGACTTAGAGCAAATTCAAGAAAAGCACGAGCAGGCTGAGCAAGATCAACTTAAAGATAAGCTTGATTATAAGCGTGCCCTGCTGTATGCCTTAGGTCGTCTGCATAAGGATAATCTAACTCAAGTAGCCGCAAGCTTGACCTTCACAACGGTATTAGCGGTAGTCCCTTTATTCGCTGTCATTCTTTCTCTTTTTACCGCCTTCCCTATTTTCCAAGATTTTCAACTCGCACTTGAAGATTTTTTGACGAATAATTTAATGCCTGCGGCGATGGCGGACAACATTATGTCCTACCTCAATACGTTCGCTCAACAAGCCAGGCGTATGACTTCTGTGGGCGCAGCTTTTTTAATCATTACATCAATTCTTCTCATGAAGACTATCGATGAGGCATTAAACAATATTTGGAAAGTTCGTCAGCAACGCCCACTCTCAAAGCGTATCCTCGTGTATTGGGCCCTACTCTCAATTGGCCCCTTAATGTTAGGTGCAAGTCTATGGGCCAGCACCTATATTACACGGGGACAAATTGGCTTAATTGCTGAGTTCGGTCTTTTACAAAACATTCTAGCCACCTTATTGCCTCTGTTGATGTCGATTATTGGCTTTACCTTACTGTATTACACCGTTCCGAATCGAACTGTCCATTGGCGTGATGCTCTAATTGGTGGTTTAACAGCCGCTGTGGTGTTAGAGCTTATGAAAACAGGCTTTGCCTATTACATCAGCACCTTCCCTTCGTACACCTTAATTTATGGGACGTTTGCAGCAATTCCTTTGTTCTTGTTATGGATTTATTTGTCCTGGCTAGTCGTTTTATTAGGGGCTTCAATTGCGGCGATTATGCCTCAATTGCGTCTAACCGATCTTGATAGCCATGAACAAGCTGGCTTCAATTTTGTTTTATCCATTCACTTACTACGCCTTTTACATCAAAGTCGTGATGATAATCCTCCTGGCAAAAGTACCGCTTTTATCATGAATCATCTCGGCTTAAGTCAACAGCACGTCTTGCAACTTCTTGAGTGTTTAAGTACCTTGGGTTATGTGGTGAATACTGAGGGTAAGAAAACTGAACGTTGGGTCTTGGCGAGCAGTGAACAACAAAGCCTTCAAGCCTTAAGTGACTTCTTTCTTTTAAACTCTAACCTAAGCCAAAACTACGCAGATCAACAGATTCTTGAAGCCATGAGTCGCTTAATGTTGGGGGATAAAGACGTATTACTTGCTGATATCTTATAAAACCTATGGTTTTCAAGTATAGCGACGCTTTAGGCTTTAAAAAACTAGCTGCTTCGTGTACATTGTTTACATGTATCAACTTAAACCGATGTTCAATATATACTGCTTATGACTGCGCATGGGCTTGTTATAAGCAAAGAAAACAAGAGATTTCTATTCTATATTTTGTGGAGTTGGCATTATGCTAAAAGTCAGTGAAGTGCTTCGTGTTAAAGGCAATGCCTTATTTACGATTAATCCCGATAAATCCGTACAAAATTGCATCGAACATATGAGTCAGTCGGATGTAGGTTCACTTGTCGTTATGGAGCACGGGGATGTGGTAGGTCTTGTGACTTTCCGTGAGGTCTTACAGTACCTTAAGAACAATCCGGAAAGCAGTGATTCACACACTGTGCGTAGTATTATGGATGATCACCCAATCACCGTAACACCGAATACCAATGCCAATGAAGTGCAACGTCTAATGCTAGAGCATAATGCACGTTACATTCCGGTTATGGATGGCCCTACCCTATTAGGCGTGATTTCATTCTTTGATATGGCGAGAACCGTTGTGGAGAACCAGAAGTTTGAGAATAATATGTTAAAAGCCTATATTCGTGACTGGCCTGCTGGTGAAGAAAACTCTTAAGTTAGCCGAATAATTTACCCCCTCTAGGCTCAGTATTCCTCTTCGGTGCTAAACTCAAAAGAGGCTTCGGGTTTATTCTCAAAAAAATAATCCCCCAAAAGCTGGAGATAAAATTGAAATAACCCCAAAAGTTTGGCATTATCCATGCCCAACTTTTGGGGTTATTTATGCTTATCAGCAACAGCTACTTCAAAGCTAAGACTGAACGGATTAAAGCTTCTTGGCCTCAACCTGGATTTTTAATTTGACGTCCTTAGTCACACCATGTTCTATACCGAAATTGACTCCCCACAAGCTGCGGTCAATATCCGCTTCAAAATCACCACCACATACGCGGGCTTGTAGCATTGGATTATCATAGCAATTAAACTTAGTCGCTGTTAAAGTCACAGGATGAGTTTTATCTAGAATCGTTAAGCCACCTTCTACGGATGCCACTTTTTCACCATCAAAATGCCACTTATTAGAAACGAAACGAATTGTCGGGTATTTATCCGCATTTAAGATATCAGCATGCTTCATATGCCCATCAAAATCAGCATTACCCGTATTGATTTGAGCAACAGGAATACTGATATCAATCGAGCCTTGTTTAGCGGCTGGATCGAATTGTAATTTTCCTTCTAGGTTATAAAAACCACCATGATTCGTACTGGTACCAAAGTGATCAATATAAAAGCGTGCATTCGCATGGCTTGGATCTAGCTCATAATCGGTGGCCATTGCGTGGGCACCCAATAAAGCAAGACCGCTAGTAATAATGACTTTACTAAACAAGTTCATACTCTGACTCCTTGTGAATAACGATTAAATGGGAGGCAATGAGTCACGATAGGGTCACTATGAAAATGACTCAGTACCTTGCTACTCAGGGTAATACAGACTAGGACTTATTCCTTAGTAGGACTTAAGTCTAGAGATTCTTGAACCTCAAATTCCTCGCTTAACAGAGGCTGTTCCTGCTCCTGTGCACGAGAAATTTCAAGACTAACCATGCTATCGGTGACACAACTGCAAGGTAATACTTCGTTGCTGCCAACATAGGCTAGTGGTTTGTGAATATAACGAACTTCACCATCGATTAAGCGGGTACGGCATGATCCACAATAGCCAGAACGACATTGAAACTCTACTGCGTGCCCCGTTCTTTCAAGACCCTCAAGGAGGGTCTCACCTGCTAATAATTGAAAACTGCTATCTAATGTGACGACAAAACCCATTATGCTTTTACTACGCTTGTCTTACCTAAATTACAGGTCAAATTCATCAAAGTCATCAGGATTAACTTCAGAGTCAATCTGACCAATGAGGTAAGAACTAATTTCAACTTCTTGTGGTGCAACTTGCACATTATCAGAAGATAACCAGGCATTAATCCAAGGAATTGGATTCTGCTTATTACCTTCAAATGCAGGTTCTAAACCAACTGCTTGCATACGAATATTCGTAATGTATTCAACATACTGACTTAGAATATCCTTATTTAAGCCAATCATTGAACCATCTTTAAATAAGTAGCCTGCCCATTCCTTTTCTTGCTCGGCAGCGCGCTTGAATAAATCAAAACACTCTTGTTGCGCTTCACGTGCGACAATTGCCATCTCAGGATCATCGTCGCCACTACGTAAAATATTCAACATATGTTGCGTGCTGGTTAAGTGTAAGGCCTCATCACGCGCAATTAACTTAATAATCTTCGCGTTGCCTTCCATTAATTTGCGCTCAGCAAAAGCAAATGAACATGCAAAGCTTACGTAGAAACGGATCGCCTCAAGGACATTAACGGCCATCAAGCAAATATACAATTGTTTCTTGAGTGCAAACAAGCTAACTTCAAACTCCTGACCGTCAACAACATGCTTACCTTCACCAAAGCTGTGGTATAAGCGTGTCATACGAATTAAGTCGTCATAGTACTTAGAGATATCTGTAGCGCGCGCAAGAATATGTTCGTTTACCACGATATCGTCAAAGACAACAGAAGGATCATTGACGATATTCCTAATGATATGTGTATATGAACGTGAATGGATGGTCTCATAGAAAGACCATGTTTCAATCCATGTCTCTAATTCAGGAAGCGAGACAATCGGTAATAAGGCGACGTTAGGACTACGACCTTGGATAGAGTCCAGTAGAGTTTGATATTTTAAATTACTGATAAAAATATGTTTTTCGTGCTCAGGCAGACCTGCATAGTCAATCCGATCCTGTGAAACGTCAATTTCTTCTGGGCGCCAGAAAAATGAAAGTTGTTTCTCAATTAATTTCTCAAAGATTTCATATTTTTGTTGATCATAGCGTGCCACATTGACAGGTTGACCAAAAAACATGGGTTCTTTAAGGGGATCATTAGGGGTTTGACAAAAGGTACTGTAAGCCATATTTTTCTCAACTCATAAATTCATCATAATGAATCGACAGTGAGGCTATTAACTAAATCAGCCAAGAGCGTAAATTCGTCTATCGATTAATTAACTATAAAAAATTAAAAATACATACAAATAAATCGTCCGATTGTTTGATGTATATTATTCACTAAATCTGTTATGTCCCAAAAGCTCACGGACATAGCTTGGTGGTCCACTTCTCATCTTACAATGAGGTACTGCGTATACTGCAATAAACCCCACAAAAAAAGAGCTATGCCAACTAAAATTATTGAGCGTTATTGTATGCTGATTACTCAAGGTAAATCATGAAATTTAAGCGGCAACAATGAAAATCACTGATGCCGCTCAAGGGTCTGTAAAACGAGGTTAACACACTGACTTAAATTTTACATGCACCACTTTCACAATCATCAGCACCGTCTAACTGAGCTTCGTCTGAAGCACCATCACGTGTATTGTGATAATACAAGGTTTTAACCCCATATTTATAAGCAGTTAAGAGATCCTTAAGTAGCTGCTTCATCGGCACGCGACCGCCCTCACAACGTGCTGGGTCATAGTTGGTATTCGCAGAAATTGCTTGGTCAACAAACTTCTGCATAATACCGACTAATTGCAGATAGCCATCATTACTCGGCATATTCCACAATAACTCATACTTGTTTTTAAGGTTTTGGTACTCAGGAACAACTTGCTTCAAGATGCCATCTTTCGAAGCTTTAACAGTTACCAAACCACGCGGTGGCTCAATACCATTGGTTGCATTAGAAATCTGACTTGAGGTTTCTGATGGCATTAAAGCGGTTAAGGTAGAGTTACGTAAACCATGCTCTACAATCTCTGCGCGCAAGGTTTCCCAATCAAGATGTAAAGGCTCTTGGCAAATTTGATCAATCGAATCCTTATAAGTATCGATTGGCAAGATACCCTTAGCATAGGTAGTCTCATTGAATGCTAAGCAAGGACCGTACTCCTTAGCCAAATTCATAGAGGCTTTCAGGAGGTAGTATTGAATAGCTTCAAACACACGATGCGTTAATGCATTACCGCTACCGTCTGAATACTTAGCACCGTTCTTAGCCAAATAGTAGGCATAGTTAATTACACCTACGCCTAGTGAGCGACGATTCATACTACTGATATACGCAGCTTTAATTGGGTAGTCTTGATAGTCTAATAAAGCATCAAGAGCACGCACCACGAGATCCGCTAAATTCTCGAGATCGTCAAGTTTCTCAAGCGTACCTAAGTTAAAAGCAGATAATGTGCACAGTGCAATTTCGCCATTCTCATCATTAATGTCTTCAAGTGGCTTAGTCGGTAAGGTAATTTCTAGGCATAAGTTACTTTGGCGGATTGGTGCAACTTTAGGATCAAAAGCGCTATGCGTATTACAGTGGTCAACGTTCTGGATATAGATACGCCCTGTTCCTGCACGCTCTTGCATAAGTAAAGAGAATAAATCAACGGCTTTAACTGTACGCTTGCGAATATTAGGATCTGCTTCATATTGCACGTAGAGCTTTTCAAATAATTCTTGATCTTCGAAGAAGGCATCATACAAGCCAGGCACATCAGATGGGGAGAACAAAGTAATGTCAGCGTTCTTAATCAAACGTTGATACATTAATTGGTTGATTTGCGCGCCATAATCCATATGACGTACACGGTTCTCTTCAACCCCACGGTTATTTTTCAAGACCAATAAGGACTCAATTTCCAAGTGCCATAAGGGATAAAATAAGGTCGCAGCACCACCACGCACACCACCTTGAGAACAACATTTAACCGCTGTCTGGAAGTGCTTGTAGAATGGAATACAACCCGTATGCTGCGCTTCACCACCACGAATTGGGCTACCAACCGCACGAATACGACCTGCGTTCACGCCAATACCAGCGCGCTGTGAAACATAGCGAACAATCGCTGCGCTCGTCGCATTAATAGAGTCTAGGCTATCACCACAATCAATTAACACACATGAACTAAATTGGCGGGTAGGCGTACGCACGCCCGACATAATCGGTGTAGGTAAAGAAATCTTAAAGGTAGAAACCGCATCATAGAAGCGCTTCACATAATCTAAGCGCGTAGATTTTGGATACTTAGAAAATAAGCATGCCGCCACCATAATAAAGAGGAATTGTGGGCTCTCATAGATCTCATTCGTTACACGGTTTTGCACCAGATATTTTCCCTCAAGCTGCTTAACAGCCGCATAAGAGAAAGTCATATCACGGTTATGATCTAAGATTGCATCTAAATCATTAAGTTCTTGCTCAGTGTAGTCTTCAAGAATATGGGCGTCATATTTACCCATCTCAACCATACGCTTAACATGATCGTATAAACGTGGCGGATCATATTGACCGTAGGCTTTTTTGCGCAGATGGAAAATAGCAAGGCGTGCAGACAAATACTGATAGTCTGGTGAGCTTTGCGAGATTAAGTCAGCTGCTGCCTTAATAATTGTTTCATGAATGTCTTCTGTACGAATCCCATCATAAAACTGAATTTGGGAGCGTAGTTCTACCTGAGATACCGAGACATTGTCTAAACCCTCAGCTGCCCAAGTGACGACGCGATGGATCTTGTCTAAGTTTAGCGGCTCTTTCGCCCCACTGCGCTTAGTCACTAGCAATTGAGTGTTCATCGGCATAGTCCAAGTTAATGATTACAGGACTAGATAAAAACTTTTGTTAAAATCCATATCTAGTATTGCAGAAAATATCAACCACAATATGTAGCACATTGAGACGATAAGTTTAATTCTACATAATAACAAGAAAAAGCAAACAATTCTACTTCATACGTAAGCATAGAGGTTTTGGCAACCTTTTAGGAGGCTTAGAAAATGCGAGCAAATTTGCTGAAAACACCTAATAATTATGCTTGTATATGACTTTACGCGTAACTTTGTGCCATATCAAAAAGGTTTTTGAAGTTACAATTCGCTTCAAAAAAACCACGAAAAAAATCATTCTTGACAAATTGATTTAAACGTAATTGCCAATCTTTTTTACTAGCAAAAAAACTTCTTGTTTAAATAAATAATCGTTTATAAGGTCGCAATAGAGATCACCTTAAATAAAAGGCGCAAATGCTTCTTCAATCAAACCAATATCTTGTGCGGCTAGGCGCTTCGGATCTGAAAGAAGACGACGAAAATGACGAGCACCCTTCTGTCCATTCATCAGCCCTAACATAGGTTTAATCACAGCACGCAATGGCGCCCCTTGGCTCATCGCCAACTCAGCATACTCACTCATCATCTTGGAAATTTGAGCATTATTAGCCACAGCCGAATCAGGCCATAGGTGTTGGCTAATTTCACGCAACATATAGGGTTCATGCCAAGCTAAACGACCAATCATAATCCCATCAAACTGCTCACTCTGCTCCACCATGGCAGCCATCGTGCTTAAGCCACCATTCAGAATAAATAAAGCATCCGGAAAATCACGCATTAACTGTGCTACTACTTCATAACGCAAGGGCGGAATAGCGCGATTATCTTTGGGAGACAAGCCCTTAAGCACAGCATTACGTGCATGAGCAATAAATACACGGCACCCTGTTTCATAGATAGTGGCGACAAAATCACGCACAAACTCGTAGGACTCATCATAATCTAAGCCCAGTCTATGCTTCACAGTGACAGGAATACTCACAGCATCTTGCATGGCCTTAATGCAATTAGCGACAAGCTCTGCCTCGGCCATTAAACAAGCGCCGAATGCGCCCTTTTGTACACGCTCTGAGGGACACCCACAATTTAGGTTGACCTCATCATAGTTCCACTGCTCAGCTAATTTAGCACAATGCACTAAGGCTTCAACTTCACTACCACCTAATTGCAGCGCAACAGGATGTTCCTCGGCATTAAAATTCAGATGACGTGGCACATCACCATGGATCAAAGCCCCTGTTGTCACCATTTCAGTGTAAAGAAGGGCTTCAGGCGCTAATAAGCGATGAAAATAACGGCAATGCCTATCCGTTACATCCAACATAGGAGCGACAGACAAACGCCATGGTTTTTTAGGAGATTGATACAGAGACATTATTTCTTTACACTTCTTCTTCTGCGTTGAAGCCCGCGAATATCCACAACGGATTCTCCGCGTTGATCTTCAATACGCTTAATTTCACTATACTTACGCAAGACATCCGATTTATAGACGATGCCGATTAAATGTGGCGGATCTTGCAAATCGATCACGGGTAAACGCTCACCATTAAAGTTCACAAAGTGATCTTGCACTTCATCCAGACTCATATTTAAACGCAAGGGATCGACATAAGTGCGCTGAATTAATTTAGTTGAGATCGGTTCATCCAAGTCTTGGCGAATTAACAATAAGCTGGTGACATCTTTATGGGCGACGACACCCAGATACTCCTTATTTTCATTTACGATATAGATAAATCGTAAGCCCTGCTCAATAAATAGATTTAAGGCATCACGTACCGTATTCTCAGTAGTTAAGGTTGTACGAGCAGGATGCACGAGACTATTCACTTTTAACTTACTTAACTCTCGGCGAATTGCGTCGTTCTTGTCACGATTTTCAACGACTTCAAACATCACCGTACCCGTAATGGCTTTAGAGATAAAATAAGCAAATACACACGCTAAAACTAATGGGCTGACGACACTAAAACTATACGTCATCTCAACGATTAAGACGACTGCCATCAAAGGTGCACTACTCGCAGCAGCCAGAAACGCCCCCATTCCAACAAGAATTAGCAGCGGTCCATGTTGTAAGATATCAGGATAAATAAGTCCAGTTAGCTGCACACCCAGCATAACAATACCAGCGCCAACAAACATGACCGGTGTGATCACCCCACCAATAGCACCAGAACCAACACTGATACCCGTAGCGAGTAATTTCAGTAAAAAGACCACTAAAACAGCCTGCCATGTCCACTCGTTCGCTAAGAAAGAACGAATTACTGTATCTCCCCTACCAGCAACCCACGGCTCATAAACCAATACACAGCCTAACAAAAAGCCGCCTAAGGTAAGTTGCAC
Source organism: uncultured Pelistega sp. (assembly GCA_964346715.1). Classification (GTDB taxonomy): domain Bacteria; phylum Pseudomonadota; class Gammaproteobacteria; order Burkholderiales; family Burkholderiaceae_B; genus Taylorella. The sequence continues at coordinate 5,594 of CAYFVY010000027.1, read as the reverse complement.
AATTAATGGCAAGCCAATCGCCCTAAACAGGCGGCGACATAGTGCCAAATAGCGTAAAAATAAGGGCGCCAAAACACCAGCGAAAATACCGATCAATAATACCACTAGCCAATATTCATGGGTGATAAAAGGCATATTGGGTGGATGATATAAGGTTTCGCCAAACCCCATACTATGCATGGTGATATGCGATGTGGCTGAGGCGAGTCATAAGGGACCGACAACAGGAATTGCCATGGTACCTAATACAATTTCAGCAATAAATAGAGCGCCGGCAATGGGCGCATGATAAGCTGCAGCAACCCCTGCCGCAGCGCCACAAGCTACCAATAGACGTAATCGATTTAAATCCAATTGAAAAAAGCGACCAAGAAATGACGCAATCATAGCCGCTAAATGAATAATCGGCCCCTCACGTCCTAAAGAGCCACCCGTAGTGACCACCCCAAGCGATGAGGCAACACGTAAGAAGCCTTGGCGTAAAGATAGCCGCCCATCACCAATCGCTACCGCTTCCATATAGTCAGAGTTCGTATCGACGCGTAATTTAGAACCTAGGACCAATAAAATACCGCCCACTAGACCGCCTATGGTTGGAATTAAAATACTCTGCCAAGTACTCCACTCCCATGCAATGGCCACCATATCGCCATCTGTACCTGAGTGCAAACGCTGTACCCAAGCCACAGTTTCATTAAAAGCTATCGTACTAAAGGCACCTAAAACACCCATTATAATGGCCCACAACAAAAGCCCTGACTGACCAAAAAGCCAGTGTAATTTGGATAAATAGCGGCGAGTACGAATAATTGAACGCTTCAAAATAAGGCTGTATACAAAAGTTCAAAAAGATGCTTAAGGATAAACTAAGAGCAGAAAGCTATCGACTAATAAGGAGTGTGAGCAGGTACGCCTATCTAAAAGCTATTAGTAAATTATATAGCCACTCGTATCAATTATAACTGATGGTTAACACATGTAAATAATTCCGCCTAAGCATCTATGTTTAAGGTGTAGTCGATTGAGATCGGGTCTGCTATGCGCATGTTCTGACCTACATACTTGTACCTAAGATTTGACCGTGGGTAATGAGTAAAAATTTCGTATCTTCTGTTTTCCTCTACTCTAGGCAAGGGTTTTGCTAGAATACTACATCATTACCTCATTTGTTATAAGACATTGTTATGGCCGTTTTTACACCTATTTCTAACCAGCAAGCTAGCGATTTTTTGCAAGACTATGATCTTGGCGATTTTATTTCCTTACAAGGGATCACAGCTGGCATTGAAAACACCAATTACTTCCTTTACACCACCAAAGGGGATTACGTCCTAACCCTATTTGAAGTCTTAACATTTGAGCAACTACCCTTTTATATTGAGCTGATGCATCATCTTGCTCAGAAAGGCGTTAAAGTACCTATGCCGCAGAAGCGCTTAGATGGTTCATTGATCGCAAAACTTGCTGATAAACCGGCTTGTATTGTGACCCGTCTAGCAGGAGGCTATGAGGCAACACCAAGTAAAGCGCATTGTACATTGGCTGCTCAAACTCAAGCTCTAGCGCATTTAGCCGCACAGGACTATCCTATTCATCAAGCCAATTTACGTGGTCTAAGTTGGTGGCAAGCAAACTATCCAGCGATTCAGCCTTTCTTATCGACTGAACTTAATGATTTGTATCAACATTGTTTAAGCGAACAAATTGAAGTGCAGAATAGCGACTTATGGCGCAACTTACCTGAAAGCGCTTGTCACTGTGATATGTTCCGCGACAATGTACTATTTGCTGGAACCTATCAAAACCCAAGTATGGGTGGTGTGATTGACTTTTATTTTGCCGGCGTCGATAAATGGATTTTCGATGTAGCCGTAGCGGTTAATGATTGGTGTATCTTACGTGATACGGGTGAATTTATTCGCCCTAATGTCAAAGCTTGGTTGCAAGCCTATAATGAGATTCGCCCATTCACGGATGCTGAACGCGTTGTTTGGCCGCAAGCACTACGCGCCGCTGCCTTACGCTTTTGGACATCACGTCTCTACGATTTCTATCTGCCACGTGCTGCGCAAACACTCAAACCCCATGACCCAACGCATTTTGAACGTGTTCTTAAGCAACGCTTAGAGGGTTATATTCCTGAGTTACCTTAACGTTGAATTACCTAAAGTCTTACTAGTATTAACACATTATGCAAATCTATCATCACCGAGTTAGTACCGCACTCGATTGGCTAGGCACAGGCTTGCGCCTTTTTGCTAAGCAATGGTCTCGACTCCTATTATTATTTATGACCTTGCTTCTTGGTCTAGGGGTGCTCGTTGTCTTACCTGATTTTCTTTTGTTAATAGTGAGTGTACTCAGCGTACCCTTAATTCAGATGCTTTTATTTAATGCTTCGCACGGTACGGCTATTCGTGGGCATTTTAAATTTAGTGATTTGTTCAAGAAGCTTGATACACCGACCGTCTGGATACGTTTTTTTATTGCGGCTTTGCTTAACACCTTAGCTATCTATTTGATCATGCAACTCACCTTCCCCACCGTACCGCTGAGCATGGATCAACTCAACACAATGAGCAGTGTTGATTTAGCGCGTTACGCATCGGAGCATCTCTCAATCACAAGTTTTTTCCCCGGTTTTATTCTTATTTCACTCTATTTATTGGGCTCAGCGTGGGTTTTTCCACTGCTAAGCTGGGAGTCAATGAGTTTAGTTCAAGCCTATCAGCACTCATTTAAAGCCAGTTTGAAAAATATCCTACCCTTACTTTTCCTCTGGGTCTTGCTTGTTTGCATTATGCTTATTATGGTTTTATTACCGCAATATATCGGCTTATACTTTATTCGTGACTTATCGATTTTCTATTTATTAATGTTTCTTGCCTTTAATACCAGCAGCGTCATCTTACATACCTGCCAGTATGCAAGCTATATTGGAATATTTTTTGAGCCAGAAAAAGACCCAGAGGCTAATATTTAAGAATCGTAAAATTATACAATTCGATACATGTTATACGCTGTTTTCCAAGTAAGTCCTCTATCAAAATTCTTCATAATCGTGTAAAGTTTAAAGTTCAAAATTACAGTAAATTTTTAGCTCTACGTTTTTGCAGTATTTTTACTAAATTAAATTGCGAGGATCTCATGAAACATAAATTGCTCCTAAGTAGCCTAATGCTTGCTACCTTAACAGCGTGTAGCAATATGAACGTTGCAGGTATGTTGGAAGCGGGTACAACCTTAGCACAAGCTGCATCCATCAGCGATGCTGAAGTTAGAGCACTAGGTGTTCAATCGGCTAAGCAGTTAGATGGCGAAAATAGTGTTGCGAGTGCTAATAATAAATATACAGTACGCCTCAACAAGATTACTCGTAATTTGAAAAATTACGATGGTCAACAGCTAAATTACAAAGTTTATTTAAACAAGGAAGTTAACGCATTCGCCTTACCGAATGGTGATATTCGCGTTTATTCTGGTCTTATGGATCTCATGACTGATGATGAGCTCTTATTCGTTATTGGTCATGAAATTGGCCACGTTTCAGGTGGTCACTCTCGCTCACAAGCACGCACCAACTTACTCACCCTAGCAGCACGCCAAGCTGCTGCATCAAGCGGCCAAGGAATTGTCGCTGCTTTATCAGCGGGTGAAATTGGTAATCTTGCGCATAAATTAATTGATTCACAGTATTCTCAATCACAAGAATACGGTGCGGATTCCTACGGTCTTAAAGTTCTACAAGCTAACGGTCGTCCAAAAGAAGCAGCAGTAAGCGCTTTAAATAAACTAGCGGGACTTGGTGGTAGCCATGGCATTTTCTCAACGCACCCAGAGCCTGGTAATCGTGCTACACGCATTGCAAACAGCAAGTAAATAAATCCAAACCGCTTCAGCGCTACAAGATATACAAAATAAAAACCCGTTATACCAAAAATATAACGGGTTTCTTTATGGCTCAAGCTAAATTAAGCTTATAGTGCTTGCTCTAACTCTGGAACCACGGTGAATAAGTCAGCTACTAAACCATAGTCTGCAACACCAAAGATTGGTGCTTCAGCATCTTTGTTAATAGCAACAATCACTTTAGAGTCTTTCATACCAGCCAAGTGTTGGATGGCGCCAGAAATACCCACAGCAATATAAAGTTGAGGCGCAACTACTTTACCAGTTTGACCTACTTGTAAGTCGTTAGCAGCATAACCGGCGTCAACAGCGGCGCGAGATGCACCAACAGCAGCACCTAATTTGTCAGCGAGTTTATCAAGAATTTGGAAGTTCTCTGCGCTACCTAAGCCACGGCCACCAGATACGATGACAGAAGCGGCAGTTAGCTCAGGACGGTCACTCTTAACAAGTTCACGGCTCACAAAGCTGCTTAAACCACTATCCGCTACTGCGGCAACATTAGCAACTTCAGCACTACCACCGCTGTTAGCAACCGCATCAAAAGCAGTTGCACGAACTGTTAGTACTTTTTTAGCATCGCTACTCTTAACTGTCGCAATCGCATTACCTGCATAAATTGGACGCTCGAAAGTATCGGAATCAACAACAGCAGTGATTTCAGAGATTTGCGCTACGTCTAATTTTGCAGCAACACGTGGAGCTACGTTCTTACCAGAAGCGGTTGCTGGGAATAGAATATGTGAGTACTCACCTGCTACAGCTAAAACTTGTTCAGCAATATTCTCAGCAAGTTGTTCACCTAAAGCATCACCATCGGCGGCTAATACTTTAGCAACACCAGCGATTTGAGCGGCTTGAGCAGCTGCACCAGATACATCTTTACCAGCAACTAATACGTGCACATCAACACCTAATTTAGCAGCTGCAGCTACTGTATTTAAGGTTGCAGGTTTAACGCTAGCATTATCGTGCTCAGCAATTACTAATACTGTCATCTTAGATCACCTTTGCTTCATTTTTTAATTTATCAACCAAGGTAGCCACATCAGGCACCACGATACCTGCTTTACGTGCAGCAGGCTCAACCACTTTAAGTACAGATAAGCGTGGTGTTACATCAACACCTAGATCATCAGACGAGAAAGTGTCGAGTGGTTTCTTCTTGGCTTTCATGATGTTAGGTAATGTCACATAACGTGGCTCGTTCAAGCGTAAGTCTGTCGTGATTACAGCAGGTAGCTTAACATTGACTGTTTCTAGACCACCGTCTACTTCACGGACAACTTTAACGCTATCGCTAGAAACTTCAATTGAGTTTGCAAACGTAGCTTGTGGCCAGCCTAATAATGCAGCCAACATTTGACCTGTTTGGTTTGCATCATCGTCAATAGCTTGTTTACCAAGAATGATAAGTTGTGGTTGCTCTTTATCAGCAACGGCTTTTAAGAGTTTAGCAACAGCTAAAGGTTGTAGCTGTGCGTCTGTTTGCACTAATACACCGCGGTCGGCACCAATTGCCATTGCTGTACGTAGTGTCTCTTGACATTGTGTAACACCACAAGAAACGGCGACTACTTCAGTTGCAACGCCTTTTTCTTTTAGACGAGTTGCTTCTTCGATAGCGATCTCATCAAATGGGTTCATTGACATTTTTACGGTCGCAATATCTACGTCCGTCTGGT
>CAYFVY010000026.1:9036-19171 GCA_964346715.1 uncultured Pelistega sp. | reverse complement strand
TCTTCATTTAGCGTATAAACTAATTAGCCGGTGGTGAATCGATTCGCACCGGCTTTTTATCACTCGCACCGGCTTTTTATCACTCGCACCGGCTTTTTATTGCGTTCTATTTCGGGTATAAGCAGCCTGCAATCGTCGGGTGGCGTGAGCCTGTAAGTGCTGGGAAATCCAAGCGTTGACCCTGCATAAATGCATGCGCCAGCCAGGCAAATGCTAGGCTTTCCACTGATTGGCTATCAATATCATAAGCCTCAATCGACTCGACGGAGCACGATAATAGGCTCTTTAGCTCCTTCATCACGGCCGTATTACGACTGCCGCCCCCACAGACAAACAACTCATCAATCGTGCCTGCATAGGTCTGAATCGCTTGACTTACACTATGCGTCGTAAGCGCGCGCAAGGTCGCCATGACATCCACTGGGCTAATATCCGCAAATCCCACCATGCGTTGCTCCAACCATTGCGCATTAAATAAGTCGCGTCCCGTGGATTTAGGCGGCGGTAATTTGAAATAAGGCTCGCTATTAAGCCAATAACTTAGTAGGCGCTCCTGCACCTCACCGCTAGCGCCCCAAGCCCCTTGTGGGTCATAATTTAAGCTTAAGTGACGCTCCGCCCACATATCCATGAACACATTGGCTGGTCCCGTATCAAAACCACGTACGCTTTGGCCTGGCTTTAAAATCGTGATGTTGGCGATGCCGCCCAGGTTGAGCACGACGCGGTGCTTATCTGGACTGGCAAATAAGGCTTGGTGTAATAGGGGGGCAAAAGGCGCACCTTGGCCTGCGGCGGCGACATCGCGACTACGAAAGTCCGCAATCACATTAATTCCCGTTAGCTCCGCTAAAAGTGCGGGTGCATTCAGTTGTACGGTAAAACCCAAATCAGGGCGGTGACGTACGGTCTGTCCATGCGCCCCAATCGCCGTAATATCCTCGGCGCTTAGTTTGGCTTGTGCGAGCAAAGCCTGGCAGCATTGAGCGTAAAGGCGCGCCAAATCATTGGCCGCTAAGTAACTGCGCTCCAATTCATTCTCACCCGCCTGATTCAGTTGCAAGAATGTTTCTCTTAACTTGAGCGGCATGCCTAGACTATGTTGCGTAATGACCTTGGCTTGGCTGCCAGGAATAAACTGCGCAATCACACCATCCACACCATCGGTACTGGTGCCCGACATGAGTCCAATAAAATACTCAGGTTTTATCGCGGTATTCATAGCTTATGCGTCCATTAAAGGTATAATCACGAATTGACTATATTGTAGTTGAAAGTAGAGTTCACACAATATAAATTAAAATAATGCATAGAAGGTAGTAGACTCGTTTTGCTATTTGGCAAGTTGCTGAACTCGTTATACAAGTGTAATGCCTTTTAGCTCATGAATAATGGTTTAGAGTTTAGATAAATGTCTGAAGATAAAATTAGTCCCGAAGTTCAAGAAGATTTACGTACGATTTTACGTGGCGCTGATGAATTATTAGTTGAGTCAGAGATGGCGGCTAAATTACAGAGGAGTCGCGACACAGGTGTGCCCTTACGTATTAAATTAGGTATGGATCCTACCGCACCGGATATCCACTTAGGTCATACTGTCGTGCTTAATAAGATGCGCCAATTACAAGATATGGGCCATCATGTGATTTTCTTGATTGGCGACTTCACCTCAATGATTGGTGACCCAAGTGGCCGTAATGCAACGCGCCCGCCTTTGACTCGTGAACAGATTGAAGTTAACGCCCAGACGTATTATCAACAAGCGACCAAGATTTTAAATCCCGATCTTACCGAGATTCGTTATAACTCTGAGTGGTGTGATGATTTAGGTGCTCGTGGCATCATTCAATTAGCCTCACGCTATACCGTGGCACGTATTATGGAGCGCGACGATTTTACCAAGCGCTTTAAGGGGGGAATCCCGATTTCAGTGCATGAATTCCTCTACCCCTTAATGCAAGGTTATGACTCGGTGATTCTGAAAGCCGACGTTGAGTTAGGTGGAACTGACCAGAAATTTAATCTCTTAGTCGGTCGTGAGCTACAGAAAGAATACGGGCAAGAGCAACAATGCATTCTGACCATGCCTCTATTAGTGGGTCTGGACGGCGTTGAGAAAATGTCGAAATCGAAGAACAACTACGTTGGTATTACCGAAGAACCTGATAGCATGTTTGGTAAGCTGATGTCGATTTCTGATGAGCTTATGTGGAGCTACTACGAGCTACTCTCCTATAAGACACTCGATGAAATCGCCGCTCTGAAGAAAGCCACCGAAGAGGGCATGAACCCACGTGATGTGAAGGTTGCCTTAGCGCAAGAAATCATTGCGCGCTTCCACAACCAAGCAGCGGCAGAGCAAGCCTTGGCGAACTTTGAAGCGCGCTTTCGTGATGGTGCCATCCCTGATGAGATGCCTGAAGTGAGCTTAAGCGCACCGCTTGGCATTGTTGCGATTTTGCGCGAGTCAGGTTTAGCCAGTTCAGGTTCCGAAGCATCACGCAATATTCAACAAGGCGGCGTGAAGGTCGACGGCCAGAAAATTGAAGACAAGGGTGTGCAGCTCGATGCTGGAACATATGTGATTCAAGTGGGTAAGCGCAAGTTTGCTCGCGTAACACTCGCATAATGTTGGCGTAATATTTGCACTGCCAGCATTAGCTGCGGCATAAACAGTGACATAAATACGGACTTAAGCCGTGGCATAAACAGTGACATAAGCAGTAATGTAAGCCGCGGCTAAGCAGCGACATTAGCAGCAGCGTAAGCAGCGCCCCAAATGACAACTCTTAGGAGAGATGGAATGAAATTATCAAGTTTAGCTTTAAAGCATATGCAAGCAATTCATCCTAGCCATGCTTTTGGTAAGATTGACCCCGCTACGAATATTGCCTTATCGACGAATATTAACCCTGATTTCTCTTGGACGGATGCGCCTGAGGGCACTCGTTCATTTGTGATGATTTGTGTTGACGTCGATGTGCCATCTAAGGGTGATGACGTGAATCAGACCGACCGTGAGATTCCGGCCGACTTGCCACGCGTGCCCTTTTACCATTGGACCTTGATTGATATTCCAGCCAGTGTGAAATCGATTGAGGCAGGTGCCTACTCGAAAGAGATCACCCCTAAGGGTAAGAGCGGTCCATCAAGTCTTAATGAATCGCGCCAGGGTATTAATAACTATACTGACTGGTTTGCTAATGATCACGATATGGCGGGTGAGTATTTTGGCTACGATGGCCCATGCCCACCATTTAACGATTCTATCGTGCACCACTACCATTTTACTCTATACGCCCTCGATATTGACCGTGTTCCTGTCGAAGGCGTATTCCGTGCCGAGGACGTGTTGGCCGCTATTGAGCCGCACATTCTTGAGCAAGATACCATTATTGGTACCTATACTCTTAATCCACGCTTAAGTGCTTAAATAATCCACTAAGGAGCATTGAATGTTTGATCGTTCACTAACACTAGATAAGCAAGACCCAGATTTATGGGATGCTATAAAGAAAGAAGACGTACGCCAAGAGCAACATATTGAGTTGATTGCGTCTGAGAACTACACTAGCCCTGCTGTTATGCAAGCGCAAGGCTCGCAATTAACGAATAAATATGCCGAGGGTTACCCTGGCCGTCGCTATTACGGTGGTTGTGAATATGTCGATATCGTTGAGCAGTTAGCGATTGACCGCCTCAAGAAAATGTTCGGTGCTGAGTGCGCTAACGTGCAACCTAACTCAGGCTCACAAGCTAACCAAGCGGTATACATGGCAGTATTGAAACCTGGTGATACCGTTCTAGGTCTTAGCTTGGCTGAAGGAGGTCACTTGACTCACGGCTCACCTGTTAACGCTTCAGGTAAGTTATATAACTTCGTTTCTTATGGTTTGAATGAGAAAGAAGAAATCGACTATGACGAGTACGAGCGCTTAGTGAAAGAGCACAAGCCTAAGTTAGTGGTGGGTGGTGCTTCAGCTTATGCCTTGCGTATTGACTTTGAGCGCATGGGCCGTATTGCCCACGAAAATGGCGCCTTATTTATGGTTGATATTGCGCACTATGCTGGCTTGGTTGTTGGTGGTCAATATCCTAACCCAGTACCATATGCTGACTTTGTGACTTCAACAACTCACAAATCACTACGTGGTCCACGTGGTGGCGTGATCATGATGAAACCTGAGTTCGAGAAAGCGATTAACTCAGCGATCTTCCCAGGTATCCAAGGTGGTCCATTAATGCACGTGATTGCTGGTAAAGCAACAGCCTTCAAGGAAGCGCTAGAGCCAGAATTCGCTGAGTACGCTAAGCAAGTTGTGAAGAATGCTCAAGTATTAGCTGATACATTGGTTAAGCGTGGTCTACGTATTGTTTCTGGTCGCACAGAGAGCCACTTAATGTTGGTTGACTTACGTAGTAAGGGCATCAACGGTAAAATTGCTGAAGAAGCCCTAGGTAAAGCACATATCACTGTGAATAAGAACGCTATTCCGAACGACCCAGAGAAGCCTTTCGTGACTAGCGGTGTGCGTCTTGGTACACCAGCGATCACAACTCGTGGCTTCAAAGAAGCTGAGGTTGAGCTTGTTGGTAATTTGATTGCGGATGTATTAGACAACCCAACTGATGAAGCTAACTTAGAAGCGGTACGCGCTAAGGTAAATGAGTTAACCGCTCGTTTCCCTGTGTACAAGTAGTACGCTGAGGTTTTTGCGCATCCTTAAGCATCGCTTAATCATCGTTTGAGTAATGCTTTGAGCAACGCTTGAGCATTGTTTGAATGCCGCTTGAGCGAGCAAGGATGCTGCATAAATACAGCCCAAGGGATTGCTATCAATGTTGTGAACCCCGCTTGAATCAAGCAATATGGGTTTAAATATTGAGTTAATCGTAACAATTCGTTAAGATTAATGCTAAGCAATCCCTTTTTTTAGGTGTACCCATTATGAAATGTCCTTTCTGTGCCCATAGCGAAACCCAGGTGATGGACTCTCGCACCTCGGAAGATGGCTTGGCGATTCGTCGTCGACGTCGTTGTCAACAATGCGATAAGCGTTTTACCACCTATGAGCGGATTGAGTTGACCATGCCTACTGTGGTCAAACGTAATGGCACACGGATGGAGTTCGATGCGGCAAAGCTACGTAGTAGCATGCGCTTAGCCTTGCGTAAACGCCCAGTCTCTACTGAGGCCTTAGACGAGGCCATAAGCCGAATTCAAGAGCGCCTATTAAATCACCCTGCTAAGGAAGTCCGCACTGATACCATTGGTCAATACGTGATGAGCGAGCTGAAGCAGCTAGACCAAGTCGCTTATGTGCGCTTCGCCTCGGTTTATCAAAGCTTTGAAGACATTAATCAATTTGTTCATGCCATCCAAGAAATGCAAGACCATGTACTTAAGGGCGACTCGGATGAAGAACAAGCAGAGCGTGAGTAAGAGCTTCGCTACTTGAGTTGGCGAGAGTAACAAGTATGCACGATAATTTACCTGACGATAATTTCTATATGGCTCAGGCGCTTAGCCTTGCTGAGTCCGTGCTATATCTGACCGACCCCAACCCGCGCGTGGGTTGCCTTATCGTGTCTGATGGGCAGATTCTTGGGCAAGGCGCAACCCAAGTGGCTGGCGGTCCACATGCTGAAGTCATGGCGATTCGTGATGCTTATGAAAAAGGCGCTGCTAAGAAAATAGCGGGAGCGACTTTTTACGTGAGTCTTGAACCATGTAGTCATTATGGTCGTACCCCACCTTGTGTTGATGCAATTATTCAAGAGCGTCCACGGCGCGTAGTGATTGCTATGACCGATCCGAACCCCTTAGTTGGGGGACAAGGCGTGGCCAAATTGCGTGCTGCGGGTATTGACGTGACCTTGAATGTATTGAGTGAGCAAGCGCTTGCCTTGAATCCAGGCTTTGTTTCACGCATGGCGCAACTACGACCTTGGGTCTGGAGTAAGATTGCATGTTCGCTTGATGGGCAGATTGCTCTTGCAAATGGTCAATCCCAGTGGATTACTGGGGCTCAGGCACGTGCAGATGGTCATCATTGGCGTGCGCGTAGTAGTGTTGTGTTAACAGGCTTGGGCACAGTGATGTATGATAATCCAAGCTTAAATGTGCGCTATGTAGAAACATCGCGGCAGCCAATACGTGCCGTGATTGATAGCCAGTTTGCCATTGATGAGGAGCGCCTGCTATTTGATGGGGCACCCGTCTGGTTATTGGTCAATCGCGTGGATGAAGCGAAGGCCGAACGCTTAGCGGCTAAGAATGTTGAAGTGATCGTTGTACCTCCTTGTGATGATGGTGGCGTGCGCGGGATTGGAATGGGAGTGAGCGCGTCTCGGATGGGAACATCTGGAGTGGGAGCATCTGGAGCAGGGGCATCTGGAGTGGGAGCATCTGGAGTGGGAACATCTGGAGTGGGAACATCTGGAGTGGGAACATCTGGAGTGGGAGCATCTGGAGCAGGGGCATCTGGGTCGAGTGTGGCTAGGTGTGATCAAGCGCAGCATACGCAAGTGGAAGCGCATCTTGGCTCACGCTTAGAAATCAATGCACCCGAGCCGATTCAAGAAGCCTTAGCCAATCATGTCAATCTACATATGGTGATGCGAATTTTGGCTGAGCGCGGTGTGAATGAAGTGCATGTTGAAGCAGGTCCGGGCTTGAATGGTGCTTTACTGCAAGCGGGCTTACTAGATGAGTTGCTCGTGTATATGGCGCCAATGGTGTTAGGACCAGGGCAGGGAGCGTTTAAGGTCGCTGCTTTAAATGATTTGCAAGAATCATTTAACTTTAAATTTATTGAGCAGCTGCCATTGGGCAGCGATATTCGCTTGCGCTTGCGTGATGTGCAGCGCTGGCAGGAGTTAATGGCGGCTATTCAGGGTGCTTAATTTAGGCAGGCTTTGGTGGATTCTTCTGTTAGCTTAAGTGCTTAGATAAGTCGCAGTATTTAAGAAGTCGCAGTATTTAAGAAGTCACGGTATTTAAGAAGTCGCCTTACTTATTAGTAGTTTGTGGTAGCTTTTTAAAAATAAAAAATATTGAGGATGAAATGTTTACAGGTATTATTACGGGCGTAGGCCAAATTCGTGAAGTGAAATCTCTCGGTGAGAGTGGGCAAGAGGGTGTGCGCTTATTGATTGATGCGCAGAACTTTGATATGAGTCGTGTGAAGCTTGGTGATTCAATTGCTATTCAGGGTGCTTGCATGACAGTGGTGAAGTTTGATGAGCGCTCATTCGAGGTTGATGTGTCGCGTGAGAGCCTGAATAAGACCTGTGGCTTAGACCAAGTCGGTGAAGTGAACTTAGAGCATGCCATGCGCTTAATGGATACGGTGGACGGACACTTGGTCTCAGGCCATGTGGATGGTAAAGGTGTGGTGGCATCATTTGAGCCTGTGGGCGAGTCATTCGAGTTGCGTATTCAAGCACCGCAAGATCTGGCTAAGTACATGGCCTATAAGGGCTCGGTGACCGTAAATGGCGTGAGCTTAACAGTGAATAGTGTTGAGGACAATGCCCAAGGCTGTGTAATTAGCATCAACCTAATTCCTCATACCGTACAAGTGACCACCTTAAAACACCTCAAAGCGGGTAGCCAAGTTAACCTAGAAATCGATACCATTGCACGTTATGTCGAAAGAATGCTAAAATCACAATCTTAGCTAGAAAATTAGGATCGGTGGCCGAGTGGCTGAAGGCGCACGCTTGGAAAGCGTGTATACGGCAACGTATCGAGGGTTCGAATCCCTCTCGATCCGCCAGAATATATTACACCGCTAGGGTCATATGGCCTTAGCGGTGTTTTTTTATGGTTGTTGGGTTTTGTTTTAATACTACTTGCAAGGATACTCTACCAAGAGTAGTCAAGGCTACTTCGTAATGGACCGTCAAGCTTTGTCTTGGGCGGTTATTTTATTCCTGCAATATTATCGATATATTTATATAAATATATTGAACTAGTTTGTATATGTTTTGGCTTAATCGTGCATAGTTAGCAGTATTTTTGGCATATATACGGTTTAATATTTAGTTCATTAATAGAATTAACACTCGATATGTTTTTCATAATATAATGAGTTCATCAAGTTTGAAGGAGCTTTATAGAATGAAACGCACATTGTTTTCACTTTTAGCCACTTATGCCTTCGTCGTATCTCCACTGGCGTTGGCAGATACCTTAACCGTCTCAGCGGCTGCTAGCTTGACCAATGCCTATACGGAATTAGGTAAGGACTTTGAGATGAAGAATCCTGGGCATAAAGTAGAGTTCAACTTTGGTGCTTCAGGTGCCTTATTGCAACAGATCTTACAAGGAGCGCCTGTTGATGTCTTCGCTTCAGCCGACCAAGCCACGATGAATAAGGCCGAGGCTGAGGGGATGATTAAGAAAGACACCCGTGCGGACTTTATTGCTAATGGTCTCGTACTTATTGTGCCGATCGATAGTACACGTGCATTTACTCGCTTAGATGACTTAGCTGCTGATGATGTTAAGCATATAGCAATGGGTAATCCTGATACCACACCAAATGCGCGTTATGCACGTGCAGCGATGCAGAAAGAGGGGGTGTGGGCAGCGATTGAGCCGAAACTCGTCTTAGGCTCGAATGTGCGTCAGAGTCTTAGCTATGTCAGCCGCGGTGAGGTTGAGGCAGGTTTTGTCTTCTCTACCGATGCGAAGCAAGATGAGGATAAGGTTAAGGTGGCATTAGTCATACCAACGGTTGCCGCTGGCGAGAAAGAGGGTGAGTGGCTAGCTAGCCCAATCGTCTATCCAATTGCAGAAACCACACAAAATAAATCAACATTAGCTACAGACTTTATGGCCTATGTGCTGTCTGATGAAGGTCAAGCAACACTAGCCAAATATGGCTTTGTACCGATTAAAGAAATGACTCATTAGAGCCGATATTGCATGGAATGGTTTAGTCCCAATGATTGGAGTGCATTACGGCTGACACTTAAAGTAGCCTTTTATGCTACTTTCCTTGCGTTTGTGTCTGGCGTTATTTTCGCTTGGGTACTAGCGCGCTTTACGTTTGTTGGCAAGAACGTCCTAGATGCGATCCTTACTTTACCCATGGTGTTACCTCCGACTGTCTTAGGCTATTATTTACTGGTTTTATTTGGCCGTCGCGGCACCTTTGGACCTTGGCTAGAGAATACTTTTGGCTTGCAACTGGTTTTTACTTGGCAAGGTGCGGTGGTGGCGGCTGCGGTAGTGGCTTTTCCACTGGTGTTTAAATCTGCACGTGCGGCTTTTGAAGATGTTGATAAGAATTTAGAATATGCGGCGCGTACCCTTGGCTCAAGTGGACTAGGTGTGTTCTTTCGCGTCAGCTTGCCCTTAGCAGTACGCGGCATCACAGCCGGTACACTGCTGGCTTTTGCCCGTGCAATGGGCGAGTTCGGCGCAACTTTAATGTTGGCAGGTAACCTACCAGGGCGCACGCAGACCTTATCCATGGCCGTCTATGATGCTGTGCAAGCAGGTGATGATATGCGCGCGAATGCCTTAGTATTATTGATTTCTGTGGTGTGCGTGACAATTCTAGCGGCCTCAGGCTATTGGCTTGCCCCCAAGCGCTAATAGGAGCGACAATGCAATTGGAAGGGCTATGTGACTGGAAGCGCTATGCAATTGGAAGGAACTATGCAATTAAGCCTTAAGTTTGAACTTACACTAAATAACGGATCGGGTAAAAAGGCGCGTGAGTTTCCTTTAAATGTTGACTTTACGACTGAGGCTGACCGTACCGTAATTTTCGGCCCATCGGGCTGTGGTAAGAGTGTGACCTTACAGGTAATCGCGGGTCTACTTAAGCCTAAGGCGGGGCAAGTAAAACTGCAAGATCGCATCCTATTCGATAGTGAGCGTAATATTGCCATACCTGCGGCTCAGCGTCGTATAGGCTTTGTTTTTCAAGACTATGCCTTGTTTCCGCACCTCTCGGTTATGGAGAATGCGGCATATTCCTTACGCCAATGGCCGATGCCTCTGTCTGCGGATAATCGCGCACGTACGCTAGAAATGCTACAGCTATTCGGGATTGCGGATTTAGCTCATAGTTTACCGAGCCAGCTCTCAGGGGGGCAGCGTCAGCGCGTTGCCTTG
>CAYFVY010000026.1:0-9026 GCA_964346715.1 uncultured Pelistega sp. | reverse complement strand
CCAGAGCTCTTCTCAGCAATCCCGATATTCTCCTGCTTGATGAGCCACTCTCAGCAATGGATGTCTTGTTGCGAGTGAAGATGCGTGAAGAGTTAATTCAAATCCAAGAGAAATTCAATGTGCCAATGGTCATGGTTACCCATGATCTTGACGATGTTAAAGCCATCGCTAATACGATTGTGGTGTATCGTCAAGGAGAGGTGGCTGATATTTTGCCCTACCAAGCTATGCGCCAAGAGCTGGGTGAGGAGCAAGCGTGGGCCCAAGTGCTTGCTAGCTGTCACGCGGCTTTTGAAGTGTAGATGAAAGGAATGAATTGACCTTGCACTTCATATAAGGTACTCAATCTAAGGTACTCATTCGCGTAGATTTACTTAACTGCGGTTAAATGATTGATACTGAGATGTTAGCGAGTACTGATTTTAAATTGTTTTAAATCTTAAGGAAAGAACGTAATGAAAACTACGGCACGAAATACGCTTGAAGGTGTTGTTAGCCAGATTAAATCAGGCGCCGTGAATGATGAAGTCTCTATTGATATTGGTCAGGGAACAATCATTACGGCAATTATCACGAAAGAAAGCACCGAGAATCTTGGCCTGAAAGTAGGAAGCCAAGCCTTTGCCTTGGTTAAAGCCTCTTCAATTATTATTGCCACCAATTTGATTGGCATTAAGCTTTCTGCGCGCAATCAACTTGCAGGCACGATTAATAAAGTAACCCTTGGTGCTGTGAATGCTGAGGTTGAGCTTGAAATTGCTGATGGCAAAAATATTATTGCGATTGTTACTAACGAAAGCGCTAAGAAATTGGGTTTGGGTGAGCGTGAGAAAGCCACGGCAATCTTTAAGGCAGGTCATGTGATCTTAGGTGTACGTGCTTAAACTACTAAACAACTTGAGTAGTAGTTTTTACTTCTGTTGCGGGAAGTAAGAAGCAAAGCGAGAATAAGGATGACTAAACTGGCTTGGCTGGACCCTGTGCAGATATGTGTGTTCTAAAACTTGTCAGGGGCCTGACGTCAGCTGCCTGACAAGTTTTTGATTGCACATATATTTCCGCATCAGTGCAAGCCACTTCGCATGCGCATATATTTCCGCATCAGTACAAGCCACCTCGCTTGGCCTGAATGAAGCGAAAAAATTAACGAAGATAGGAAAAACCGCCAGAATCATTTAAAAAGTCGCCAGAATAACTTGCTTTGGGTCAATAATTGCATACACCGTTGTACCTACTGAGGGTGCGTTACTCGCATCCTCAAGCATGGCAATCAAGGTTTGACCACTACGTAATAGAATTTCTAGCTCTGCGCCACCTACCTCATCACGATCTATTGCTTGCAGAGTACCTTCAAGCATGTGCTCCTCAGCATCTCGATTTAAACGTAAAGAAATCATAGGTGCTTTGAGTAAAGCAATCACTTGACGCCCCACAGAAAGCCCCATCTCATCAATACTATTCTGAGTCAGCATTGCTTGCAGATATTGTTTCTCGCCAAGATCTAAGCTGAGCATAATTCGGTGCCCCTGTTTCTCCATCGCTTGAATCGTACAGAATAATTGATTACGTGCACTGGTGCGTAGCTGCAAGCGTTGGCGCAGTTTTTGCCACTGACTGAGTTCAGGATAGCGTTGCTCTAAGGTCATTAGCATGGTTGCATATTCACCTTCAATCAGACGAAAGGTAGTGATCATTTGCTGGCCATGCTCTGTAATGACAGTCCCGCCGCCACGGCGACCGCCTTTGGTGCTAATTACTAATGGCTCGTCCGATAGGCTATTCATATCATTGAGCATATCCCAAGCGGTTTTATAACCCATACCCAGCTGCCTCGCAGCCTCCGCAATTGAGTTACCTGCGGCGATTTTTTCTAAGAGTTCAATGCGCTTAGTGCCTAAGAAGGTTTGCGAGTCACGATCTATCCAGAAATGTCCCCCGAAAGAGATATCTTTTTTCGGCGCTTGCTTGCTCTGTTGCATAGTATTATTTTGCTTATTGTCCGTATTAGGTTTATTGCTCATATCTTATTGCTCATATCTTATTGCCCATATCTTGTTGCTAATACGCTTCTCTAACCATAGGTCTCATATCGTGACTTATCAACGTTCTCTTTTTCACCCGTTCAACCCTCGAGCTTCTCGTGCGCTCATAGCATACGCCACTGGCTTAAGGCCTTGATACGAATTTTGTGCAGCAGCGCAAGGTATTCTCCCATATTGCCCTAAAGATAGCGCACCTACCCATCTTAACAAGAAAAAACGAGCAACTGAAGCTTTGATATAGGTAAATAAACTTATCCACTGAAATTGTGGATAAGTCTGTTACTACGATGTGTTTTGTGCTGTAAGTCACTGTCAATAAAGGACTAGTTGGCTTGTTATGAAAAAATGCGCAATTTTTATTTTAGGTGAAAATTTACTGATTAATTGAGTAATATAGTATGGAAGTGAACTACATTTCCCACTTAAGTGCAGTTTTAAACACATAATTCCCACTTTCGCTTCTTTGCGATTGATTTATCCACCGTGGATAAACTTATCCCCGAAAAGTGTGGATAAGTCTGTGGGCAAGTGAGGGGTAATTTGGGGATTTATCCCCAAATATGTATTTTGCCTAGGTGTTTGTGAGTGAGCCCCTAGTGAAAGTTATCAACCCCTTAATCGTTGCATAATAAATGTGCAACGCAACAGAAACATTGTCTTTAAGCTTGAGGTGGGACAATTTGCTCAATGATTATCTCTTGAGGAGCTTGCCGTAATTCCCATAAATCATACTTGGTTTGTAAGTTGAGCCACATCTCCGCGGTGCTGATGCCGGCTTGCTCAAGTCGCCACGCAAGTTGAGGTGTAATAGGGGACTTGCCATGTAAAGTACGACTCAATGCTTCACGGCTGTAACCCAAATGCTTAGCAAATGCGGTTATAGAAATGCCTAACTGAGGCAAAACATCTTCACGAAGAATGTCACAAGGGGGAGCAGGATTATGCATAACTATTGGGTTCCTAATGATAATCTACGTAATTAACAATATAAACATCACAGCCTCTCAATTCAAAGGTAATACGCCAGTTGCCAGATACGACTAAAGCCCATTGTGGGTAGAGTTCACCTTTAAGTTGATGGCAACGCCATAGGCCATTCAGTTGTTTAATATCAGATAACTCATCAAGAACGGTAAGGATTCTTCTTAATTTATCTGCGTGCGCGGTTTGAATGCCTGCTTTATTACCAGTTTCGTAAAAACGTTGTAGGCCTTTATGTGAGAAACTCTTAATCATTATTATTTGTCTTGGGATTATATTAATGGTTTTTCTGTGACTTGTAAAGTCACGGATAAGAAAGCATTAGAATTGAATGCCTGGGAATTAATATGGTATTAATTCTTTTAATTATAAAGATAATCTATATGAATAAGGTAATTAATAGGATATAAACATCACGGCCAAGACAATGAATTAGGTATCTACAGCCGTAATTCCCCCAAATGCAACACTCCCTCCCCAAACATCAACTACTTAGTATTAACAAATTGATATATATCAGAGTAAATTGATACAGTACTTGACCTGCGCTTGCATAGTTGTCTAGAATATAAATATGACTATATGTAAAAATACCCATCGCGTAGGACAATATCGGTATAGGAGGCTTGCCTTCTATTTCCTTGTGTTCGCCTTGGTATTGCGTAGTCTAATCCCTGCGGGTTTTATGCCGCACTTTGATGCGGACTCATCGCGTTTTGTCTCCATTGAAATCTGTACGCCTGAGGGGGCATATCTCATTGATGTGCCAATTGATGGCGATGCCTCAGATAATAAGCAGCATACAGCGACGAACCATCAAGAGCCTTGTGCTTTCGGCTCCTTCGTTCAGCAGTTCTTTGCCTCGGAACTATCCAGTGCAGAGATCGCTTTTTCCCCTTACACCAGCTTAGTTATTGTCACTGAGCAGCGTGTCGATTTTCCTGTTTTCAGCATATTCGGCGCTCCGATAGGATCCCGAGCTCCCCCAGTTTCTGCGACTGTTTAAAGCCTTATATAACTATATTCGATGATCTTAAGCTGTGCTTGAGTATGTCTTAGCGAGTTCGCTGACATTCTGGTGCATAGCGCATTAATAACGGTTTTCGCTTGGTAGCGTTGCGGCTTACTGTGGGTACTCCTCTTCCTTCAGCCTGGCTGCACACGACTCAAGAGTGAAATTTAATCTAGCCCTTAACTGACTCTTAATGGCTTAGTAAGGTGTTAATGCGTGGTCAAAAGGGACTGGAAAACCTGTTTGCGCCCCTTGCCAATTTTAAGGTCATCGTTCTAATGAAAAGAACCAGAGTTCTTATTTTCGGACGCAGAAAAAATGAAATATTCAGTATCAAATCCACGTTTTACGTTCTCACTGCTATCAAGTGCTTTGATCTTGGCCGTGAGTCAACAGGCTTTTGCGCAGACAGCGCAGACAGCTGAAGCGACTCATGCTTCACCCATACCCGTGCAAGAAATGTCTGCTATTGTGGCGACGACGATCGCACCTGAGTCACCACTTACGTATGTGACCAGTCCTAAGCTTCCACGTCAGCCGATCCCTGCGAGTGATGGTACTGACTATCTGAAAACGATTCCAGGCTTTAGTGCTCTGCGTAATGGGGGAACTAACGGCGACCCCGTGCTACGTGGTCAGTTCGGTTCACGAATTACTATCTTGACCAATAACTCATCCATGCCAGGCGCTTGTGGTGGTCGTATGGATAACCCAGGCTCGTATATCGCCCCTGAAAACTTTGATGAATTAGAAGTGATTAAGGGACCGCAGACTGTGCTTTGGGGACCTATTGCCTCGGCTGGTACGGTGCGCTTTACCCGTCATGCGCCAGATTTAGATCCTGACGGTGAGGTGCAATTTGAAGGTTCGCTTACGGGCGGATCCTTTGGACGCCATGACCAGAATGCTGACGTAACCGTAGGTAATGATAAGTTTTATGCTCGCTTAAGCGCTAATCACTCACACTCTGAAGACTATAAAGATGGTGATGGTAAACGCATGCACTCGAGATGGGATAAGTGGAATGCAGACTTAACGCTTGGTCTTAAGCCAGATCACAATACCTTATTTGAAGTGAATGCAGGTGTGGGTGATGCACGTGTTGCGTATCCTACACGGGGCATGGATGGTACCAGGTTTAAGCGCACAACTTACGGCTTACGCTTTAAGAAAGAAAATATGGGCGGAGTCTTAGATGCGGTTGAGGCCGAATTATATTACAACCAAGCCGACCACAATATGGATAACTTCCGTATGCGTCCCTATAAGATGAAGATGGAATCCAACCCACGTCGCACAACCTGGGGCGGTCGCTTAGCGGGCACGTTCAAGTTTAATGAACAAGTTAGCTTAATTACAGGTGTGGACTTCCAAGAAAGTCAACATGAGTTGCGCCGTCGCATGGGCGGTGTTGGTGCTAGAGACATGCCTTGGAATGATAATGCGAAGTTTAGCAACCGCGGTATCTTTGGGGAGTTAACTTGGAAACCGACAGATTACCAACGTGTGATTACGGGTATCCGCTTTGACCATGCCACCGCGAAAGACCAACGAGCTATGTCAAAGAGTCGCGGTCATAAACGCAGCGATAATCTATTCGGTGGCTTTATGCGCTATGAGCATGATTTACAAACTAGCCCGACTACTTTATATGTGGGTTTAGGGCATACCGAACGCTTCCCAGACTTCTGGGAATTAGTTTCGCCAGCTGCCGGTCCAGCGGGCTCATTGAATGCTTTTACCGGCATCAAACCTGAGAAAACGACGCAGCTAGACTTTGGTGCGCAATATAACGGCGATAGATTACAAGCCTGGTTTTCAGGGTATTACGGTCATGTCAATGATTACATCTTATTTGACTACAGTGGTACAGGTGTAAAAGGCGTACGTAATGTAAAAGCCCGCATCATGGGTGCTGAGTTAGGTGCAGATTACGCCCTTAATGATAACTTCAAAGTCGGTGCTTCCTTAGCCTACGCTTGGGGTAAGAACCGCGATGACAATCGCGCGATGCCACAGATGCCACCACTCGAAGCTCGCTTAACCGCAACGTATGATGATGGCACCTGGTCAGCGGGAGCATTATGGCGCTTAGTCGCACCACAGAAACGTTATGCGGTTAACCAAGGTAACGTCGTGAGCAAAGACTTCGGCCCTAGCTCAGGCTTTGGCACACTCTCAATTAACGGTGCGTACGCATTCAACGAGCGCATTAAGTTAAGTGTTGGTGTGGATAATATCTTTAACAAGACCTATAGCGAGCACTTGAACTTAGCGGGACAAGGCTCATTTGGCTTCGCCGCCAATACTCGTGTTAACGAGCCTGGCCGTAATGTATGGGCACGCTTAGATATTCGTTATTAATTTTCTGCAGTACCTAGTTTAAGGTTTGCTAGCCATGCATCGCTTGATTTCTTTGCCTCTTAATAGAGCGGTGCATGGTTGGCAATTTAAGAGAAGAGTTAAATCTCGTAAAAAAGAATTGGTATATTCGATCTCACGCATCTAGTTTTAATCCTCACGAATTAAGTTGCGTAATTCATTTAAGGTGGTTTTAGTTACCTTGCCTTCCTGAGCATCTTGTAGGCTCTTTAAGGTTTCTTGGCTTGGCTGAAATATGTCCAACGGTAGTGCTTTATCAGTTGCGATTTTAGTAAAAAGTACTCTCACGACATCTGACACAGTGAGTCCTGTAGACTCAATAATGGCGACTGCTTGGTCTCTAATCTCCTCAGGAATCCTTGCCTGAATAACTCTGCTCACCATGGTTAGCTCCTGTATTTATGCTTATTGCAATACATTGTACTACAATTGATACTTAACTACCAAGCTTAAATAAAGCCTAATATACCTACCTCACTTTGTACGGGATAATTCTTCACCTTACCTCCCAATCTCACTATAATGTATACACAAGATTTTGATGCGCATAAAACTGTGTCATAATCAAACACGATACACTCTTACCTATAAACAATACCTATACCAAACTCAAGTGAGATGAAGACGATGAAGATTTCAACAAAACCCTTAATTGCCTTATTGCTTGGCGCCCTGACCGTGATTACTCCAAACGTAGCGAGTGCCGAAGATAATTGGCCGTCACGCCCGATTACTCTTGTGATTCCTTATGCCGCGGGTGGTTTCGCTGATACTCGCATGCGTATGCTTGCTAAGGAAGTCGGTGAAGAACTGCAGACCAATATTGTGGTCGAGAATAAAGCAGGTGCAGGTGGTGTAATCGGCACTGCCTATATTGCCAAGGCCAAGCCCGATGGCTACACCATTGGTAGTGGCAACTTGGCTCCCTTGTCAGTGAACCCGACTCTGATGCCTGCCAACGTTAACTACGATGTACAGAAAGACCTGACACCAATTATCTTGGTTGAGGTGAGTCCATTGATTCTGAACATCAACAACGATGTCCCCGCGAATAATGTGCAGGAATTGATTGAATTGGCCAAGAAAGAGCCAAGCTCGATTCGCTTTGGCTCCTCAGGCGTAGGCGGTGCCCACCACTTATCAGGTGAGCTTTTTGCTGAAGAAGCCGACATTAAACTTACCCATGTGCCCTATCGTGGCGGAGCACCAGCAGCGACTGACTTGATGGCAGGCCATATTGATATGATGTTTGAGATGGGCTATGCGGCAATGCCAGCGATTGACGCTAAGAAAGTGAAACCTATCGCGGTCACCAGTAGCAAGCGCCTGCCCCTTTTACCTGAAGTACCGACCTTGGATGAGGCGGGCATCACGGGCTATGAGTCCTATAACTGGCAAGGCGTAATTGCCCCTGCAGGCACCCCAGTTGAGGTGATTCAGAAACTGAATGGCGCTTTCAATAAAGTCTTACAGAAACCCGAAGTGATCAGAGCGTTCGATGAGACCGGTGGCGTGATCGGTGGCGGTAGTGCTGAAGAATTCGGTAAGTTTATCGAAAGTGAAACCAAGAAATGGAAAGAAGTGATTGAAAAAGGCGGTGTTACTGTAAGCTAAGTGCAGCGTTATTGTGAGCGAAGTGCAGCGTTATTGTGAGCGAAGTGCGGTGTTACAGTGAGTTAAGTGCAGCGTTACTTTGAACTAAGTGCTGTGTTATTGTGAGCGAAGTGCAGTGCTACAGTCAGCTAAGCGCTGCGTCTCACATTACCATACACGGGCATTCAGTTACACTTTTTTACGGTTTTATTTTAAGGCATAGTGCTAGAATAAGTTTGTTCTATCCTATTAGCGCAGAACATCACTAAATATAGTATGAGTCCCATTTCATCTCGGAATGGGAGGATGTCAAATCGATATAACAGGAGAATTACAATGAGCTTATTTAATCGTGTGACGAAGTTATTTGTTTTGGGCCTAGCCTTGGCGGGAGCTGTATTTACCGCTGGTTGCAATACTGTTGAAGGTGCAGGCAAAGATATCGAGAAGGGCGGCGAAGCCATTCAGAAAGCTGCTCAATAAGATAGTCTTAAGCAAGTGTTTAGTAGTTGAGATTGTCAGTTTCTATAAGCATGGAGCGTCAGTCTCTATAAGTAGAAATAGTCAGTTTCTTTAAGTAGAGACAGAGAAAGAGAAAGAGAAGCCGCTCTGGGGGTTGATACCTTAAGAGCGGTTTTTCCTTTCTACGTCACTTTTTTGATATACCCAAGCACTCCCTTATAAACTTCCCCTTATAAGCTTCATTTGACAAGGGAAAGCTAAGTGGCTTGTACTTAAGCGGAAATATAGTAGCCACCAACAAAAGCTCTAGCTCATCTGGAGCAGGCTTGCACTTAAGCGGAAATATAGTATCAAGCAAAAACTTGTCAGGCACCTGACGTCAGGCCCCTGACAAGTTTTAGAAAATACATACTTGCACTGCCAACTCAGTTTAGGAACTGTTTGTACCAGACTCAGGTTCTTTGCCTGCTTGAACTGGCTTTGAGCAGGCTTTGAGCAGGCTTTGGGCAGGCTTTGAGCAGGCTTTGAGCAGGCTTGAGCTGGGTTGAGTTGAG
>CAYFVY010000025.1:12804-19227 GCA_964346715.1 uncultured Pelistega sp. | reverse complement strand
GGCCTTTAACGCTGACTTTGACGGTGACCAAATGGCGGTTCACGTGCCTCTATCATTAGAAGCACAGATGGAAGTTCGTACCTTGATGTTAGCGTCTAATAACGTGCTGTTCCCAGCAAGTGGTGAGCCATCAATCGTACCTTCTCAAGATATTGTTTTAGGTTTGTACTACACAACACGTGAGCGCATCAACGGTACCGGTGAAGGTATGTTCTTTGCTGATATCCAAGAGATGTTACGTGCCTATAACAGCGGTCAAGTAGGCTTACAAAGCCGTATTACTGTCCGTTTGAATGAATACGAAAAAGACGAGAACGGTGAGTTTAAAGCGACTTTACGCCGCTTTGAAACTACTGTAGGTCGTGCGATGTTGTCTGAGATTCTGCCAAAAGGCTTGCCTTTTAGCGTATTAAACAAATCGCTGAAGAAGAAAGAAATTTCTCGTTTGATCAACCAATCATTCCGTCGTTGTGGCCTACGCGATACGGTAATTTTTGCTGACAAACTCTTGCAAGCAGGTTTTCGTTTAGCGACACGTGCAGGTATTTCTATTGCGATGGGCGATATGCTTGTGCCTAAGCAAAAAGAAGAAATCTTGCAACAAGCGAGTGCTGAAGTTAAAGAAATTGATAAGCAGTTCTCATCAGGTCTTGTGACCTCCCAAGAGCGCTACAACAACGTAGTGGATATTTGGGGTAAGGCTGGTGATAAAGTCGGTAAAGTGATGATGGAACACCTCTCTACTGAGCCGGTTACTAACCGCTTTGGTGAAGAAGTGCGTCAAGAGTCATTTAACTCGATCTACATGATGGCCGACTCTGGTGCGCGTGGTTCGGTTGCTCAGATTCGTCAGCTAGCAGGTATGCGTGGTCTGATGGCGAAACCGGACGGCTCAATTATTGAGACACCGATTACAGCGAACTTCCGTGAAGGTCTTAACGTACTACAGTACTTTATTTCTACCCACGGTGCGCGTAAAGGTCTAGCGGATACCGCCTTGAAGACTGCGAACTCGGGTTACTTAACTCGTCGTCTGGTTGACGTGACACAAGACTTAGTGATTACTGAAGACGATTGCGGTACCACTAACGGTTACATCATGAAAGCTCTACTTGAGGGTGGTGAAGTGATTGAGCCATTACATGATCGTGTTTTAGGTCGTGTGACAGCTGCGGATATCGTTAACCCAGAAACACAAGAAACCGTTATTTTCGCTGGCACCTTACTAGACGAAGATAAAGTAGAGCTTATCGATAAGCTTGGTATTGATGAAGTTAAGATCCGTACCCCATTAACATGTGCGACTCGTCGTGGTCTATGTGCACACTGTTATGGTCGTGACTTAGGTCGTGGTTACCTAGTGAATACCGGTGAAGCAGTCGGTGTGATTGCGGCGCAATCTATCGGTGAACCAGGTACACAGTTAACCATGCGTACCTTCCACATTGGTGGTGCAGCTTCACGTGCTTCATTAGCCTCAACCGTTGAAACACGTTCTGCGGGTACAGTGGGTTTCTCAGGTAATATGCGTTATGTAACCAACTCGAAGAATGAGCGTATTGCGATTTCTCGTTCTGGTGAGATCATGGTGTTTGACGAGCAAGGCCGTGAACGTGAGAAACACCGTATTCCATACGGTGCAACCGTGATGGTTGGTGATAACGAGCAGGTTAAAGCAGGTACCTTATTAGCTTCTTGGGAGCCGATGACACGTCCGATTATTTCGGAATACAAAGGTAATGTTCGCTTCGAGAATATCGAAGAGGGCGTAACTGTAGCGAAACAAGTTGACGATATAACTGGTCTTTCAACACTTGTGGTAATTACACCGAAGACTCGTGGTGGTAAGTCAGCACAACGTCCACAGATTAAACTCTTGAACGAAGCTGGCGAAGAAGTGAAGATCGCTGGTTCAGAGCATTCTGTGAATATTACCTTCCCAGTTGGTGCTCTAATTACGGTACGTGACGGTCAAGAGGTAGGTGTGGGTGAAGTGCTTGCACGTATTCCACAAGAATCACAGAAGACTCGTGACATTACCGGTGGTCTACCACGCGTGGTTGAGTTGTTTGAGGCACGTTCACCAAAAGACGCTGGCGTATTAGCTGACGTAACAGGTACAGTTTCATTCGGTAAAGACACTAAGGGTAAACAGCGTTTAGTTCTTACTCGTACTGATGGCACCAGCCATGAGATCTTGATTCCTAAAGAGAAACAAGTATTGGTGCATGATGGTCAGGTAGTGAACCAAGGTGAGTTGATTGTTGACGGCCCAGCGGATCCACACGATATTCTACGTTTACGTGGTATTGAAGCACTAGCACAATACATCGTTAACGAAGTGCAAGACGTTTACCGTCTACAAGGCGTGAAAATTAACGACAAACACATTGAAGTGATTGTGCGTCAGATGTTGCGTCGTGTAAGTATTGTTGATGCTGGTGATACAACGTTCATTCCTGGTGAACAAGTAGAGCGCTCAGCGATGCTGAATGAGAATGATCGTGTACGTGGTGAAGAATTACGTGAAGCCACTTACGATAACGTGTTATTAGGTATTACTAAAGCATCGCTATCGACTGACTCGTTCATCTCTGCTGCTTCGTTCCAAGAAACAACTCGTGTCTTGACTGAAGCTGCGATTATGGGTAAACGCGATGATCTACGTGGCCTCAAAGAGAACGTGATCGTGGGTCGCTTAATCCCAGCAGGTACTGGCTTGTCTTACCACAATGCTCGTCATGCTAAGGAAGAAGCTGAGTTACAAGACCGTATGGCCTTACGTGCTCAAGAGAACCCATTCGAAGAGCCGTCAGCACCCGTTTCACTGGAAAGTGCTATGGCCTTATTTGCCAGCACCCCATCAGCTCCTGAAGCTGAAAAAGGCGATGCAGAAGAGTAATCTTTCTGTTGTTGGAGAAGTGATTGGTGCCTTAATGTTTAAGCTCCATGTTGAACCTAAATGTTTAAGAGCCAACTCTCTCTGATAAAGCAATAAGCCATATAGAAAAGTCCCCGTCTTTATTCCTAAAAACGGGGACTTTTTACGTTAGTTGCTACTACTTAGTGTCTACGATATAGAGTTAATGCGTGCTGGCTCAGACAATAAACTACGGCCTAATCCTTAACTGTATCTGCTACTTAAAGCTTAAGCGCAGAGACTGAGTCCTTATAAGCCACCTTCAGTTAGTTTTGCGGGATCGAGTAGCTTGGTCAGCTCTTCACGTGATAAGTCTGTGTGCTCGGCGGCGACATCAATAATAGGACGACCTTCCTTATAGGCTAATTTAGCGATTTCGGCGGCTTTTAAATAGCCGATAATGGGATTTAAGGCTGTGACTAGGATAGGGTTGCGCGCTAATGAGTCTTGTAGATTTGCTTGATTGACGGTGAACGTTGCAATGGCTTTGTCAGCGAGTTCGAGTGAAATATTGCTCAGGAGTGTCAGGCTATTTAAGATATTATGCGCAATCATAGGGAGCATAACATTTAACTCAAAATTACCCGATTGTCCGCCGATCGTAATCGCTGTGTCGTTACCAATCACTTGAGCGCAGACCATGGCACACGCCTCAGGTATCACGGGGTTTACTTTACCCGGCATAATCGATGAGCCAGGTTGTAGGGCTTGCAGCTCAATTTCTCCAAGTCCTGCCAGTGGGCCTGAATTCATCCAACGTAAATCATTAGCGATTTTCATTAAGGATACGGCACTGGTTTTTAACTGGCCAGAGAGAGCGACAATCACATCTTGTGAGGCGATATGGGCGAAGAAGCTTGGAGCCGGTGTAAATTTAAGTCCTGTTATTTGACTCATTTCCTCGGCAAAAGTCTGGGCGAATTGTGGGTCGGTATTAATCCCTGTACCCACTGCTGTACCGCCTTGAGCCAAGCTTTGTAGACTGGCTTGCTGTGCCTGTAGATTCGCGATGTTTTGTTCAATCTGCACGGCCCAGGCAATCAGACATTGACTCAGACGCACAGGCATGGCATCCATTAAGTGCGTACGACCCGTTTTAACATACGAATCGACAGACTCAGCCTTATGGCGGATGGTCTGCGCTAAATGCTCTAGGGCTGGTAATAAGTGCTCAGCGAGGTGTACAGCGGCACTAATATGGATGGTGCTAGGAATGACATCATTGCTACTTTGCCCAAAATTCACATGGTCGTTTGGGCTCACGGGGCTATCGAGCAACTGGCTTGCTACCTTGGCCAAAACCTCATTGGCATTCATATTACTACTGGTACCCGAGCCTGTTTGGAATATATCAATCGGGAAGTGTTGCATTAACTCCTTGTCGCTGAGCTGGGCCAGATCGTGAGCCGCTTGCGCAATGGACTGAGCCATCTCTGCAGTGATATGACCAAGCCGTGTATTGGCTTTGGCAGCAGCTACTTTAACCTGTAATAGTGCGCGAATAAAGGCTACGGGCATGGTTTGGCCGCTGATTGAGAAGTTATTAATCGCACGCTGCGTCTGTGCACCATAGAGCGCATCTGCAGGTACTAATAACTCACCCATACTGTCACGTTCAGTACGCATTGTGCTTGACATGGTATGACTCCTAATGAGAGGAAGAAGGGAGGGAGTTAGAGAACTAGTATAGAACCGCTAAAGAGTGTATATGCCTAAAATACTATCATCTTTACCGTATATTCATAATCATATAGTAAGATAACTTTAGGGCTATTTAGATGGCCTGCTCAGTCTCATAGTGCACTCATAGGGGCACAAATGTGCTTATAGCCTTATGTAGACTGATATTCATACTAAGCCCTTAAGGAGACATGCCGATGAACTTAATAAAAGCCCTTAACCGTCCTAATGCGTTAAACCGTTGGTTCTTAGCCTCATCTTGTGCCGTGACTTTAGGGTTCGTGCCATTAAGTACGAGCTTGGCAAGCAGTACAGCGACGCCATCTTTTTATAAAACCACTGTAGGTAATGTGGAAATTGTGGCTTTGTCGGATGGTACCAATCAGTTACCTGCTAAATTTTTCTCAAATACGCCTGATGCGGACAATACACAGACCTATGCAACGGCGGTAAACACGTACCTAGTCAAGATGGCAGATCAGCTAATTTTAATTGATACAGGTAATGGTGATAGGCCAGATCAGCCGTCCTTAAGCGTAAAGCATCTTGAGGCAGCAGGTTATAAGCCTGAAGATATTAATGTGATTGTCTTAACTCACTTTCATGGCGATCATATTGGTGGCCTGTTGAAAGACGGGGAAAAGCGCTTTCCTAAAGCAAAAGTCTATGTGCCTAAAGTTGAGGCAGCGCATTGGTTAAGTCAGGAAAAGATGCAGGTGGCCCCTGAAGGCGCACGTGCTTCTTTTAGTAAAGCTCAGCAAGCGATGGCACCGTATCAAGCGAGTCAACAGTATACGGAGTTTGAGTTGATTGAAGGTGTCGATACTGAGATTCTGCCTGGACTTAAAGCGATTGCTGCGTATGGTCATACCCCAGGGCACACGGCGTTTGTCTTTGAGACGGGTGCAGAAAAGAATTTCATGATGTGGGGTGATATTGTGCACAATTTGCCTCTGCAGTTTGCCGATCCGAGCATTACGATTATGTTTGATTCGGACAAAGAACAAGCGATTAAAACCCGTCAAGCGATGCTTGAGCGAGTAAGCCAAGAGCCAATCATTGTCTCTGGCACACATATTGAATTTCCAGGTATTGGGGAAGTGAAGAAGAAAGTTGATGGGCAATATGAGTGGATTGTGACGCCATAGGTAGAGAGATAGAGCGGAATCGGTGAGTACATCATGTATTAATTGGATTGATGCGTGATGTACTAAATACCGATAGTGTTGAAAAATCCCTTACTTGATGTATTGCTGCCAATGTCAACGGTCTTAGTATGGTCATGCATTCTAATTAAGCTGACATAATGTAAGCTTAATATGGCACAATGAGTAGTTCAGCTGCAGATTGCCATAATTTTGTCGATAGTGCTTAGGTAGTGCTTAATTAAATATATCGCTTAACGAAATTATTAAGCAGACCGTTTTTATAGATCATCAATTAGTCGTGAGGTTGTAGTAGATGGATAAGCTTTCATTAGATAAAAGCAAAATTAAAATCGTCCTCTTAGAAGGTGTGCATTTAAATGCTTTAGAGGTCTTAAAATCCAAGGGCTACTCGAATATTGAATATCATAAGAAAGCACTTGAGGGGCAAGAGCTGATTAAAGCTGTCTCGGATGCGCATTTTGTCGGTATTCGCTCGCGCACACAATTGACTGATGAAGTTTTAGAGCAAGCGAAAAAGCTCATTGGCATTGCATGTTTCTGTATTGGTACTAACCAAGTTGACTTAGAGAGCGCAGCTCGTCGTGGTATTCCAGTCTTTAATGCGCCGTTCTCGAATACGCGTTCAGTCGCTGAGTTAGTTTTAGGTGAGATGAT
>CAYFVY010000025.1:2857-12704 GCA_964346715.1 uncultured Pelistega sp. | reverse complement strand
TACTCACGCAGATTAAAGCTATTAATGGCACGATTCGCGCCCGTATTCTGTATTAATCTCCGCCCAATAATCTCCCCTAATAGGTCTTAAGTTTTTGGCGAAAGGTACACCCATGAGTTAGACCTTAAGATAGCCTAGGGGTTTAGGGGACAAGTGATGATATAAAGCTGATTAAGTACTGGGCTTAATCAGCTTTATTGTTTAAAGGGCTTAAGGCTCTAAGTATTCACTCACATTCAATCTAAGTACGCTAATAATTAAAAAACCTTCAATAAAGTTTTTTCAAAAAACAATGAAAAGCGTTCAAAGGTTTATAATTATTGGGTGACATTTTTTCAATAATTTTGGAGTAATTTTTCATGACACAATCTATTCGTATCGGTATTGTCGGTTATGGTAACCTTGGTCGTGGTGTTGAGACGGCCATTAGCAAAAATCCTGATATGACCCTTGTAGGCGTGTTTACACGTCGCTCTCCTGAAAGTGTAGTACCCCTGAATACACAAACTAAGGTGTTTTCAATGAGTCAATTGACAGATTTTCAGGATAAGATTGACGTCATGATCTTATGTGGTGGCTCTAAGGACGATCTACCGCAACAAACTCCAGAACTAGCGACGATGTTCAATACCGTCGATAGTTTTGATACGCATGCGCGCATCCCTGAGTTTTTTGCAGCGGTTGATGCGCCGGCTAAGGCTCATCAGAAAACTGCGCTTATCAGTGTGGGCTGGGATCCAGGTATGTTCTCAATTAATCGTTTATTTGGCGAAGTGCTTTTGCCGGATGGTGAGACCTATACATTCTGGGGTAAAGGCCTCAGCCAAGGCCACTCAGATGCGGTGCGCCGTGTTGCTGGAGTGAAAGCGGGTGTGCAATATACGATTCCATCGCCAACGGCTATTGAGCAAGTACGTAGCGGCTCTCGCCCAAGCTTAAGTACTCGTGATAAACACCAACGTGAATGCTATATCGTATTAGCCGAGGGTGCTGATCAGGCACAGGTTGAGCACACGATTAAGACGATGCCGGATTATTTTGCTGATTATGATACGACAGTTAACTTTATTGATGAAGAAACCTTAGCCAAAGAGCATAATGCCATGCCGCATGGTGGTTTTGTAATTCGCAGTGGCAATACCAGTGATGCACATGGTCAAGTGATTGAATATTCTTTACAACTTGATGATAATCCAGGTTTTACCTCAAGCGTTCTAGTGGCCTATGCACGTGCCGCTTATCGCCTTAACCAACAAGGCCAATACGGTGCTAAAACAGTGTTTGACGTGGCGCCAGGCTTATTATCACCTAAATCTCCAGAGCAATTACGTAAAGAGTTACTCTAATCCGTGTGAGTCTGATGTATGGCGTAGAAGTGCGCTATGCATCAGCATATCGCCAGTATATGTTGTTTTAGGGTGTTGCTAGGGATATCCCTTGTATGGGTATAACACGCCCTAAAACCTTATAGTAAATCAAAGGCTGAATTCTGTTAATTCAACAGGACTCAGCCTTTTTTGTGCGTGTGTACATAAATGACCCAGCATATTAAAGCAAGACTATGTATAGGGAAATTAGGGAATTTACTAGGTGAGCTACTGTCTTATCGCTTAAAAATTGTGCAGTGCGCTTAACGCTTGAAATACTAGGCTTTTCCACTTTTGTGGAACGTACTTTTGTTTTGATGAATAGGGGAGTAAGTAAATCAGAATACACAGAAAAGCGTTAGAACTATATGATTTATAAATAAAAAATGATTTTTGAATAGCTTACAGAATATTTTAGGAGACGAGTGTGGAACAAGCGGTAATTATTGATGCGATTCGTAGTCCAATCGGACGCTCAAAAGCAGGCGGTGCACTGACAGAAGTACACCCAGTGGACTTATTAGCGCAGCTACTCAAGGGACTAGTCGAGCGTAATAAACTCGATCCTGCTTTAGTTGAAGACGTGATTACAGGATGTGTTAGCCAAAGTGGTGAGCAATCGGGTACGCCAGGTCGTTTTGCTTGGTTGGCAGCAGGTTTTCCTGAGCACGTACCTTCTACTACCATTGATCGTAAATGTGGCTCAAGCCAACAAGCGGTACACTTTGCCGCACAAGGCATTATGGCGGGTGCTTACGATATTGTCATTGCATGCGGTATTGAATCAATGAGCCGTATTCCTATGGGCAGCTCGCGTGGTGATAAGGATCCTTTTGGTCAGTTGGCGAATGAACGCTATGCGCCTGGTCTTGTCTCGCAGGGTATTGCTTCCGAATTAGTTGCAGCGAAATATGATTTATCGCGCGAACAGATGGACGAATACAGTGCACGTTCACATGCTCGTGCTGATCAGGCACAACAATCAGGTCAATTCGACCGCGAAATCTATCCAATTAACACACCTAATGGTGTAGTGACTAAGGACGAAACCATTCGTGCAGGGACAACAGCAGAAAAACTCGGCACATTAAAAGCCTCATTTGAAAATGAAGCCTTAAAAGAGCGTTTCCCACAGATTAACTGGGGGGTGACGGCAGGTAATGCCTCACAAATTAGTGATGGTGCCGCCGCTATGTTGATTATGAGCAAACGTATGGCGGATAAATTAGGCTTAAAACCACGTGCACGTTTTGTTGCTTTTGATGTGATTGGTGATGATCCATTATTAATGTTGACAGCTCCTATTGCGTCAAGCAAGCGTGCAATTGAGAAAAGTGGCCTTAATAAAGACGAAATTGATCACTTTGAAGTGAATGAAGCGTTTGCGACGGTGCCTTTGGCATGGCAGAAAGAATTACAAGTCAGTGATGAGAAGCTAAACCCACGTGGCGGTTCAATTGCCTTGGGTCATCCATTAGGTGCTTCTGGTGTTCGTATTATGACGACGCTTTTACATGCCTTGGAAGATAATAATCAGCGCTATGGCTTACAAACCATGTGTGAAGCGGGTGGTATGGCCAATACAACAATTATTGAGCGCTTAGCTTAAGCGCTATAAATAGGAGAAAAATATGCAGTTATCAAACCAAATGAGTGCCGTAGTTACTGGTGGTGGCTCTGGTCTAGGTCTAGCAACAACAGAAAAATTAGTAGCTAAGGGTGTTCACGTTGTCGTGGCTGATTATGCTGATAAGAAGGAAGAGTTAGCGCAGCAATTCGGCGATAAGGTAACGTATATCAAAGCTGACGTGACACAAGCGGATCAAGTTGAAGCGGCTGTTGCGGCTGCGGTGAGTGTGGCTCCGCTACGTGTATTAGTGAATTGTGCTGGTTTTGGTGGTGCTATTCGTGTGGTTGAGCGTGATGGTAGTCCAGGTGAATTAGAGAAGTTTGAAAACATCATTCGCGTCAACATTATTGGTACTTATAATGCTTTGCGCTTTGCCGCTGCTGCGATGGCAAAAAATGAGCCAATTAATGGTGAGCGTGGCGCTTGTGTATTAACTGCTTCAGTCGCAGCTTATGAGGGCCAGATTGGTCAGATTGCCTATTCTGCTGGTAAAGCTGGGATTGTTGGTATGACCTTAGTTGCTGCGCGTGATCTAGCAACAAAATTAATCCGTGTTAATACGATTGCTCCAGGCTTATTTGATACGCCTCTACTTGCCCGCTTACCGCAAGAAGTGCGTGACTCACTTGGTGCTATGACCCCTAATCCTGCACGTTTAGGTGTGCCATCAGAATTTGGTGATTTAGCAGTGCAGATGTTAGAAAACGCCTACCTCAATGGTGAAACTATTCGTCTTGATGGCGCCATTCGAATGGCTCCACGCTAAGCGTGAAAAATAACCTCTCAATTTTATGCTTTAGGTTTTTGTCTTAGGATAAAAACCTAATTTTTGAGAAGATTGCTTAATATACTTTAAGATAAAAAACTAATAAAAATAAAATTTTATATATTTATACTTTTTAGGAGACAGTATGAAAAAGATTAGTAGAAGAGGCCTAATGGCCACTGTATTAGGAGTGTGCATCAGCGCCATTGGTTTACAAGCTGCACCAGCCTTAGCCAAAGATACCTACCCAAATCAACAAATTCGCATCGTAATTCCTTATCCTCCAGGTGGTGGCACCGATACGATTGGTCGTATGGTTGGTGCTGAGCTTAGTAAAGAATTAGACACTTTAGTTTGGGCAGATAATAAGCCAGGTGCCAGTGGCACGATTGGTAATAATATTGTTGCTAAGGCAGATCCTGACGGCTATACCGTGCTATTGGGGATTACTGCTTTGGTACAAGCACCATGGTTATATAAAAACTTATCTTATGATGTAGCGACAGATCTGAAGCCTGTTTCACAAGTGGCGCGCTCATCAGATGTCTTCGTGGTGAAGAGTGATTTACCCGTGAATACGATGGCAGAGTTTATAGAGCTGGTGAAGAAAAATCCAGGCAAATACTCATATGGCTCATACGGTAACGGTACCTCATCACATATTCATGGTGAGCAATTCAAATTAATCAATAATATTGACTTAATGCACGTACCGTATCGTGGTTCAGGTCCTGAAGTGACCGCTATGTTGGCAGGTGATTTGACTTCTGCCTTTATTGATATTACTGCAATTAGTCCACATTTAAAATCAGACAAATTTAAGATTTTAGGTGTAACGGGCGCAGATCGCTTAACCTCTTTGCCTGATACCAAAACCTTTAAAGAAATGGGTATGGACGGCTTTGAATCTAACGGTTGGTTTGGTTTCTTTGTACCAGCAAAAACACCGGATGCGATTGTTAATGTATTGAGTGAAAAAATCCAAAAAGTTATGCAATTGCCACAGATTAATGGTCGTTTAACCGATATGGGCTTACGTCCAGTTGGTAATAGCGCTGAAGAGTTTACTCAAATTGTTAAGCGTGACTTGGCTAACTATGGCAAGACGATTGAAGCTACAAAAATCACCATAGACTAATGTTTCCTGTTAGGAAATTGTTAGTTCAGGAGAGTTTGTAAGACCAGTAAAGTGAGTGAGCTAACGCTTGAGGGTGAGGTAGATACGCAATGTACTGGATTTGATTTGCGATTAGTAACAGTACATTGTAAGGAGCCAATAAATTTGCCAGCGTGACTCATTCACAGGTCTTACAACAATCAATATAACTAGAAACAGTTCTCCTAGGAAAATCAATAAGAGATAAAGAAATCCCTGTTAAGAGACAATGATGAAAAGAATTACTTTAAAAACAGTATTAAAAGGCTTGCTAGGGCTGGCATTGGCGACTAGTTTGCCACTACATACTGCTGCTGCACAAACAAATTATCCGAATCAATCAATTCGTATGGTGGTACCTGGTCCTCCAGGTGGTGCAACAGATATTATTACGCGCTTGATCAGTGCTGAGTTAAGTAAGGAGTTTGGCCAAAACGTTTGGGTGGATAATAAGCCAGGAGCGAGTGCGACGATCGGCAATAATATTGTGGCGAAAGCTGATCCAGATGGCTATACCTTACTTTTGACGTTTACCGCGATTGTGCAAGCACCATGGCTATATAAAAACTTGCCTTATGATGGCTTAAAAGATCTGGTACCGATTACTCAAATTGCTCGTTCTTCTGACTTGTTTTTGGTAAACAGTAATTTAAATGTAAATACCTTTGAGGAGTTCGTTGAGTTAGCTAAGAAGAACCCTGGTAAATATAGCTATGGCTCGTACGGTAATGGTACTTCATCGCATATTCATGGTGAGCAATTAAAGCGGATTAAGAATTTGGATATCACGCACATTCCATATCGTGGTGCCAATCCAGCCTTACAAGCCTTATTGGCGGGTGATTTAAGTGCTGCTTTTATTGATATCACAACGATGACAGCGCATCTAGGTTCTGATAAGTTCAAGGTTTTAGGTGTCACAGGTACCGATCGCCTAAAACCATTGCCTGATGTTCGTACTTTTACTGAGATGGGACTTGAGGGCTATACATCGAATGGTTGGTTAGGAATTTTTGCACCAGCAAATACACCACCCGAGATCCTTAATACATTAAGTGAGAAACTTTTAAAAATCATGTCATTGCCAGCAGTTGAACAACGTATTGCGGACTTTAGCTTGCGCCAAGTAGCGAATACACCAACTGAATTTAAGAAAATCCTTCTTGAAGATTATGAGAACTACGGCAATATTATTAAGGCTGCAAATTTACGAATTGATTAAAAGACAATAAAATCGCGGGCATCGTTGCGAGAGATTAAACAAGTTGAAATCGACAAGCAAGGATGTCCATGAACTATGCGTTATTAATGTAAAAGATAAAAAAGGATTCAAGGTGCAAAAACAGATAAGTCCCTATTGGCCCAAAGGCATTCCCAAGCATATTCATGTGCCTCGTGTAACCTTGCCACACTATCTACAGACCTCGGCTCAACGTTATCCTGAGAAGATTGCTATTGTCTTTTGTGAAAATACATTTACATTTGCGCAACTAAAGACATATATTGACAGCATGGCTGGCTACCTACAAAAAGAGTTAGGCATTACAAAAGGCGAGCGTGTATTGCTTTTTAGCCAAAATAGTCCGCAGTTTGTGATTGCTTATTATGCAGCCTTAAGTATCGGCGCTGTCATTGTTCCAGTTAATGCGATGTGCACCACCGAGGAAGTACGTTACTTTATGGAGAATAGTGGCGCAAGACATGCTTTTGTTGCGCGTGACTTAGTTGAGCAAGTTTTACCTTGTATGCAAACTGATACTGAAGGTGGCTTATTGCACCTTATTGTGCATAACTATAAAGATCTCTTGAGTAATCAGGATAGCGATGAAATTCCAAGCTTTATCAAGAATGATCATCCAGTGATTGAGCGTGCTGATATTCATGACTTTCAGACTATCTTGGCACAAAATGCCTATCAAGCTGATCCAGTAGACGTCTCACCCGATGACTTCTGCGTCTTGCCCTATACCTCCGGCACAACAGGTAAATCTAAGGGCTGTATTCATACTCATGCCACTATGCTAGCGTCAGTGTATGCCTCAACTATGTGGCGGAATATGCACTCGGAGACCGTGATTTTGTCGGTGGCTCCGATGTTCCATATGCTAGGTATGCAGAACGCGATGAATATTCCGATTTTCTTAGGTGCTACGGTAATTATGATGCCACGTTGGAATGCTGGTCAGGCGGTTAAATTAACAGCACAGCATCGCGTCTCTGCTTGGACAGCGCCACCGGCTATGGTCTTAGATTTCTTCTCACACCCTGATGCTAAGGAGGCAGACTTGTCTAGCCTCAACTTATTAACAGGTGGTGGTGCAGCAATGGCTGAGTCTGTTGCTCTAATGTTAAAAGAACGATTTGGGATAGTCTATAACGAAGGCTATGGTATGACAGAAACAGCATCGTTCTTGCATTGCAATCCGCTTAATCATGCTAAGCGCCAATGCTTAGGAATGGAAACCCAGGATGTTGAAAGCCGTATTGTCGATCCGAATACTCTAGAAGAGCTGCCAGATGGTGAGGTGGGG
This sequence comes from uncultured Pelistega sp., assembly GCA_964346715.1. Lineage (GTDB taxonomy): Bacteria > Pseudomonadota > Gammaproteobacteria > Burkholderiales > Burkholderiaceae_B > Taylorella. Next base: position 5,254 of record CAYFVY010000025.1, on the reverse strand, counting down.
GAGTTAGTTACAAGTGGCTCACAGTTAATGCTAGGGTATTGGGAGAATCCACAGGCCAATGAAGAGTCGTTCTTTGAACGTGACGGCAAGCGTTTTTTCCGTACGGGTGACTTAGCGCGTATTGATGAAGATGGTTATTTCTTCATGGCTGACCGCTTAAAGCGCATGATTAATGTTTCTGGTTATAAGGTCTGGCCAACCGAGGTGGAAAACACCATGTATGCTCATCCTGCGATTCAGGAAGTGTGTATTGTCGGTATTCGTGATGAGAAGCAGGGTGAGCAGGTCAAAGCCCTAGTGGTTTTAAAAACAGGCATGAACGCTGAGGCACAAGAGATTATTAGCTGGGCGCGTGAGCATATGGCAGTGTATAAGGCACCGCGTAGTGTAGAGTTTTTCGATGAACTACCGAAATCGAATACCGGCAAAATCATGTGGCGCAAACTGCAGGACGATCAGAACGCTAAATTGGCGTAAGCCACTAAAAACACTGCTTAAAGAAAAGATTTGGATAAAGGAGTACTCAGATGAGTCAAACAACAAGTAGCTGGATTGATGAGGATCTAGTGCAGTTTCAAGATATGGCACGTAAATTCATTGAAAAAGAAGTTGTGCCTCATGAGATGGCTTGGGCCAAACAAAATCACGTAGATCGTGAAATATGGAATCGTTTTGGTGAAGTCGGTTTATTATGCCCATCAATTCCTGCAGAATATGGCGGTGGAGGTGGCACATTTGCCCATGATGCAATTATGGCAATTGAAATGGCACGGGCGATGGCGATTGGCCCAAGCACTAGTGTTCACAGTTCAATTGTTGGCCACTACATTTTGCGTTATGGTACTGAAGAGCAAAAACTCGAATGGCTACCTAAAATGGCAAGTGGTGAATATGTGGGCGCGATTGCCATGAGTGAGCCAGGTGCGGGCTCCGATTTAAAATCAATTAAAACCACTGCAGTTCTTGATGGCGATGAATGGGTAATTAATGGCTCTAAGACATTTATTACCAATGGTGCCTTAGCAGATCTAATTACTGTTGTGGTGAAGACAGATCCCACAGTTGGTTCACGCGGTGTTTCATTAATTGTGGTTGAAGTGAAAGATCTCCCGGGTTTTCGTCGTGGCCGTATTTTGGACAAAATTGGCTTGAAAGGGCAAGATACCTCAGAGTTATTCTTTGATAATGTACGCGTACCTAAGGCAAATTTATTAGGTCCTGAAACGGGTAAGGGTTTTATTCAATTAATGGAGCAATTACCACAAGAACGTATGTTGATTGCCTTGGGGTGTGCTGCAACTATGGAGCGTGCGGTTGAGGAAACCATTGCGTATACCAAAGAGCGTAAGATTTTTGACCAACCTTCCATTGAGATGCAAAACACTCGCTTCAAACTAGCAGAGTGTAAAACTAAAGCAACAATTGCGAAAAGCTTTGTTGACTCATGTATGGAACAACACTTTAACGGGACCTTGGATGGCACCACTGCAGCGATGGCTAAGTGGTGGGTGTCACAAGCAGCATTTGAAGTGATTGATGAGTGCTTACAGCTGCATGGGGGTTATGGTTATATGACTGAATATCCGATTGCACGCATGTTTGTAAACTCACGAGTGACGAAGATTTACGGTGGTTCGAATGAAGTGATGAAGGAAATTATCGCACGCTCGTTTGCTTCTTAAGTTCTGGCTTTTGCTTAGTATTTTAGGTTCTTTTACGAATCTATAAGTACGTGTAGGCAGGCAGCAGAATCTTGAAGTGAGAGTCTTAAGCGATTGAGATTATCTGCTTTATAAAATAAATGGCCTGAATATTGAATAATCAGGCCATTTATTATTATGTTTTCACAGTAAGTTTAAATCATTGAACAGGCAATAATTTGTCTAATAATTGCAATATACACGTACTCGACTAAGTGATTTGCCTAAGTAAATTCTTTTTTTTGCTAAACTTAGGGTATTACAAAAAACTTAAGGACGGTTCAATGTTGTCAAAATCATTATCTTTTTGGTTGGCATGTGGTGTATTACCTTTGGCGGCAGGCGTAGCAACGACAGCGGCTGCTCAGACGAATCAGTCAATTTATAATCAGCAGTTGTTCACCCCAGTTGAAGAAGAGCCGAAGTACGAATATAAGCGTAATACCAACCCTCAAGATGCTTATGAGTTCTCAGTGATCTTATATGGTGCTCCAGCCAATCTGGAGGCAATTGAGGCGAACGCACATTACTTGGTTAAGGATTGCTCGCCTGCGGATGCGAAACCAGAAGATGACCCAGTGACGATGAAAACCACAGTTCCTGTCGAGTTCACACGTACAAGCCCAACTTTATATACAGGTACGGTATATTTTGATGCGATGTTGAATGAAGACTACTTGCAACAAGGCAAGGTATG
>CAYFVY010000025.1:0-2757 GCA_964346715.1 uncultured Pelistega sp. | reverse complement strand
TCTTCGAGTAGTTCTTGAGTTTGCGATCCAGCTGGTGTCACTGCACCAGCGACCGCAGGTGTGCGACTAAGTCGAGGTGTAGGAGCGGGGCAGGCAACACCATCTAGGGTGATATGGGCTTGGCGTGCTTGATTATGTGGGTAGTTGACTGCCTCTTCAAAATTCAGGACAGGTGAGAAACAAGCATCGGTACCTTCGAGCAGATCACACCATTCTTGTTGGGTTTTAGTTAAAAAGAGCTCGGTGAATTTTTGTTTCTGTTCAGGCCATAAGGCTTGATTCATCTGGTCTTTAAAAATGGGATCGTCAAAGCCACCTTTTTCTAAGAGTAGTTTATAAAACTGCGGCTCAATTGCACCTACTGCGACATATTTATCATCGGCACAACGATAGCAGGCATAGAAGGGCGCAGCACCATCGAGTAAGTTGGCTTCGCGCTCGAGAGTCCAACGACCTTGTTGCATAAGAGCGTAATACATTGTGCTTAGATTGGCAGCACCATTACAGATGGCTGCATCGACGACTTGGCCTTTTTGTGAACGTTGAGCTTCAAATAAGGCGCAGACAATACCATAGGCGAGCATCATAGAACCACCGCCCATATCACCGACTAGATGTAAGGGGGGAGTTGGCGGTTCGCCTGCTTTACCCATGGCGTGCAAGGCACCAGAGATGGCGATATAGTTTAGGTCATGACCTGCGGTAGGTGCTAGTGGGCCGGTCTGACCCCAACCCGTCATGCGTCCGTAGACAAGCTTAGGATTAAGAGCAAGACATTCATCGGGTCCAAAGCCTAATTTCTCCATAACGCCAGGACGGAAACCTTCGATGAGGATATCGCTCTTAGCGATCATTTGCTTGAGAATAATCTTGGCATCATCTTGCTTAATGTCTAAAGCGATGCTGCGCTTACCGCGATCGACCAAGGTACCACCGCCACCTAGTGGACCGGCTTTTAGGCGATCTATACGGATAACTTCGGCGCCCATATCAGCTAACATCATGGCGCAAAAAGGAGCAGGACCAATACCTGCCATCTCAATTACACGGATTCCACTTAGGGGTCTATTCATCACTCATCTCATTGTTCAGTTTAAATGTAAATGTTAATCTAGCATGTTATTTTGCACTGCACTATTATGGTTTCTCCGAGGGTTTCCCCTTATGACTGCTCGTGCAAAGATCATAAAAAAAGGGACTGACTTGTTACTACAAGCCGTCCCTAGAAACTAGTCGTTGTATTAGATTTTAGTTTTATAAATTGCTCTTATGTTGCGTTCAAGGGTTCTTATGTGTGATTAATCGATGCTTGCCCCTGAAGACTGTACAGCACCGCGCCAGAGCTCAATTTGGTCGTTAATAAATTTGCCAAATTGTTCAGGCGTCATTTCTGCTGGACGTGCACCTTCTTGTGCTAATTTCTCTTTTACGATGTCGTTTTTGAGAGCTTTTTCAGAGGCTTTATATAAAAACTGGATGATATCCTCTGGCGTGCCAGCTGGAGCCACGAGACCGTGCCATGAAACTGCTTCAAAGCCAGGTAGTGCGGATTCATCAATGGTAGGTAAATCAGGCAGGGCTACAGAGCGCTCTTTTGACGTAACAGATAAGCCAATGATATTGTCTGAATTAATATGCGGCAGTGCACCTGGAATGGTGGTAAACATAAAGTCAATCTGCCCTGCAATTAAGTCACTAATCGCGGGTGCTCCACCACGATATGGGACATGCACGAAATCAAGTTTTTTCTGATCTTGCATCATCACACCCGCTAAATGGCCTGGTGTACCACTGCCCGCTGAACCCATATTCATTTTGCCTGATTGCTGCTGAATGAGTTCGATGAGTTCGTTGGTGCTTTTAATATTGGCATGTTTTTTACTGATCACTAAGACGTTTGGCACGGTAGCGAATAAGGTGACTGGGCTGAAGTCTTTAATCGCATCGTAGCGTAGGCGCTTGTACAGCGAAGGGTTAATACCGTGGGTGCTGGCGGTTGCGAGCAAGAGGGTATAGCCATCGGGTTTAGAGGTGGCGACAGATTGAGCCGCAATGGCTCCATTACCGCCGCCTTTATTTTCGACCACGATCTGTACGCCTAGGTCTTTGCCCATTTCGGCAGCCATAGTACGTGCCAAGATATCAGATGAGCCGCCTGCTGGATGCGGCACAATCAGACGAATCGGTTGCTCTGGATAGGCGGCATGGGCAGCGGGTGTCAGACCTAAAATACAGGCCATTAGGCCAATTTTCATAAATTTCATGACAATAGTTCTCCTTTGGGTTGATAACGCTCAACCTGTGATTGATATAAAAATTAAAGTTAAATTAGTGTTGAGCGTGTTTCTCTTCTTTGGCGTACTTCATCAGTGCACCTAAACGATAAAAACCATGCACAAATTTGCCAAAAGGCATGGTGATAAAAAGCGATAAAATTACGGCTAAATGCACGATTAATAAGAGCTTAAGAGCGGCGGTTTCACGAAATACCATGAGTAATAAACCCGTTAACGCGGCTAAGAATAATTGCGCAATAAAGGCATAATCCATACCTAGGCGTTTGTTATCGCGGATATTTGGATCGCTTTTGATTTTTAATAAAAACTGTCCTGCAGTGCCGATCATCAAGCTAATACCACCTACCGTACCGAGTAGTTTTGGTGGGCTAATAAAGTCATACGGTGCAGGTAAGCTAAAGAAATAGTGCATGATGGTGCCCGCTGAGGTTGCAGCAAAACAAAGCATGAAACCGTAGAA
>CAYFVY010000024.1:4577-19651 GCA_964346715.1 uncultured Pelistega sp. | reverse complement strand
TTGCTCCCCGCATCCAAGCACGTGGCGGTAAGGCTGATGGCGTGGACTTAGCCGCAGTATTGAATTTATATAAAGATCGCGCTGAGACACTTGAGCAACTAGCGCAAGATGCGATGTTGTTCTGCGCACCATTTAAAGCTGCTGAAGCGGAGTTGCAAGAGCAATTCTTAAGCGATGCTACATACGTTCTTGTTGATGAGTTTGCCCAAGGCGCACAAGCCTTAAGCAATTGGGATGCCGAATCACTTAACGCGCTTATCAAACAAGTGCTAGCCAATCATAGTGCTAAGATGCCAGCACTTGCGATTCCATTACGCTTATTAGTAACTGGTCAAAAGCAAACGCCTGCAGTCGATCAAGTCTTAGCCATTATTGGTCGTGACATTGTGTTGGAGCGTTTGCAGACACGCTAAGCCAAGATAGAAAACAAGTGGAGAGCTTCCCTATAGTAAGAGAGGCTCTTCCACTTTATCGCCTGCTGTCCTAACCATAAAATGTTGGTTTTACGCAAATATAAATCAATAACTTAACAGTTTTTTTTGCTCCCAACAAACACCCTAAATACCCTAGCCTCTGAGCAAAGTTGCACTAGGTATTAAGGCCTTATCGCTCCTAGGTATAAATTCTTAAAACCTGTTTATCTTTTTTCATTCTGAGATTCAATACTTCCTCATAAAACCACTTAGAAATTCATATAATTGCTTATTTCATTGGAGTTACAAGGCATTTAGTTTGAATTTAAATCATATAGTTTGTAGCCCAAAATCCTCAATACCACCTAGCTTATGGCTTTCTTAGCAAGCTAGATTACTAAAATTTGAGAATACTTCAGCCTAGCAAGCACCACAATTACTTGCAGATTAAATTAATTTTCAATGCCTGTCTTCAACACAAAATTTACCCTAGTTTCTAGATTAGGACTTTCACCTAAGACCTTGAACAATAAAATAAATTAGTGATTTTAAAGCTGATATGATGTAATCTCCTATATATAGCGTTAAGAATAGACGTTATAACCATTTGAGGTGCCTTCGACATCTGTCGGAGATATATCAAATGGTAGGTTTTTGACTTGTCCGTTACCTGATTTAACTCTTTAACTGGATGAGTTCATTGTTTAAGTATTCATTTTTATTCAGGACCCTAACCCAGGAGTGATACTATGGCCCAAGCCAAAAAAACCACTACAGAAACTGCAGCACCTGCGAAAAAAGTAGCCGCTAAAAAAGCAGCAGCACCTGCGAAAAAAGTTGCTGCCAAGAAAGTAGCAGCGCCAGCAAAAAAAGTTGTGGCGAAAACAGTAGCCGCACCTGCTAAGAAAGTTGTTGCCAAGAAAGCAGCAGCACCTGCAAAAAAAGTAGTCGCAAAAAAAGTAGCTGCACCAGCTAAGAAAGTAGTCGCTAAGAAAGCAGCAGCACCAGCTAAGAAAGTAGTCGCTAAAAAAGCAGCAGCACCAGCTAAGAAAGTAGTTGCTAAGAAAGCAGCGACACCAGCGAAGAAAGTAGTCGCTAAAAAAGCAGCAGCACCAGCCAAGAAAGTAGTCGCTAAAAAAGCAGCAGCACCAGCTAAGAAAGTAGTTGCCAAGAAAGCAGCGGCACACGCCAAGAAAGTAGTTGCTACAAAAGCAGCAGCACCTGCCAAAAAAGCCGTTGCCAAAAAAGCAACAGCACCAGCCAAGAAAGCCGTCGCTAAAAAAGCGGCTAGCACGACAAGAACAGCAGCCAAGAAGAATGTTGTGACCAGTGCTAAGACAAGCAGCAAACCAAGTGCGAGCAAAACGGCAAGTCCAAGTGCAAAAACAGCGAGCAAAGCAAGCGCAAGCGCTAAAAAGGCTGTGAATAGCTCATGGCCATTTCCAGTAGGCTCTAACCGTCCTTAAGTTAAGGCCTTAATAAAGCATCTAAGCCGTCTAAATGTGTACAATATTTAGACGGTTTTTTATTTTGAGACATTATGAGTGCAGCATTAAGTTTTTTGATTTCAACATTTGCCACCCTATTTTGTGCCGCTTTACTTATGCGCGCATGGATTTTCTGGCGTCGTATCCCACCTTTTAATCCATACAGCAAGTTTATTTATGCACTCACCGATTTTATAATCGTACCCGTGCGTAAGATTATTCCTTCATCGCAAAATATTGACTGGCCTAGTTTAATAGTGGCCTACCTTGTTTGTGCTTTGCAGATCTTCTTGACCACCTTCATTGCGCAAATTGAAGAGGCCTACCCTATTAATATCTTCTATGTATTCGTCTATGCTTTGCATATGCTTTTACAGAACGCTCTGACACTAATTTTATGGATGTCGATTATCTTTGCCTTGATGACTTGGATTAACCCAATGGCACCGTTTGTGCCATTCTTGCGCTCCTTAATTGAACCGCTACAAAATCCATTTCGTCAGATCTTACCGAACTCGCTCAAGCAATCAGGCATAGATCTCTCCTTGATGCTTATGATGATTGCCATTATTGCTATTCAGATGGCTCTACCTTCATTATTCCGTTTAGCCTAATACGTTTAACCAAAAACCATAAGCCCCCAAAGCTGGATATTATCATCCAATTTTGGGGGCTCAATCTATTCACACAGTGAGTGCTGTACCTAGTTCTTAGGAGCGCACCTTACTGCAGCTCTACTAAACCATGCACTCATGCCTAATCTCTCAGGCATACTTTACAAGCTTAGGCCATAAGCTTTTTGCAAACGCTCAGAAATCTCTTCACGACTATGGGAATAATTCTGCGGTCCTTGCACAGCAATCTTTAAAGCACCCATCACATTCGCTAAGCACGCGCTATCATGCCATGACCAACCTTGGGTTAAGCCATACAGTAAGCCACCGCGATGGGCATCGCCACAACCCGTAGGGTCTTGCACCGCATCAGGCGTAATAGGGGCAATCTCTGTCAACTCACCCTCTTGGTACAAGTGCGCTCCTTGCGCTCCTTGCGTCACAAGAACTGCCTCAAGTAAATGCGACAACTCAGCCATGCTACGACCTAAGCGCTGCTCAATCACCGACGCTTCATAATCATTCACTGTCAAAGCTTGTGCCATCCCTAACATACGCTCCAAGTCAACCTTATCGAATAAAGGCATGGCTTGGCCCAAGTCAAAGATAAATGGGATGCCTTTAGCTTGCAGGCGTTCTGCATGGGCAAACATGCCATCCTTAGCATCAGGTGCCACAATGGCCCAAACTCCGTCTAGAGCCGAGATATCGTTACTGGCCGAGCGACTCATCGCACCTGGATGAAACGCAGTAATTTGGTTACCATCCAAGTCAGTCGTAATGTGACACTGAGCGGTAAATTCATCATTCAGCACCAGCATACCTTGGGTATCAATTCCTAGATATTTAAAGCGCTGCATATAATCAGCACTATCCTTGCCTACACTCGCCACAGGAATTGGCTGGCCACCGAGCATATTTAAACTATAGGCAATATTACCCGCGCAACCACCATATTCTTTGCGCATGGTCGGTACAAAGAAAGAAACACTAAGCGACTTGATGTGCTCAGCTAAGATATGCTCTTTAAAATAGCCTTCAAAAAGCGTAATCGTATCGAAAGCGACTGAACCACAAATTAGGACGGGGGAAGACATTAAGAAAAAACCTCGCGTATAACGCTATTAAGAGATGTATTAAGGCCTTATGAAAAGTGTTAAGGCCTTAAAAAATCCACTCATAAATTAAGGGAAAAACAATCCAAGCTCGTAATTACTCACCACATCACCGCTTAAGATAAACGGTAAATTAATGGAGATTTGTGCACCTGGTTGAAAGTTTTGCATCAATTGTTCTGCTATGACATATTGACGTGGCTCAATCACTTTACGATTACTAACTGAACCAGTTTCATTCTTTAAGGTTAAAACCAAAGAAGGCCATTCGGTCGCAAGCGAACCCTTATTGAGCAAATTCGCTTGTAAGCGGAGACCTTGCTCACCCGCTTTGGGCTTTAAGCTAGAATCCATGCCGACGTTCACTTGGCTAAGCTCAAGGTCTTCAATCGATTTGCTAAAGCCAAGATCACAATTTAGAAAGCCACACATCTGTATGAGCATCGGCCTAGCAGAGGGCAATACAGTACTAATTTGATTGCGAAACACATAGACAAACTGTGCTGCGAAAATTGCTAAAGCGAGCAGCGCCAAGAAAAACCACAACAATCCACCAGAGCTTCTAGGCACATAATCACTATAGTCATCGTCGTAAGACGAGTCCGACTGAATAGAAAACTCCGCATCTTTACTGCCACGACGAGCGACGGTCTGCTCAATATAATAGTCATCCTCGCTATCCTGATGACGTACCGACGCACCCAGCTGATGATTGGTTTGTCTATCCTCATGCCCTGAGTTACGTGGCTGTGGATGTTGATTCAGATGAATGTGTACAGCAGCTGGAGCCGCTGTAGACACATGCGGTACCGTCATATTAGCGGTACTACCATGACTGGATGCCGTTCGTGCATCAAACGAATGCTGTGGACGATTACTGGAGCCTAGGGCTTGCGTCTGATTTAATTCAAAGTCTGGCTCTGCTCGTAATGCTCCACGGGTACCTCTAGCCAAAGAGTGCTCCGATTCATCTACTTGCTGTGTACTCGTCACCACTGTACTTGAAGCGACCGTACTTGCTTGTTTAGCACTAGGCATAACGCTCGGTGCAATGCTGGGTGTTACGCTCGGGCGACTTGGCATTAATACAGGCTCATCATCCTCTTGTAAAACTGGATAATCATCTTCAACAAGATGCTCCACAGCATTAAAGACTTGACGACATACACCACAACGCACCATACCTTGGCGCTGATTAATTTGCTCTTCAGTGAGCGTAAGAAGACTGTCACAATGCAGACATGCTGTTTTCATCTAAAGCCTCGTCGCTATTTTTCTGTCCATGTAAGCAAACCCAACCTTCTTGCGCACGCCAGACCTGCAAACTCATATAGGGAGCATACGCAGCGATCACCTCTTCAGCCTGACGCTCAAGCACACCAGAGAGCACTAAATGCCCACCCTCTTGGACTCTGGAACTAAGCATTGGGGCAAGTAATTTAAGTGGGTTTGACAAAATATTCGCAAGTACCACATCGAACTGTCCAGACTCTAAGGCATCAGGCAACATAAAGTTGATATCCACCTGATTAATCTGAGCGTTATACTTGGCAGCCTCAACGGCTTGAGCATCAATATCCACGCCTAAGACCTCTTGAGCCCCCAGTTTCTTAGCGATAATCGCCAAGATGCCAGAACCCGCACCATAGTCAAGTACACGTTGACCATGATAGCTGCTTTGTGCTAGCCATTCAGAACATAAGTGGGTAGTTGGATGGCTACCTGTCCCAAAAGCTAAACCTGGGTCAAGCTCAATAAAAATATTCTTGTCCTGCTCCTGAGCATCTAAAACATCTGGATTCTCTTTATGCCAACTTGGCACAATCCAGATACGTTCGGCAATTTGGATCGGGTCAAATTGTGCCTGCGTCAAGCGCACCCAGTCCTCATTCGCCACTTCACGCACTTGAGCAACAGCGCTATAGTCAACCTTGCTAAGCTCTTGCAAGACGGCAAGTACTTCTTCTGGGCTTAACTCATCCGGTAGTAGAGCGACAACATAATTGCGATTCCAAGCCTGCACCTCAGGCTCGGTACCCGGTTCCCCAAATAAGGGGCTCTCACTCTCAGTATTATTATCAGCGTCTTCGACAGATACCGACAAGGCACCAATTTCTAGCAAATAATCTGACAGTGCTTCTGTTTCGCTTTCAACGCTGAGTAAAACTAACTCGCGCATAATGTACCTCTATGAGTTATATAGTATTCAGATTTAAGAATTCTGTTAGGCAGCATAAGTGCATAGCCAACCTAACAACGCACTAATTTTAATTCATTAGCGACTTAAAAAAACAAATTAACCCCGTCTTAGCAAGAACGGGGTTAGTCATAGGAATAGATTAAGAGGCTAGCAAGCTTATTTTGCGGATTTCGCTGACTTACCAGTTTCGTTTAATCTATTCTCTAAGTAGTGAATAGTGGTACCACCCTCGATAAAGTTCGCATCATTGATTAAATCACGATGCAAATCAATATTGGTCTTAATACCTTCCACTACCATCTCTGATAATGCTAGACGCATACGCGCAAGCGCTTGCTCACGTGTTGCACCATAAGTAATGAGCTTAGCGATCATCGAGTCATAGTTCGGCGGTACACGGTAGCCGGTAAACGCATGTGAATCAAGACGCACGCCTGGACCACCTGGGGTGTGCCAGCCTGTAATTAAACCAGGTGATGGAATGAAGGTATAAGGGTCTTCTGCATTAATACGGCACTCAATCGCATGACCACGAATCTCGATATCCTTTTGTTTAATTTCAAGAGGCAATCCAGCGGCAATACGAATTTGTTGCTGCACAAGGTCAACACCTGTGACACATTCCGTAATCGTATGCTCCACTTGAATACGAGTATTCATCTCAATAAAGTAGAACTCACCGTTTTCGTAGAGGAACTCGAAGGTACCAGCACCACGGTATTTTAATTTGCGACAAGCACTAACACAACGCTCACCAATTTTTTCAATTAATTTACGTGGGATCCCTGGTGCTGGTGCTTCCTCGATAACTTTCTGGTGGCGACGTTGCATAGAGCAATCACGCTCGCCTAGCCAAATCGCGTCACCATTACCGTCACCCAAAACTTGGATTTCGATATGGCGTGGATTTTCGAGGTATTTTTCCATATACACTTCTGGGTTACCAAAGGCCACAGCAGCTTCTGCTTTGGTCATCTGCACAGCGGTTAAAAGCGCAGCTTCCGTATGCACAACACGCATACCACGACCACCACCGCCACCAGCAGCTTTAATAATCACTGGGTAACCAACTTTCTGAGCAGTTTTCAAGATTTCTTCAGGGTCATCAGGCAGAGCACCTTCTGAACCAGGCACCACGGGAACGCCAGATTCAATCATGGCTTTCTTGGCACTCACCTTGTCGCCCATGGTATGAATTGTCTCAGCACGAGGACCAATAAAGACAAAGCCGCTACGCTCTACACGCTCAGCAAAGTCAGCATTTTCCGCTAAGAAACCATAACCTGGGTGAATCGCTTCGGCATCAGTAACTTCAGCAGCAGCAATAATCGCCGGCATATGTAAGTAACTGTGCTGGGGAGCGGCAGGACCAATACATACGGACTCATCAGCGAGACGTACATACTTCGCATCACTGTCTGCTTCAGAGTGCACCACTACGGTCTTGATACCCATCTCACGACAGGCTCGTTGAATCCGCAGAGCGATTTCACCCCTATTAGCAATAAGAATTTTTTCGAACATAATTTAGGCTTCGCTGTTTTAGGCAATCACGAATAAAGGTTGGCCATACTCAACAGGCTCACCATTCTCTACAAGAATTTCTTTAATAACACCGGTTTTATCGGCTTCGATTTCATTCAATAGCTTCATCGCTTCGATAATACAAAGTGAGTCGCCTTCTTTGACAGCAGTACCTACTTCAACAAAAGCAGGTGAGCTCGGGTTCGGTGCACGGTAGAAAGTGCCGACCATTGGAGCCTTCACAACGTGACCAGAAATAACTGGTTCAGCAGCGGCAACAGCTGGCGCAGCTGCAGGGGCGGCAGGTGCTGCTGCAGGAGCGGCGGCATAAACAGGAGCAGGTGCAGCAATATGCTGCACTACTGGTGCTTGTTCAGAGAATTTTACAATGCGAACTTTGCCATCACCTTCAGTGATTTCTAGTTCAGCGATGCCTGACTCAGCAACGAGGTCAATTAATGTTTTTAATTTTCTAAGATCCATAAGGCATTCCGATTGGACAATGTTTTAAACACAAGCTTGTACTACTTTTCGATGTAGCACAAGGCACAAATTAATTAATGGTTGACTGCATACAATAAAGCGGCTTCATAACCAAAGGCCCCTAGGCCACAGATTACGGCAACTGCTTTATCGGATAAATAAGATTGATGACGGAAACTCTCTCGTTGATGAACATTCGAGATATGTACTTCAATAAAAGGGATATTCACACCACTTAGTGCATCACGTAAGGCAACACTTGTATGCGTATAGGCACCCGCGTTGATAATAATCCAGTCAACCTGACCCATCGCTTGATGAATACGCTCAACCAGCTCACCCTCATGATTACTTTGAAAAAAATCGCACTGCGCACCAAGCTCTTGTGCTTTATGCGCTAACCCCTGCTCAATATCGGCCAGCGTGAGACGACCATAGATTTCGGGTTCACGTTGACCTAATAAATTCAGATTCGGTCCATTGATAATAAGCAATTTTTTTGCCATTGACTTATTTTTGCAATCAAATAAAACTCTATTTAACGCTAAAAAGGCGCTTTTGTCTATTAAAATCTGGAAATCTTACTGTTTTTTAATTGGTTTTGACCTTTTGCAAAACGCTTTCCAGCTCTTCTTTTTCAATTTCACCTAAGAGTAGACTGCTCACTTCACCTTTTGCATCAAACACTAAGGTAAATGGCAGGCCACCTTTTGGATTGCCTAACTGCTTAATTAATCGCAGATATTTGCTGCCAGCAACCAACAAAGGATAGCTCACTTGCACTTTTTCTTCGTACTTCTGCATATTCTTCACGCTATCGATGGTGAAGCCAATAAACTGCACATCAGGATTGCTCTTGGCAAACTCATCTAATAAAGGCATCTCGCGTAAGCAAGGGGCACACCACGTTGCCCAAAAATTCAGTACAAGCGGCTTCTCTCCTTTGAAACTAGCCAGCGCAATACTCTGTTCGTCCAAGGTAGACAGTTCCAAGGTCCAAAATTGCTCAAGCGCCTCAGGATTCAATTGCGGCTGCTCGGTGATTGTCGCTTTCGCATAAGCACTCAGCGGTAAAAAGACCCCCACTGCCAAACTGATACCCACACCACTCAAAAAGCGCAAAAAAGTGCGTCGAATCATGTTTTATCACTCTCCTAGCCAAGTAATTTCTCTAGTTTACCCCAAATCACTTAAACCCTTAGGGCGATTACGCTTAAAATAGCGCCAGGAGAATTTTATGCACATTCATATTTTAGGCATTGGCGGCACCTTTATGGGTGGTCTCGCCTTAATTGCTCGCTCAGCGGGCCACAAAGTGACGGGTTGTGATGCGGGAGTTTATCCTCCGATGAGCACACAACTGGAAGAGCAAGGTATCGAGTTCGTCGAGGGTTTTGGCGCTGAGCAAACTGAGCTTAAGCCTGATTTATATATTATCGGTAATGTCGTCACCCGCGGCAATCCATTGATGGAAGCAATTCTAGAGCAAGGCTTGCCGTATACCTCTGGACCACAATGGCTGGGCGATCATGTCTTACGCCAGCAGCATGTCTTGACGGTTGCGGGCACCCATGGCAAGACCTCAACAAGCTCTATGCTAACGTGGATTCTTGAACATGCGGGTTGGCAACCAAACTTCTTAATTGGCGGGATTGCCACCGACCTAAAAGTCTCGGCTCGTTTTGATCCAGCACAGAAATTTTTTGTTATTGAGGCAGACGAGTACGACACAGCCTTTTTTGATAAGCGCTCAAAATTCGTACACTATCATGCACGTACAGCCATCTTAAATAATCTGGAATTTGACCATGCGGACATCTTTCCTGATTTGCAGGCCATTGAGACGCAGTTTCATCATATGGTGCGAGTAATACCGCAAAGCGGCACCGTGATTTCACCGACCCAAGATGAAGCGCTGAATCGTGTTTTAGCCCGTGGCCTCTGGTCTCAACGTTGTGGTATTGGACCAGGCGGAAATTGGCAATGTGGTGAACGTGATGAAAGTGGTCAAGTTTTTGAAGTGCTCTATCAAGGTAAGCCAGTTGGTAAAGTGGAGTGGAACTTAACTGGTACGCATAATATTTCTAACGCACTAGCCGCCATTGCTGCCGCCCATGCAATTGGCTTAGAGCCTGCTCGTGCGATTGAGGCACTGGCTCTTTTCCAAGGCATTCGTCGCCGTATGGAATTACGTGGCGAAGTCAATCAAATACGTGTGTACGATGACTTTGCTCATCACCCAACCGCGATTGCTACCACTTTAGATGGTTTACGCAAACAAGTCGGTCAGGCGCGTATTATTGCCGTATTGGAGCCTCGCTCAAATACCATGAAGCTCGGAACCATGGCTGCACGCCTACCTGAGGCGTTAAAAGAAGCCGACTTAGCTTTCTGTTTCGGTGAAACTCATGGTAAACACGCGCTTGGCTGGATACCTGAAGAGATTTTTGGTGCAGACGCGGCCAAGGTACAAACTTTCCATGACTTAGATGCCTTACGTCAGCGAATTTGTGAAGTCGCTCAAGCTGGCGATCATGTTCTCATTATGAGTAATGGCAGCTTCGGTGGCCTCCACGGCAAACTTCTTGATTCTTTAAAGCAAAATTCATGATTCTTTATCTGCACGGTTTTCGTTCTAGCCCACAATCTGCCAAAGCTCAGATGGTCGCACGCGCATTACAGGAGCGCGGACAAGCAGATTTGCTGGTCTGTCCACAATTACCCGTCTCACCTCGTGAGGCGATTGCTTTCTGTCTAGACTTAGCCAAACAAGCGACTAATGAGCTATGTATCATCGGCTCTTCATTGGGCGGTTATTATGCGACACATTTAGCGCAAGTCTTAGATTGCCGTGCCGTCCTGATTAATCCAAGTATCTATGCAGCACGTGACTTATCGACGCAGTTGGATGTACGGACAAATTTTTATTCTGACGAACCCTTTCACTTCAAAGCTGAGCATGTTAAGCAATTAGCGGACTTATTCATCCCTCAACTATCTGCACCTGAACGTTATTTATTGCTTGCTGGTAAGCGAGACGAAGTTCTTGACTGGCAAGAAATGCAAGCGCGTTATCAAGGGGCAAAGCAAATTATTGTTGATGATCAGGATCATGCCTTCTCCGCTTTAGAGCATTACTTACCCGAAATCTTTGAGTTTATTTTTAATTCTGGGAAACCTGCTTGATGTTTGTAGTATTTGAAGAAAACAGTCAGTTTAAAGCCGAAAAAATCTTATCAGAAGCCGACTCAAGCTTACAAGTTGAGTCCGCAAGCGGTAAGCGCAGTAAAATTAAGCGCAATAGTGTCTTGTTTACATTCACTGACCGTGAACCTGAAGGTCTAGTACAAGCAGCGCAAGAACTCGCACAAGAAATTGATGTCGAGTTTCTCTGGGAGATTTGTCCTGAGGGAGATTTCTCATTAGACCAATTAGCCGCTGAGTATTATGGTGAGAAACCGAATAGCTTAGATAAGATGGCGCTTTTGCTACGTTTACACGATAACCCTGTGTACTTTCACCGCAAAGGCAAAGGCAACTATCGCGCAGCGCCAGAAGATATTTTAAAAGCAGCCATAGCCGCTTTAGAGAAAAAACAAAAGCAAGCTGAGCAGCAACAGGCCTGGACCGATGCGATGGTAGCGGGTACTGCGCCAGAAGAAATAGCCAGTCAGCTACCTAGTTTCTTGGGGCGCCCAGATAAAAATACCATGGCCTGGAAAGCATTTGAAAAAACCATGGAGGCGACGGGAAAGAATGTTGCTGAGTTACTGTTAGCACTGAAGATTTTTCCTCACGAGTTGGCTCTACATCGCTATGCCTTTTTATCTCAGCACTTCCCCAAAGGAACGGCAGCTCCTGATCTTCCGCTCCCTGAGTTAGAAGCCTTAGAAACAGCTGCTGTTGAAGCGTATTCAATTGATGATGCAAGCACCACTGAAATTGATGATGCTTTCAGTGTTCAAAAACTGAATGAGCAAGAGTATATTTTCGGCATCCATATTGCCAGCCCCGCTTTAGCCGTGGTACGAGACTCAGATCTTGATAAGGCTGCGCGCCAGCGTATGTCAACCGTGTATACACCGGGCGAAAAGATTTCAATGCAGTCCGACACCTTAATCGAGCGTTTCTCTTTAAATGAAGGGCGTCTGAATCCTTGCTTGTCCTTATATCTACGCGCCAATATTGAAACAGGCGAAATTCTCGAGCGTGAAAATAAGCTAGAGCAGATTTTGATAAAAGCTAATTTGCGCAACAATACGCTAGACGAACATGTCACGCTTGAGGCTCTAGAGGACTCAACGGTAGAGATGCCTTATGCAGATTTATTGCGTCCAATGTGGCAACTCGCCAAGCACTTGCGTCAAGCACGTGATGAGTTCCGTGGCAAACCTGAAAATCTCGATCGAGTCGAATACTTATTTAAGCTCGACGGTCAGCCCGACGATCCCAACGCTACTGTTATCCTAACGCCACGACGTCGTAATGCTCCTCTCGATTTATTAGTCGCTGAGTTTATGGTCTTGGTGAATAGCGAATGGGCTAAGTTGCTCGACGATTACGGTTTACCTGGGATTTTCCGCTCCCAACAAGTCGGCCGCGTACGTATGTCAACTCATGCTTTAGCACATGAGTCGATTGGAGTGAATCACTATATGTGGAGCACCTCACCCTTACGCCGTTACGTCGACTTAATTAATCAGGGACAGCTTATTGCTGCCGTTAAACATGGCGTATCCGCTCGTTTAGTCGCCCCATTCAAGCCCAAAGAAGCCGATCTATTCGCCATAATTAGTGGTTTTGAATCACAATATGCTTTATGGTCTGAATACCAGAGCAATATAGAGCGTTACTGGTGCTTGCGCTGGTTTGAACAGAATAATATTAAGCATGTTTGCGCAACAATTATTCGTGATGATTTGGTGCGTTTTGGTAATGCGCCTTTTATTACGCAAGTGAATGGCATGCCTGAACTAGAGCGAGGTGCACAAGTCGAGCTTGAGTTGCATGAGGCAGATTTATTAAATCTCACACTTTCATGCAGCTATGTACGTACACTCACAGAGCCTGAAACTGAAGGCGAATAAGGCAACGAGCGAGCAGCACAGCAAGCTGCGATAAGCACCAGAAAGGATATTGACACATGACTACCCCCTTGCGTTTTGCAGTTTTTGGCAATCCAATTAAGCATAGTTACTCCCCTCTTATGCATGGCTTATTCGCTAAGCAATTCGGGATTAATTTAGTTTATGAGAAACAGCTCGTTCCTTTAGATAGTTTTACTGCCACAGCGATTGATTTTTTTGCTCAGGGTGGCTCAGGTTTAAACATTACCGTACCCTTTAAACTTGAGGCTTATGAACTTGCTAAACAAGGTTTAAGCTCTCGTGCACTTGCCGCAGGCTCTGTGAATACCCTGTGGCAAAAGGATGGCCTCATTCATGGCGACAATACTGACGGCATTGGTCTTGTCCGTGACTTACAACGCTTAGGGGTAAATCTAGAGCATAAGCGCATTCTCTTAATTGGTGCTGGCGGCGCCAGTCGTGGTGCCCTTTTACCCCTTATTCAAAGTCAATGCGCAGCTTTACATATTGCTAACCGCACCGTTAACAAAGCAGAGGACTTGATCACTCTGATGCAAGAGCTGCAGGTTTCAGCCCCTCCTCAAGGCTTAACCGCAAGCGCGTTAGATGCCATCCCTGGCACTTGGGATGTCATTATTAATGCTAGCTCAAGTAGCTTAAACGATACCCCTTTAGCCATTCCTGCTGCGGTATTTGGAACGCAAAGTTTTGCCTATGATATGTTGTATACCGCAAGCGGCAGCACAGCATTTTTAAAGCAAGCACAAGCAGCGGGCACCCGCCACGTTAGCGATGGCTTGGGCATGTTAGTCTATCAGGGGGCTGAAGCTTTTCGTATCTGGCATCAACAAGAGCCTGATGGTCTTCCAGTTCTGGATGCATTACGCCAAGCCTTACAACAAGCCTAAACCGACGAGATGAGTGTAAACAGCCCCTCACCTCAAGATAATACGCATGATAAAACGCTTGCGCTAGAAGATGAGCGGCTTAACAAA
Organism: uncultured Pelistega sp.; assembly: GCA_964346715.1. Taxonomy (GTDB): domain Bacteria; phylum Pseudomonadota; class Gammaproteobacteria; order Burkholderiales; family Burkholderiaceae_B; genus Taylorella. The sequence continues at coordinate 5,733 of CAYFVY010000024.1, read as the reverse complement.
TCACCAACGAGTACGATACAACGCATACTCAGCTCCTTACAGCCAATTAACCCCTTACGAGCAGGAACTTGGCGACAAAAAATTTGGCGTTGGTTTGCTCTCATTCTCGCTTTATTTTTCCTTTATCAAGTCTACTTACTGTTTACGGTGACTTATTACAGCCTATTCAATCCCTCTTCTAGTGCAATGATGCGCAATCAGGCTCGCATCCTAGCCGCAGAAGAACCGCCCAAATCTATCCGCTACTCTTGGGTAGATTATGACAATATAAGTGACTCGATGAAGCGCGCTGTTATTGCTTCAGAAGACAGTAATTTCTTAGGGCACTCTGGGGTTGAATGGTCAGCTATTTGGGATGCCTATCACTACAACCGTCAACAACAAGCTAAGGGCAAGGCCAAGCGCCGTGGTGGCTCAACCATCACCCAGCAACTTGCGAAGAACCTCTTTCTCAGCCATGACCGTTCTTATCTACGTAAGGGACAAGAGCTCATTATTACCTATATGCTTGAAGGTCTAATGTCTAAGCAAAGAATTCTTGAGCTGTACCTAAATGTGGCGCAATTTGGCCCTACCGTATTCGGTGTTGAACAAGCCAGTCAGGCCTATTATAAAAAACCAGCAAGCCGCTTAAGCAGCACAGAAGCAGCTAGATTGGCCGCCCTGCTACCAAATCCTACACGCTATTCACGGCAACTGAATAGTCGATTTATCAATACGCGAACGCATACGATTAGCCAACGCATGCGTCTTGTTACACCTCCTTAAATTTGTCTTAAGCCGAGTAAAATACCTAGCCTAGTAAATACGTTTATAATGATGTTTAACTTTTTCCGTCCCCCTCTTCATCAGCTGAAATGAGAACTGCGCGCCGTTATCTTGCTAGCGAAATTTATCGAACCACAACTGCGGTTCTCTTAGTCTTGCTCGGCCTTTTTACCTTTTTTGAGCTTATTGATGCACTTGATGATTTAAGCGAGAAATTTTCTTTTTCCTCAATGCTGTATATGCAAGCATTGCAGTTACCTACACGCCTGTATGATCTCTTACCAATTGGCTTATTAATTGGTGCTGTAATCAGTTTAGCAAGCCTAGCACAGCGTAATGAGTTGGTGATTCTGCGTGTTTCAGGTGTGAGTAGTAAGCGTCTATTAAT
>CAYFVY010000024.1:0-4477 GCA_964346715.1 uncultured Pelistega sp. | reverse complement strand
GTACGAGTGCTTATCTACAATATTAAAACCAATCAATTTTCACGCATGCTGCATGCACCTAAGGGGACGATTATTGATGGCAAGCTTACCTTACCTAATGCCCTTGAAGTCAAAAGTCTGATCGATATTGAGAAGACCTTAAGCAATCCGGATGCACCCCTTGAAAACGTCTCTAGTCGTACTCGACTCAAAGAAGTTGTCTTATCGACAAGCTTAAGTAACGATCGCTTAATCGCTACCGAACTTCAGCCCGATCGCATGTCCACGATTGCCTTATTAGACTATATTGATTATCTGGACACAAACCATCTTCAAACCAACCGCCACGTTGTAGCACTCTGGCGCAAGGGTAGTTATCCCTTTACCTTATTAGTGATGATTACTTTGGCTGCCCCCATTGGCTTCGTGCAAATACGTAAGGGCGGCGTTGGTGCTAAAATATTCCTAGGGATTTTAATTGGCATTGTTTTCTTTATGATTAACCAATTGGCACTGAATGTCGGCATGTTAAATAATTTGCCGCCATGGATGACTGCTTTATTGCCGAATATTATTGCCTTATTATTAGCTTTTGTAGCGCTCTTCCTCATGGAGATGCGCGCCAAACCAAAACAGTTTATCCATGCAAAATAACAATAGTAAAAACATTTGGGTGATCGGTGATGTACAGGGATGCTGTGTTTCACTAGAAAGCCTATTGAACTTACCCGATATTAAGAACGACCCCAATTGTGAACTTTGGTTTGCTGGCGACTTGATTAATCGAGGGCCGAATTCTCTACGAGCCTTACGTCTAATTATGTCCTTGGGTGATCGAGCTAAGTGTATCTTGGGTAATCATGATCTCCATCTCTTAGCCGTATATGCTGGTATTCGTCGCGAAAACCGCTCTGACACTATTGATGATATTTTGTGTTCAGCTGATGTGGAAAATATCATTAATTGGTTACGCCACCGCCCTCTAGCACACTTTGAAGATGGTTACTTAATGATCCATGCTGGTATCCTACCAGAATGGAGCTGCAAGAAGACGCTTAAATTGGCTGGCGAAATTAGCGATGCTTTGCGTGATAAAAACTGGAAAAAATACCTACAGAAGATGTATGGTAACGAGCCCAACCGCTGGAATGATAATTTTAGTGGCTCTAAGCGCCGTCGTGTCATTATTAATGCCTTAACACGTATGCGCATGTGTACACCTGATGGCGCGATGGACTTCGGCTCTAAAGAAGCGCCTAGCTCATCAACAAATATGAATTTATTGCCTTGGTTTGATATGCCAGGCCGTAAAACTGAGGATGTGACTGTGATTTTCGGCCACTGGTCAACTCTTGGCCTTATGGTGAAGAAGAATCTATTAGCCCTTGATACAGGCTGTGTATGGGGTGGTAAATTAACGGCGATTCGCCTGCAAGATCGTAAGGTTTTACAAATCGATTGCCATACCGAGCATCGCTTGGCCCCACTTTAAGTTAAGGCACCTATCTCTAGGTGCCTTAGCAACTCCAAGATGCCCCTAAGGCGCTCTAGCCGCGCGCAAGTTCTGCTTTAATCGCAGCCTCTACGCGTTGACCAATAACCGTACGATTCCCACCAGGGTCTTCACCCGCTTGCGTAACTGGTGGTAAGAAGCGCACCGTCACAGAAACATCGCGGCTACTCAATAAAACCCAAATATTTTCGACCAAGGTCTGCTCGCCTACGAAAGCCACATGACCACTACGCTCACCCTTATATTTAAAGATCAAGCAAACTGGCTGAATCGGTACTTGAGCACGAAGTGCCCCTTCTAACAGGCCATATTTAATCGGCAATAAATCAAAGCCTTCACTCGTTGTGCCTTCAGGGAAAAGCCCGACCGCTACATTTTGCTCAAAAAGCTCTGCCATCTTTTTATTAATCTCAACGGCAGCCTGTCGGTTACCACGTACAATAAAAATTGTCCCAACCTGATAAACCAACCAGCCGACCACAGGCCATGAGCGGATTTCCGCCTTGGCGATAAAAGAGGTCGCTCTTTGTGCATTGATGATAAAAATATCAATCCAAGAAACATGATTCGCCACCAACATAACTGCTTGGTTATGCAGTGGCTCACCCTCTTGCTCTACCTTCACACCTGTGATGATCATTAAGCAAATCGACCAAAATTTAAGAAGCCAATCTTTTACGGACTTCCTTAACCAAGGATAAAAGGCAAAGGCGATAAATAAACCTATAGCTAAAATAGCGATTAGGCAAATGACGCGGAAAAAAAATCGGACGTAACGCAAACAATTACTCCCGTTCCCAGACTAAACGTCCGCCTACGAGAGTTTTTACGACTCGACCTGGTACCTCATACTGACTAAACGGCGTATGACAACTCTGGCTGAGTAGGTTTTTGCGAGTGACTTGCCAATAATCATCTAGATCCACTAAGGCAATATCCGCTGGTGCCCCAACCCCTAATTGACCACAAGGAGGTAAGGCAGGAGCGCCTGCTTTAAGAATCTGGTACGGATTAAAGGTAATCTTACTTAAGGCATCAAGTAGTGGCACCTTATTTTCCAGCGCCCACTTATAGACAAGACTAAATAAGAGCTCAACACCCACTGCACCTGAGTCCGCTTGCGCAAATGGCATCAGTTTATCATCATCATCTACAGGGGTGTGATCTGAACAAATCGCATCAATTGTGCCATCCAATAAACCTTGAGTAATTGCTTCACGGTCACGCTGTGTACGTAAAGGAGGCGTTAAATGATAGTTACTATCAAAGAAACCAATATCTTGATCAATCAAATGTAAATGGTTAATCGATACATCACACGTCACAGGTAAACCACGTGCTTTAGCTTGACGCACTAACTCAATCCCATCAGCACTGCTTAGACGGCATAGATGTAAACGCACCTGATTGCTACGTTGCAATTCAAACAAAGAATGTAGGGCAATTGTTTCAGCCTGTACAGGAATACCTGGAAGACCTAAGCGGCTCGCAAAAGCCCCACTCGCCGCAACACCACCAGAACTTAAGCTTGACTCAGAAGGTTGAATCCACAAAGTATAGTCAAACGTCTTGGCATACAACATGGCACGATTTAATATCGATAAATCAGGCATGCCTTGATTTGCTTGTGAAAAAGCCACGCAGCCCGCTTCAGTGAGCTCGGCCATTTCGGTCAAAGCTTCGCCTTTTAAACCCAAAGTCATTGCCCCTAGAGGGTAAAGATTCGCTTGGTGAAGCTTGCGAGCACGGTGTTTTAACATCTCGACTAAACCTGGCTCATCCAAACTCGGCTCGGTATCCGGTGGAAGCACTAGGCTTGTAACACCACCTGCTAAAGCAGCCACCATCTCACTTTCTAAGGTAGCTCGGTGCTCATTCCCAGGTTCACGTAAACGTACGGAGAGGTCAATCAGACCAGGAACCAAGGTTAAGCCCTGAGCATCGATTTCTGCATCGGCCTGAAAGTCAGCTGTGCTATCGATCCCTATCACACGACCAGCAGCGATGGTGACGGTGGCTAATTTATCTTGTTGGTTAGCAGGATCTAATAGGCGACCATTAATTATTCGTAATTTCATACACTCGCTCCAGCCACAATACTCATCACTGCCATACGCACCGCAATACCAAATGTTACTTGACTTAAAATCACGGCACTTGGACCATCAGCCACGGGAGAGTCAATTTCTACCCCACGGTTCATTGGACCAGGGTGCATCACAATCGCATCGTCTTTAGCGAGTGCTAATTTCTCTTCGGTTAAGCCGTAATGTTTAAAATATTCCTGCGAAGAAGGTAGGAGCGCTCCCTTCATACGTTCATTTTGTAGGCGTAAGTTAATAATAACGTCAACGTCTTTTAGGCCTTCACGCATATCTGTAAAGACACGCACACCCATCTGCTCTAAACCACCTGGCAAGAGCGTTAAGGGGCCAATCACACGAATTTCTGCCGCCCCTAAAGTAGTTAAAGCATGGATATCTGAGCGTGCCACGCGTGAATGCAGAACATCCCCAACAATAGCGACCACCAAGTTCGAAAAGTCTTTCTTAAAGTGGCGAATCGTATACATATCCAGCAAACCCTGGGTTGGGTGAGCATGGCGGCCATCACCCGCATTCACCACGTGAATATGCGGTGCCACATGTTGTGCAATTAAGTAAGGCGCGCCACTCGCTTCGTGGCGTACAACAAAAATATCAGCCTGCATCGCGGACAAATTGCTAATCGTATCTAAGAGAGTCTCTCCCTTAGAGGCTGATGAGGCGTTAATATTTAAGTTATATACATCTGCCGATAAACGCTTAGCAGCAATTTCAAATGTGGTACGCGTACGGGTTGAATTCTCAAAGAATAAGTTAAAGACGCTCTTGCCTCGTAGCAAAGGGACTTTCTTTACTTCACGCTCAGCTAGCGGCACAAACGATTGAGCCGTGTCTAGAATATGCGTAATAATGTCTCTGGATAAACCTTCGGTACTCAATA
>CAYFVY010000023.1:0-19795 GCA_964346715.1 uncultured Pelistega sp. | reverse complement strand
ATCCTATGATCAATTCTTGCAAATTCCTCTCTACAGGCATGAAAGACGGTTGGACCGTTGTCACACGTGATCGTAGTTTATCGGCACAATGGGAACATACGCTGATCGTGACCGCCGACGGTTACGAAGTATTAACAGTTTCTGAACATATGCAGGCACCTCCTGCTTTTGTCAAAGGCTTTAAAGCATAAGTTATCTCATTTGCCACCTCTTACCTTAAGTAGACGCACATAAGGTTTACTTATAGGTATCAGGTTGTAATTTTTCACTCGGGTTTAAGGCCATGAAGCATTTACTCGCTATTAAACACTCATTAGAGCAAGCACGTCAGCGCTTGATACAACGTTATAGCGAGAAAAAGCTCAGTCCTGCTGCCTTATTACTCGGCTTAAGCCAGATCATGGATCGTTCTTTTAAACAGATCCTAGAACAAGTACCCTTACCTCCTAGTAGTACCTTATGTGCCGTCGGTGGTTATGGCCGAGAAGAGCTCTATCCCTACTCTGATATTGATATTCTCATCCTAATTGCACACACCCCAACTCCGGATGAGAAAGCTCAGATCGAAACATTAGTCCAAACACTCTGGGATTTAGGCTTAGAAATCGGCTCGAGTGTGCGCACCATCCAAGAATGCTTAGACGAAGCACAGAACGATATCACCGTTGAAACAAGCCTCTTAGAAATTCGCTATATCTTGGGTCAAGAGACCCTGATGCAAGAAATGCAGCAAGTATTTCGTCGCCAACACAAACCTAAAGACTTTTTCTTAGCCAAGCGTATTGAGATGAATCAACGCTACGCTCGCTATAACGATACCCCTTATGCTTTAGAACCTAACTGTAAAGAATCTCCTGGAACTTTACGTGATATCCAATTAATTCAGTGGTTAGCTCGTTCAAACAACTTGGGTACACAGTGGCAGGATTTGGTCAAAGCGAATTTAATGACGGCCAAAGAAGCCGCTGAAATGCAGCGCATGGAGAATAACTTCAAGCGCTTTAGAATTGAACTACACTTAATTCACCAAAAGCGCGATGATCGGGTTTTATTCCATGTGCAGCCTTGCTTAGCTGAAGTCTATGACTATCAAGCCCAAGCGGGTCGCCGCCCGAGTGAAGTATTTATGCAGCATTATTATGGTGCAGCTCGTATGGTGACTCTGATTACTAGCTTTATGCTGCAAAATTTTCAGGAGTATTTGTTCCCAGACCAAAGCCGCACAGTTAATCTAATTGATGAGGACTTTCAAAGTATAGGTCAGAGATTAGATATACGCGCTGATGATGTTTTTATCCGTAAACCAACTTTATTGTTAAAAGCTTTTCTGGTGCTGCAACAACGCCCCGAACTGAATGAATTTACGGTTCGTACCCAAAGAGCAATTTGGGATTCACGCCTTAGCATTGATAGTCAATTTCGCAATAATCCTGAACATCAAGATATTTTCCTACAAATATTAAAACAAGAACAAGGCATTGTTCATACATTGAGACGCATGTCGCGCCTACGCATCCTGCCCATGTATATTCCTGCCTGGCGTAAGATTACAGGGCAAATGCAACATGATTTATTTCATATTTATACGGTCGACCAACATATCTTAATGGTGGTGCGTAATATTCGACGCTTCACGATGCCCGAGCATGCTCAAGAGTTTCCTCTAGCCAGTCGCTTAGCAGCAGAATTAAACTGCACCTATCTGTTGTATATCGCCGCCCTCTTTCATGATATTGCCAAAGGCCGTGGCGGTGACCACTCAGATCTAGGCGCTGTTGATGTTCGTGAGTTTGCCGAACAGCATCGACTTCCCGCTGACGATGTAGAACTGCTGGTGTTCTTAGTAGAAAATCACCTTAAGATGTCTATCTTTGCACAAAAGCGTGACCTCTCGGATCCCATGGTGATAAAAGAGTTCAGCCAAATTGTCAAAACCCGGGCTCGCTTAACGGCTTTATATATTTTAACGGTAGCGGACATACGTGGCACTAGCCCGAAAGTCTGGAATGCGTGGAAAGGCCAGTTACTCGAAAACCTGTTTCATAGCACCATGCAGCTACTCGAAGGCGATACATTTGATCCCAAAACTATCCTCTCACAACGCAAAGAGCAAGCGAATGCGATTATTCGACTCTCTGGGCTAAGCGATGAGCAACGCGATCGATTCTGGAACACCATGGATGTGGCCTATTTCTTACGGCATGAGGCGATAGATATTGCTTGGCATACACGCACGCTATTCGCCCATATTAAGACCCAAGAAACCATCGTTAAAGCACGTCCGATTGAAGCCAGTGACAGTATACAGATTGTAGTTTTTACCAAAGATACCGCTAATCTTTTTAAAAAAATTGCTTCATACTTCTACCAAAACCAAATCAATATTTTAGACGCGAGAATTCATACCAGTACTGATGGTTACGCCTTAGACAGTTTTATGGTCACCTCTGAGGCCTTCAGCAACCCTCTGGCACATGTTTTACAAATTGAGCACGGCTTAGCCCAAACACTCAACAATAAGGTTAAGCAGCCTGAATTTATCGAGCCTAGACGAAAGTTTTTAAAAGTCGGCGCCAATGTTCGACGCTCACGTACTTTCCCGATTATACCGACCGTTGACCTTACTCCTGATGAGTACAGTAAATCGTGGCGCTTATCAATTACGGCCACAGACACCCCAGGTATTTTGTATAATCTTGCTCATATCTTCCAAAAGCACCAAGTCAATCTACAAATGGCCAAAGTCATGACACTTGGTGATCGCGCTGAGGACGTCTTTATTATTGATGGCGATAGTCTAGAAAATCCACGCACCCAGCTCCTTTTTGAACGCGATATACTAGACATGCTCAACCAACTAACTAAACTTAAATGATTAACTACTTCACGATTGTCGCTTCCAGCTTTCTATTTGTACTGGGTGCGATTTTACCTATTGTTAATCCCCCTGCGATTGCACCTATCTACTGGACCTTAACCAGCGGTGCCACCAATCAGGTGCGTAAGATCTTGGCCAAAAAAATCGCCATCAATGTCTTTATTATGGTTTTGGTGGCGATTTTTCTCGGTAATTTTGTTCTAAGTCTTTTTGGCATTTCTTTAGCTGTTGTCCGTGTCGGTGGTGGACTCATTGTTGTCGTTGCCGCATGGAAACTTCTGAACGCAGAAGACCCTGATACGAATATCCATAAGATTAATACTGAAACTTTTACACTTGAAAAAGCCCGTCGAAGTGCTTTTTATCCTCTAACCTTCCCTATCTCATGTGGGCCAGGCACAATTGCTGCCTCGATTACGGTGGGCGCAAGCTTACAAAACCCACAAGTTAATCTAGCGACTTCATTAAGCTTATTTGGCACCATACTTGGCGTTCTAGCTGTGTCCCTGGCGGTATATTTTAGTTTACGATTCGCTGTACAGTTCTTACATAAATTAGGTCAAAGTGGCACCGTAATCTTTATGCGTATGTCAGCCTTTATTCTTTTATGTATTGGTGTGCAAATTATGTGGACGGGTATACACGATTTGGTATTATCATTATATTCTGAAGCCTTAAAATTAAAATAATTCCTTTTTATGCAAAAAACTCTTAATCTTATTGCTCTTGTTTGCGTTCTAGCTGTTGGCTTTGCTCTCTTCTCTCAACATGCTCTTGGCATGCAACCTTGTGCCTGGTGTGTTTTCCAACGCTTAATTTTCTTAGTAATTGCTGTAGTGTGCTTACTTGGGAATCTGTCTAGCTCGACCATTTATAAGCGATTAGTTGCTTTTGTCGTCTTTGTCTTAGGTATTGGAGGCATGTTAAGCGCTTGGTACCAATATGATGTGGCAGCACAGATGTTTTCTTGTGATATGACGCTTGCCGATCGCATCATCGCCAAACAACTAGCCTTAGACAGTGCCATTCCATGGTTATTCGGGATCTATGCCACCTGCATGGATGCTGCGGTCGATTTATTCGGTCTAGACTATGCGCTATGGGCTTTAGCTCTTTTTGCACTGATTGCTATCACCGCTGTCGTACTCTTACTAAAGAAGAGCCCTGAACGCCAATATATATTCCACCGTGACTAACTCACCCTAACTAGTTATATAGCCCTTAGCGGCTCACAATAGAGTCTATCGTGGCAAAATAAAAACCTTGTATTTCTATCGCATTTAATGCTTTGAAAACACAAGGTTTTTTCATTGATGGCTAATTATCTATGACTTAATTAACCTCTTTGAAGCCCATATTCAGCTGTAAACCTGTACCACTTGATGGCTTCTCTTGTTTTTTGTGCTTACTATTTAAACGCGCTAGATAATCTGCATCAATATCCCCTGTCACATAAATGCCATCGAAACAAGAAGAATCTAAGGAGGTAATCGCTGGATTAATATCCATCACTGCACGCTTAAGATCATCTAAATCTTGATAGACTAAACCGTCCGCACCAATTTCACGACAAACTTCTTCAGTTGTGCGATTATGTGCAATCAGCTCATCTTGTGATGGCATATCAATGCCATAGACATTAGGGAAACGCACGGCTGGTGCGGCTGAAGCAAAGAAAACTTTATTCGCGCCGGCAGCCCGCGCCATATCCACTATTTCACGACTTGTTGTGCCACGAACAATGGAATCATCAACTAATAAAATATTTTTACCTTTAAACTCAATACTCATAGCATTGAGTTTTTGGCGTACTGACTTCTTACGCACCTGCTGACCAGGCATAATAAAGGTACGACCAACGTAGCGATTCTTAATAAAGCCTTCACGATACTCAAGACCGAGGCGCGAAGCCAACTCCATCGCTGCAGGACGTGAAGAGTCAGGGATAGGCATAACAACATCAATGTCTGACAAGCGTAGCTCACGCGCTACTTTAGCCGCTAGATATTCACCCATACGCAGACGCACATTATAGACGTTGACACCATCAATCGTAGAGTCTGGGCGAGCAAAATAAACAAACTCAAAAATACAAGGAGATAGCTTTGGCTGTGCGGCACATTGCTGAGAGAACAGCTGGGCTTTATCATCAATATAAACCGCCTCGCCTGGCGCAATATCACGAACAAAACTAAAGCCACTGCCTTCGAGTGCTACTGATTCAGAAGCAATCATCCACTCTAAACCATTCTCAGACTCTAGCTTACCAATACAAAGCGGACGGATACCATTCGGATCACGAAAAGCCACCATACCAAACCCTGAAATTTGCGCCACGACAGCATATGCACCACGCACACGACGATGTAATGCGGCTACCGCAGCAAAAATAGCGTCATGATCCGGCGTATTATCAGCACTTGCTAGCTGTAGCTCATGCGCAAATACATTAAGTAAGACCTCAGAGTCTGAGTTCGTATTAATATGGCGACGATCTATACGGAACAACTGCTCGCGCAACTCATCCGTATTGGTTAGATTACCGTTATGAGCAAAAGTAATACCAAATGGAGCATTCACGTAAAACGGCTGCGCTTCATCGATATTATCGCTTGAGCCAGCCGTTGGATAACGTACTTGTCCAATCCCAGAATTACCCGGTAAGGAGCGCATATTACGTGTACGGAAAACATCACGCACTAGGCCATGCGCCTTAAACATACTAAATTGATTTTCGTTCGTTGTTGAAATGCCTGCAGCGTCCTGCCCTCGGTGTTGGAGTAACAATAGACCATCATAAATCAATTGATTGACCGGAGAAGTACCTGCTATACCGATAATTCCACACATAAGAGTTCAGACCTTTTTTAAAATACAAATATTAATAGGGCAAATAATTGCCTATTTCAACGGGAAGAAAAGATTTAATATACAGCACTGCATTGACAGCAAGCTGAGAAAAGCGTGCATTTTGCCATGCCGCTTCTTGAGGAAATGTTGTATAACCTGCCAGAATCACCACAATAATTACAATTAACATACCACGGGCAAGACCGAACACAAGGCCTAAGCCTCGGTCTGCTGGTCCTAGTCCCGTTAAGGTAATCAATGAGCTTATGGAGAGATTAATAATGCCCACGATGAGCAAGACAGCAATAAACACCACTGCGTAAGCTAATGCTAGACTTACCAAGTGGTGTTCAATTAAGCTAGAGAACCATGGGTAGGCTCTTGGCCCCCACATTACGGCCGCATAAGCAGCCGCGATATAAGCTATTAAAGAGAAAGCTTCTTTAATAAACCCACGAATAAAGCCAAGAAGAGCAGAAAACCCTAATATGGCCAGAAAAATATAATCGAATTCAGTCACAATGCCTTAGTTAGCTGAAATAAAGCCACCCTCACCTAAACCACGCAAACGTGTCTGCGCTGCTTGAGCTGCTTCACGCGAGGTGAAGGGACCGACACGAACTCGATAGGTTTGACGCCCATTAACGGTTGCGCTTTGAACATAGGCATTAGAAACACCAGATCCACTTAAGCGCTCACGGTGTGAACGTGCAGCATCCATGGTTGAGTGAGAAGCCAATTGGATACTAAAACGCGAGCCGCCTGAAGCTGCTGGCGCAGGCGCTGTCGTACGCGGTGCTGAAGCTTTAGTGGCCTGACGACCTTCTAAGAGAGCCAAGGCTGCTTGGCCATCATCCGTACGATCTTGTTCACGGATAGTCGTACGAGAGCTTGGTGTACGTACAACCGCTGGTTTCTCAGTTTTGGTTTCCGCAGGTTTGGTTGCGAGTTTAGTCGCTACCGTTGGCTTAGGATCAGCAGGTTTAACTTCAGCTGGTTTAGATTCCACCGGTTTAGTTTCCGCTGGTTTTGTAGGCGCTTCAGCGACACTTCTCGCTTCGGAAGCAGGTGCTGTGACAACATTCTGTTCACGTGTAGAAGCAGCTACACTTGGTGCCCCTGTTGTCGTACTTGGAGTCGCTGTACTCGCAGTTCCAGCAGCAACGCTAGTTACAGGTGCCGTAGTACTGTCAATGCTTCCTTGAGCAATACTGCCTTCAACGGTAGCCGTTGAGGCAACCGAGCCATCAGGATTAACAGTCTGTGATGTGCTTTCGGCACCGCTCGCACTTACACCAGGAGCTGTGGTCACTGATAAAGTACCCGCTGCACCCACATCAGTCTGCCCTTGTGGCGCCACTAAAGGTGCTTGTGCTTGAGAAGGATCTATTTCTTGGCTATCTTGCATGACCATAGGGACAAGAATAATCGCCAATATCACCAAGACAACAGCACCAATTAAACGGCTTTTTGCCTTATATCGTAACTCATTGGCTTGTTGATCAGCCATGCTCATACGCTGCCCAGTGGAGCGACGCTGACTAGTTTGCACGCGGTCAGTTTTAAACAATCCCATTCAATATCCTTCTACTTACTTTCTAAAGCAATTATTCAACGCTATTATAGTATTTATCGTTTGTTCACATGCTCTAAAACGGCAGCCACCGTGAGGAAAGAGCCAAACACTACAATTCTATCACTATCGTCAGCTTTTTCTCTGGCTTTTTGGTAAGCGCTTACAGGTGTATCAAAAACCTCAACCGTTGGTAAGCCATCACTATCTTGCCCAATAAGTTCTTGAATCATAGATGCCAATTCGGCCCCTGTGCGTGCGCGAGGCCCTTGTAGATCGGCACAATACCAATGGTCAACAATCCCCTTAAAGTTCATAATAACTTGCGCTGCGTCTTTATCATTAAGCATGCCTAAAACGGCATAGGTATAAGGGAAATACGACATGTTTTGCATATTATGTGCTAATACTGCCGCTGCGTGTGGATTATGTGCTACATCTAAAATCGTGGTAGGTTGACCTGGGAGAATCTGAAAGCGGCCTGGTAAGCTTGCTTGCAAAAAGCCTAGGCGAATGGCTTGAATTGGTACGGCAAGATACTGCTTCAATGACTCAACGACGGCTAATACTGCCGATGCGTTTAGTAATTGGTTGGCACCTCGTAACGCTGGATAAGCTAATGAGTTCTTACGAGAACCACGTGCGGCAAAAGACCACTGTAACTTATCGCCTTCATAGTTAAAATCGCGACCAAATAGCCACAAATCCGCGCCAATTTCCTCAGCATAACGAACTAAGCTAGCAGGTGGTTCCGGATCACTACAAATAGCAGGCTTACCACTACGAAAGACATGCGCTTTTTCTAAACCAATCTTTTCTCTATCCGTGCCTAACCAATCAATGTGATCGATTGCAACGCTGGTCACAATCGAACAGTCTGCATCAACAATATTCACTGCATCTAAGCGGCCACCTAAGCCAACCTCAAGCACAGCGACATCAACAGCCTGTTCTTTAAACAAGAGCAAAGCCGCTAGTGTTGTGTATTCAAAATAGCTTAAGCTAATTTCACCGCGAGTTTGCTCAATTAAAGCGAGTTTAGAAACAATTGCCTCATCACTTGCAAACTCACCATTCAGGCGAATACGCTCATTAAAATCAATCAGGTGAGGTGAAGTGTACATACCCACCTTATAACCCGCTGCCAAATAAACTGACTCAAGCATAGCACAGGTTGAACCCTTGCCATTCGTACCTGCAACAACAATTTTAATGCCTGGCCAATTAATATCTAATTGATCAGCAACTGCCTGTACGCGAGCAAGACCAAGATCGATGGCTTTAGGATGAAGAGTTTCGAGATACGTAAGCCATTGATCTAAGCTGGCATTTTCATTAGGTGTAGACATAAGTATTGAGAATGAATTTTTAAGAGAAAACCCTATGATTCTACCATACGCTAGAAAAACAAAAACGATACCCTTTTAATTTATCCAAGTGTTCTTGCTGCATATTTTATTATATTCATTTATCGTTTAAACAAAAATAAACCACCAAAATAGTGGTGGTTTATGAATAATACTGATATGGTTTCAATCGTTTTATTTACGACATTTCTTACAAGCTAGCATACGAGTCAAGGTTGCATCTTTAGCGACAAAATGGTGCTTAAGCGCGCCAGCAATATGTAAAACAATCGCAATCACCATAATCGGTGGTAAGGATAAGTGAATATTTTTTGCCGCGCTAGCCAATTCACCATTCAACGCAGCGGGCTCACCATTCACTATATTCATAGACACCAGAACCAGGCCAAAGATATCAAGCCCACGACCTCCTGCTATGGACATAATCGCACCCGATAAGGGCATGGCTAAGGTACCTAAAATCAACACATAATGCACAATGCGAGCTAATAGGTTCTCCCATGCAATCACAGGTCCAGCAGGCAAAGGCCACCCCTCTTTCATGCGTAAAATAATACGCCACAAAGCAAATATTAAAAATAGTGCACCGAAAGATTTATGAATAGGATATAAGCTGTAGATTTCATTGCTTGTCATGACTTTACCAACAGTCAAAATGGCGATGAACATGATTGCCACGATCCAATGTAAACTAATGGTTGATTTCGACAAGGGCTGGATTGATGGTTCCATAGCATTTCCTTATAAAATAACGTAAATGATTTAATTGTATACAGATTTAAATTGCAACACTGACCTCATAAAGCATTATATCTAAAAAAATATTACACATTAAAATAAGTACATTAAATCAAAACCAGATCGAGGAAATAAGGCTTGTCTAACTATCTTGCTTCTGTCTTTAATCAAGATACATACAAAAACCCCACAATCAAAACACTATTCGTTCTGATTGTGGGGTTTATTAAGCTGCCTATTATCGTCTTCAACTACGTCGTCAACGACGATAAATTAACTCTTAATCAAGCGATTATTTACGCTTACGAGCTGGTGGTACGTCTGTACAAGAACCATGAGCAACTTCAGCTGCCATGCCAATTGATTCACCTAAAGTTGGGTGTGGATGCACAGTCTTACCAATATCAGAGATATCAGCACCCATCTCAATCGCCAAGCAAACTTCACCAATCATATCGCCAGCTTGAGTACCAACGATACCACCACCTAAAATGCGTTGAGTTTGTGCATCAAAGATAAGCTTAGTAAAGCCTTCATCACGTCCGTTAGCAATCGCACGACCCGAAGCCGCCCAAGGGAAGACGCCTTTTTCAATGGCAATGCCCTGCTCTTTGGCTTGATCTTCAGTTAAACCAACCCAGGCTACCTCAGGGTCAGTAAAGGCCACACCAGGAATCACACGTGCATCAAACTCAGTCTTCATACCCGCAATCACTTCAGCTGCCACATGACCTTCGTGAACGGCTTTGTGTGCCAACATAGGTTGACCCACAATATCACCAATCGCAAAAATATGTGGTACGTTCGTGCGCATCTGTGCATCGACAGAGATGAAACCACGCTCACCAACAATCACACCTGCCTTATCGGCATCAATACGTAAACCATTAGGTGAACGGCCAACGGCTTGAAGCACTAAGTCATAGCGTTGTGGTTCAGCAGGTGCACCTTCACCTTCAAAGCTTACATAGATACCATCTGCTTTTGCTTCAGCACCTACAGTCTTCGTTTTGATCATAATATTGTCAAAACGATGAGCATTTTTCTTCTGCCAAACTTTAACTAAATCACGATCTGGACCTTGCATCAAGCCATCCATCATCTCAACAACATCAAGACGTGAACCTAAAGCTGAATACACCGTACCCATCTCTAAACCAATAATTCCACCACCGATGATTAACATCTTCTTAGGAATTTCTTTTAAAAGTAAAGCACCTGTTGAATCAACAATACGCTCATCTTCAGGTAAGAACGGTAATTTTACTGATTGGCTACCTGCAGCAATAATCGCATGTTTAAAAGCGACATCTTGCTCGCCACCGGCACTTAACTGTACGTTAAAGTGGTTGCTGTCTTTAAATTTCGCAACGCCAGTGATAATAGTCACTTTACGTGCTTTCGCCATACCACTTAGACCGCCAGTCAGCTTACCAACCACACCATCTTTATAAGCACGGATTTTTTCTAGGTCGATAGCGGGCTCACCGAAAGTGATGCCATTGGCTGCTAAATGCTTAGCTTCCTCAAGTACTGCTACATTATGCAACAATGCTTTAGATGGGATACAACCTACGTTCAAACATACACCACCAAGGGTTGAGTAGCGTTCAATTAAAGCGACTTTTAAACCCAAATCAGCGGCACGGAACGCAGCCGAGTAACCACCAGGACCAGCGCCTAATACCACAACGTCATAGGCATCATCACCAACTGGCGCACCTTGTACGGCTTGCGGTGCCGGTGTCGGTGCTGCCGGCGCTGCAGCTGCTGCTGGGGCGGCCACTGGCTTTGCTGCTGCAGGAGCAGCACTCGCTGCACCTGCACCGCTAGCTTCAGCGATTAAAATCACACTACCTTCCGAAACTTTATCGCCTAGTTTGACAGAAATTGAGGTAACAACACCATCAACCGAACTAGGAATTTCCATAGAAGCTTTATCAGACTCTACAGTAATTAAGCTTTGTTCAGCCTTAATGGTGTCACCTACATTCACCAGAATTTCGATCACTTCAACTTGATCAAAGTCACCAATATCAGGAATTTTGACTTCAGTACTCATCTGTCTCTCCTTAAATTAAGGCACGACGGAAGTCGCTTAATAATGAAGCCAAATACACATTAAAGCGTGCCGCTGCGGCGCCGTCAATCACACGGTGATCATACGACAAGGATAGAGGCATGGTTAAACGTGGTACAAATTCTTTACCATTCCACACAGGTTTTTGGTAAGAGCGACTCACACCTAAAATAGCCACTTCTGGTGCATTAATAATTGGCGTAAAGTGTGTACCACCAATACCACCTAGTGAAGAAATCGAGAAGCAACCACCTTGCATCTGAGCTGGTGATAACTTGCCATCACGCGCCAACTTAGCTAAATCAGACATCTCTGTAGCAATCTGAGAAATAGATTTCTTATCAGCATCACGTACAACAGGCACAACCAGACCATTCGGTGTATCCGCTGCAAAACCGATGTGGTAGTACTTTTTGTAAACCAGATTATCGCCATCAAGTGATGCATTGAACTCAGGATATTTCTTCAAGCATTGAACAATGGCTTTGATTAAGAACGCTAACATGGTGAATTTCACACCCGATTTCTCGTACTCCTTGTTCAAGGTTACGCGGAAAGCTTCTAAATCAGTGATATCTGCTTCATCGTTATTGGTCACATGAGGAATCATGACCCAGTTTCGATGTAAGTTAGCACCAGAAATCTTCTTAATACGTGATAGAGGTTTAGAATCAATTTCACCAAACTTAGTGAAATCAACTTTAGGCCAATCTAATACAGATAAACCACCACCTACAGCTGAGGTCGTTGTGGTTGCTGGGCTATTCGGCGCAATAGAAAGTGCAGCTTTAACGAAAGCTTGCACGTCTTCTTTGACGATACGATTTTTACGGCCAGAACCCTTAACTTGAGTTAAATCTACACCTAACTCACGAGCAAATTGACGCACTGAAGGTGAGGCGTGCGGTAAGTTACGCGCTTGACTCGGACTTAAGGCATAAGCTGCTGTCGGTGAAACACGGTACTCACTCGCTGTTGCGCTGGCTTGTGCCGCTAAGGCGCCTTGCTCTACCACTGATTGAGCAACCACAGGCTCTGCTTCTGCAATAGCTGCTGGTGCAGCAGGTGCAGTGCTAGCCGCAGCTGGAGCAGATGCCGCAGCACCACCACTCACTGAGACGGTAAAGATTTTAGAGCCCTTAGAAACTTTATCACCAACCTTAACTAAGACATCTTGCACCACGCCCGCGTGGCTTGAAGGAATTTCCATCGAAGCCTTATCAGACTCAACGGTAATTAAGCTTTGTTCAACGGTAACTGAGTCACCTGCTTTAACAAGTACTTCAATAACTTCAACTTCGCTAAAATCACCAATATCTGGCACTTCAATAGTTTGCACACCACCTGCCGCGGCTGGGGCAGCAGCAGGAGCTGGAGCCGCCGCTGGTGTTGGTGCAGCTGCCGGTGCTGAGGCCGCCGCAGCTGGAGCTGATGCTTGAGCAGCACCAGAAGCTTCAACTTCAAGCACGATTGAGCCTTCGGCTACTTTGTCACCTAGATTAACCTTAATGCTTTTCACAACACCCGCTGTAGAGCTAGGAATCTCCATAGAAGCCTTATCAGACTCTACAGTGATTAAACTCTGGTCAACAGCAATGGTATCGCCTACATTAACTAAAATTTCAATTACTTCAACTTCACTAAAGTCACCAATATCAGGGACTTTGACATCGATTAATGTACTCATGTTCATCGTCCTTTAATTAAGCATAGTGAGGATTAGCTTTATCCACATTAATGTTGTATTTCTTAATCGCTTCAGTCACTTTAGAGTGCGGTAATTTACCTTCATCAGCTAAAGCTTTAAGTGCAGAAACAACGATAAAGTGACGATCCACTTCAAAGTGCTCACGTAGTTTGAAACGGAAGTCTGAACGACCATAACCGTCAGTACCAAGAACACGGTAAGTGCGATCTGCAGGGATAAATTCACGAACCTGATCACCAAACAACTTAACGTAGTCAGTTGAGGTAATAACAGGACCTTCTGTCTTGCTTAATAATTGTGTGATGTATGGCACACGTGGATTTTTAGATTCAGGGTGGAGCAGATTCTCACGGTTGCAATCTAAACCATCACGACGCAATTCAGTGAAACTGGTCACACTCCATACATCGGCACTGATATCCCACTCTTCTTCAAGCAACTTAGCTGCTTTGATTGATTCGTGAAGGATTGTACCCGAGCCCATTAATTGAACACGTAGAGAGTGCTTACCACCTTCTTGGAGCCTATACATACCACGAATAATACCCTCTTCATCACCGGCTTTAAGACCTGGGTGAGCGTAGTTTTCATTCATGATGGTGAGGTAATAGTAGACGTTTTCTTGGTCTTCAACCATACGCTTCAAACCATGCTGCATAATCACAGCTAATTCGTGAGCAAATGTTGGGTCATACGATACGCAGTTTGGAATCAAGCCAGACATAATGTGGCTATGGCCATCTTCGTGCTGTAAGCCTTCGCCGTTAAGCGTCGTACGACCTGCAGTGCCACCTAATAGGAAGCCGCGAGCTTGCATATCACCAGCCGCCCAAGCTAAGTCACCGACACGTTGGAAACCGAACATTGAGTAGTACACAAAGAACGGAATCATGATACGGTTATTGCTTGAGTATGATGTTGCAGCCGCAATCCAAGATGAGAATGCACCCGCTTCAGTAATACCTTCTTGAAGCAATTGGCCATTTTCAGCTTCACGGTAATACATCACTTGGTTTTTATCGACTGGAACGTACTTCTGACCTTCTGGTGCATAAATACCGATTTGGCGGAATAAACCTTCCATACCGAACGTACGTGATTCATCAGAAAGAATTGGTACGATACGATCTGAAATTGATTTTTCACGTAAACATTGGTTTAAGAAACGAACAAAGGCTTGTGTCGTTGAGATCTCACGACCTTCAGCTGTCGGCTCAAGAATGCTGCTAAATTTATCTAAGGTTGGCACCTTGATTTTCTCATCTGCATTCACACGACGTTGTGGGTAGTAACCACCTAATGCTTGACGACGCTCATGCATATATTTCATTTCAGCAGAGTCTTCGCTTGGCATATAGAATGGGATTTTCTCAATTTCCTCGTCGCTTACTGGAATATTGAAACGGTCGCGGAAACCACGTAGTGATTCTACGTTCATTTTCTTCTGTTGGTGTGATGGGTTTTTCGCTTGAACCACGTCACCTAAGCCATAACCCTTAATGGTTTTAGCAAGAATAACGGTTGGTTTACCATCAGCTTTCATCGCTTTATCAAAAGCAGCATACACTTTGTGTGGGTCATGACCACCACGATTCAAACGCCATACGTCTTCATCGCTCATACGGCTAACCATCTCTAATAAGCGAGGGTCTTTACCGAAGAAGTGTTCACGCACGTAAGCACCATCATTCGCTTTATAGGCTTGGTACTCACCGTCAATCGTGTCTTCCATCACTTGACGTAGTACACCGTCTTTGTCGCGTGCTAATAATGGATCCCAGTAAGATCCCCAAATGACCTTGATGACGTCCCAACCGCTACCGCGGAAGTCGCCTTCAAGTTCTTGGATGATTTTACCGTTACCACGTACAGGACCATCTAGACGCTGTAAGTTACAGTTAATCACGAAAATTAAGTTATCTAATTTTTCACGTGAAGCTAGGCTAATTGCACCTAAAGATTCTGGCTCGTCCATCTCACCGTCGCCGCAGAATACCCATACTTTACGCTTGCTCGTGTCAGCAATACCGCGTGCATGTAAATATTTCAAGAAGCGAGCTTGGTAAATACCCATCAATGGGCCTAAACCCATCGACACGGTCGGGAACTGCCAGAAATCAGGCATTAATTTCGGGTGTGGGTATGAAGATAGACCCTTACCATCAACTTCTTGACGGAAGTGATTTAATTGCTCTTCAGTTAAACGGCCCTCTAAGAAAGCGCGGCTATAGATACCTGGCGAACTATGACCCTGGAAGTAAACTAAGTCACCACCGTGATCTTCAGTTTCAGAGTGCCAGAAGTGATGCTGACCCGTCGCAATCATGGTTGCTAACGAGGCAAAAGAAGCAATATGGCCACCTAAGTCACCGCCATCAGCAGGCTCGTGTTTGTTCGCACGGACCACCATCGCCATCGCGTTCCAACGAATATAGGTACGAATCTTCGCTTCCAAACTTAAATCGCCTGGGTAAGCTGGCTCTAAACCAGGAGGAATCGTATTGATATAAGCGGTATTTGGTGAGTAAGGGATATCGGCACCTGAACGACGAGCCAATTCAGTAAGTTTTTCAATAATGAAGTGTGCACGTTCTGGACCTTCGCGATCAAGAATAGCTTCTAACGCTTCAAGCCATTCTTTGGTCTCCACAGCATCTACATCTAGAGGATGGTTATTCGTAGCCATGTATTGCTCCTATGAAATTTTGTTATTTATACGCTTAATGTACCAATTGTCTATACTGCACAATATTACTAGCTGCCCTAATTGACAGATGACATTTAGCTTACTTTTTTATTATGACACGATTATTTTATAAAACTAGAAATATGATAAACTTTTTTTATATACTGATAACATATTCCATATTATGAGAAATGCTTGGGAATTAACCCTAAAAGCCTTTAAACAAAACAAAATAGGATCGGATCTCTTACAATAACGATGTATAAAATTACGCCAGAACTCATGCAAGAATCACCTCTTAAAGCTTTATCACAGTCAAGTCTTAGCAACAAGACAAAATCACGTAGCCTGTATTGGATTACCCCTGTCTTTGTCCTTGTTCTATTTATTGTTGTCATGGCATTATTTTTTAGTGTACAAAAAATTCAAATGGAGCTTTTGCCCTATTTTGTACCAGACAATGAGCCCTTAAAACAACGTATTAATCTACTCATCATCGCCCTCTCTGGCATCATTATTATTAGTCTATTATTGATGTGGCGTAATACACGTCAGCGGGTAAGAACTGAGATGGCGCTTGAGGCTGAAACTATCTTTAGACGAGCTATGGAGAACTCCATGTCCACAGGGATGCGTGTTCTTGATATGCAAGGTCGTATGATTTACGTTAATCCTGCCTTCTGTCGACTGATTGGTTGGGATGAGACTGACTTAATCGGCACATCTCTACCCTTCCCCTATTGGATACCGGGTCGTCATCAAGAGCATATGCGGACGATGGAGACTCTATTAGCCGGTAAGACACCTAACTCCGGTTTAGAGCTTGAAGTACAACGCCGCGATGGCTCACGTTTTACAGCGCGTATGTATGTTTCACCTTTACGCGATCCGAATGGTAAGCAAATTGGTTGGATGACGTCCATGACGGACATTACCGAGCCTAAACGAGTGCGTGAGGCCCTCTCTGCTGCTCACGAGCGCTTTATGACCGTGCTTGAAGGTTTAGATGATGCCATTTCAGTCGCTGTGGACACACCGAATGGGATTGAATTACTGTTTGCTAACCGCACGTACCGTCGCTTATTCGGCTCACAACCTTCTGGGCACGAAGAGCTTCTACGTGCAGGTGAAGGCGACGATGAATCGAATACGCATTTTATTGCTTCCGTTAATATTTGGTTCGAGGTTCATCATCGCACCTTGAGTTGGACAGATGGCCGTAAAGTACGTTTGCAAGTTGCTCGCGATATCACCGAGCGCTTAAAACATGAGCAAGAGTCTCGCAATCAACAAGAGAAAATTCAAATCACCAGTCGTTTAACTACTATGGGCGAAATGGCTTCAAGCCTTGCGCATGAGCTTAATCAGCCACTTACCGCCATCGTGAATTACAATACCGCGGCGATGAACTTACTACAATCGGGGCAAACCGATAATCCGATGCTGATTACCGCCTTGGAAAAGTCTGCCGCACAGGCATCACGAGCAGGCAAAATCATTAGCCGTATACGTTCTTTTGTGAAGCGTAGCGATCCGCGCCGCCAGAATGTTTCTATACGACGTATTGTGTCTAACGTCCTTGATTTGGCTGAAATCGATGCACGCAAGCATGGTATAAAGATAAATGAGGAAATTGAAGAAGACCTACCTGAGGTCTACGCAGACCCCATTCTTATCGAACAAGTTTTATTTAATTTAATCAAAAATGGCTTGGAGGCAATGAGCCAATCGACAGAAAGACTACTCGAAATCAAAGTCACTCGACTCCCCAAAGAGGTGCTCGTATCCGTACTTGATTGTGGCCATGGGCTTAAAGACCCAGAGCGCTTATTCGAGCCGTTTTTTAGTACCAAGTCCGAAGGCCTCGGCATGGGCTTAAATATCTGTCGCACTATTATTGAGTCTCATAATGGTCAACTTTGGGCCGAGCCTAATCCAAGTGGTGGCACTATCTTCCGCTTCCGTCTGCCGTTTGCCACCCTTACTAACGCAGTACCAACACCCAATTTATCAACTAAGGATAATTCATGAATACCAATAGCAGTACTATTTATATTGTTGACGATGACGATGCCGTACGCGATTCTTTACGCTTCTTACTCGAGACCAATGGCTATCAAGTACAAACCTTTGCCAGCGGTGAAGAATTCTTAGATAAATATGACTCTAAAATC
This sequence comes from uncultured Pelistega sp., assembly GCA_964346715.1. Lineage (GTDB taxonomy): Bacteria > Pseudomonadota > Gammaproteobacteria > Burkholderiales > Burkholderiaceae_B > Taylorella. The sequence continues at coordinate 1,741 of CAYFVY010000023.1, read as the reverse complement.
GTTAGCATCTTAATCACCGATGTACGCATGCCTGGCATGTCTGGTCTGCAACTGCAAGAAGAATTGAATGCCCGTAAAGCGACAATCCCCATTGTCTTTATCACTGGCCACGGTAGTGTGCCAATGGTTGTAAGCACGATGAAAAAAGGTGCTGTTGACTTTATTGAGAAGCCTTTTAACCTGAGCGAAATTCAAGACGTCATTGCTCGTTTAACGCACGAAGCTCAAGCTCGCGCAAGTGCTGCTCAACATCAACGTGCCAATGAAGAATTATTAAACAAGCTCACCTCACGTGAACAACAAGTACTTGGCCGTATCGTGGCTGGTCGCCTGAATAAGCAAATTGCCGATGATTTGAATATTAGTATCAAAACCGTTGAGGCGCATCGTGCCAATATTATGGAAAAACTTCAAGTATCCACTGTCGCCGACCTGATGAAAGTCGCTTTAGGCTCTAACTCGTCGAAGGAATAAGCATGACTGCTCAAATTATTGATGGTAAAGCCTTAGCTGCTTCAATTAAAGAATCCTTAGCGCCTCGTATTGAGAAGCTAAAAGCAAACAATATCATTCCTGCACTGACCGTCATCTTAGTTGGGGATGATCCAGCCTCTGCGGTCTATGTGAACAACAAGGCGAATACCTTTAAAGCCTTAGGTTTACGCAGTGAAGTGTTGCAATTTCCAGCAAGTATGACTCAAGAAGAACTGCTCGAGCAGATTCGTCGCCTTAACCAGGATCCTGACTTACATGGCATCCTCGTGCAGCTCCCCCTACCCGCTCACATCGATACAACAACGGTGATTGATACTATCGCCCCTGAAAAAGACGTTGATGGATTCCATATCAGCAATGCCGGCGCATTAATGACGGGTAATCCTCGTTTTATTCCGTGTACCCCTTATGGTGTAATGAAGATGTTAGAGTCTCAAAACACCACTATTCGTGGTGCTGAAGCAGTTATCGTAGGTGCAAGTAATATTGTTGGTAAACCAATGGCTCTTTTACTGCAAAAAGAAGGCGCCACTGTAACCATCTGCAACTCGAAAACTAAAGACCTTGCCGCACATACGCGTCGAGCTGATATATTAGTTGTGGCCACCGGTCGTGAAGAAATGATCAAAGGCGATATGATTAAACCAGGTGCCGTCGTTATTGACGTAGGTATTAATCGCTGTGCCGATGGCAAACTTCGTGGGGATGTGGAATTCGCCAAAGCCGCTGAAGTTGCTGGTGCAATTACCCCTGTTCCTGGCGGTGTCGGTCCTATGACCATTGTAATGTTACTCGTAAATACCATCGAGTCAGCCGAGCGCCAACTCTAGTTTTACTTTACTTTTATAGCGTGTATGAATCAAAATCCATTACTTAGCCCAATCGATCAATTTATAAATTATGCGCAAATTCAAGCAGAACATATTGTGCCTGCTATGGATGAGCTCCTTCTCAAGCACAGAACATTTATTAATGAGTTAACGGCTAAGCCGCACCCACAAACCTGGCAAAACTTTGTCGACCCAATCGAATACGAGTCAGCAGTTTTGTGGCGTGCATGGAATGTGATTAATCATCTTAATGCAGTAGTAAATACGCCTGAGTTGCGTGAAGCCTATAATCAAGTACTGCCTAAAGTTACTGAGCACTCAACATGGCTAGGCCTGAATAAGGACTTATACACGCATTACAAAGCCCTTAAAGATAGCCCCGAATTCATGCAACTGAGCCCAAGCCGTCAACGTAT
>CAYFVY010000022.1:11356-19841 GCA_964346715.1 uncultured Pelistega sp. | reverse complement strand
CCAGCACAAGTTGTGATCGCAGGTAGTAAAGCTGCCGTTGAGCGTGCTTGCGATTTGGCCAAGCAAGCGGGTGCTAAACGTGCCTTAGTGTTACCAGTATCTGCACCATTCCATTCTTCTTTATTGCAACCAGCGGCACAAGTCTTAGAGCAGGCCTTGGCTGAGCTTGAGATGCAATCGCCATCGATTGACGTTATTAATAACGTTGATGTCGCTATAATTAAAGACGTCGCTGGCATTAAAGACGCGCTTGTACGTCAAGCTTGGCATGCTGTGCGTTGGGTTGAAACTATTCAAGCCATGCAAGCTCAAGGTGTGACACATATTGTTGAGTGCGGTCCAGGTAAGGTGTTAAGTGGTCTTGTTAAGCGTATTGCACCTGAACTAACGGCTCTCGCGATTAATGATCCTGCTTCATTAGAAAGTGTTAAAGCCAGCTTAAGTAAAAAGGAATAAAATTCATGTCAGACAAAGATTTAAATGGTCAAATTGCTCTCGTTACCGGTGCTAGTCGTGGTCTAGGTCAAGCGATTGCGTTAGAATTGGCCAATCGTGGTGCAACCGTAGTCGGTACGGCGACAAGTGAAGCGGGAGCGCAAGGGATTACTGAGCAACTATCCGCTTTGGGTGGCCGTGGTGTGGTTTTGAATGTGACTGATGCGGCTGGCTGTGATGCTTTATTAGCAGAACTTGCCAAAGAGGGCGGTCCTCACATCTTAGTGAATAATGCAGGCATCACGCGTGATGGCTTAATTATGCGCATGAAGGATGAGGATTGGGGCGCAGTCATTGATACCAATCTAAGTGCGGTATTCCGCCTATGCCGTGGTGTAATTAAACCGATGATGAAAGCCCGTGGTGGTCGCATTATTAATGTCACATCAGTGGTTGGTGAGAGTGGTAATCCAGGTCAAGCTAACTATGCTGCAGCTAAAGCAGCAGTTGCTGGTTTAAGCCGTGCACTTGCTCGTGAAATCGGCAGCCGTAATATTACAGTGAACTGTGTAGCGCCTGGTTTCATTGATACCGATATGACCCGTGCTTTAGGTGAAGATGCAACACAAGCGTTAATGGCGCAGATTCCTTTGGGTCGTTTAGGTCAAGCGAGTGATATTGCTCAGGCCGTGGCTTTCCTTGCTAGTCCTGGTGCTGCATACATTACAGGCACAACATTACATGTCAACGGTGGCATGTATATGTCCTAAACCAAGTCGCAAGGCTTGTCAAGGTCAGATAATTTAATTTTTCAGATTGATAAATTTTTAGCAAAAAGTTTATTAATTTTTAATAAAATGCAAACTAGCAAGAACTAGTTTTGCAATCGTTTCATGGTTTGATTAGTCCTTCCAAACTAATCAGATCGTTTTTTGTCATTACAGCCGTTTGCTTTGCAGTGGCTATAACTTTTGGGATTAGATCCCGTTTTTGGAGAGTTAAATGGATAGCATCGAACAACGCGTCAAGAAAATCGTCGCAAATCAGTTAGGTGTAAGCGAAGCCGAAATCAAAAATGAATCTTCATTTCTTGACGATTTAGGTGCCGATTCACTAGATATGGTGGAATTAGTGATGGCTTTCGAAGATGAATTCGAAGCAAACATTACTGATGAGGAAGCAGAAACAATCACAACAGTACAAAAAGCGATTGATTTCATCGAAGCTCACAAAGCCTAATAGTCGTTAAAAGCCTAGTGTTGTCGTTTGCAACACTGGGCTTTTTTCAAAGAGCGTTTTTGGAAAGTCTTTCATCAACGTAAGCTAAGCGTAATTGCTTAAGTGTCATCTACCTGCGTACTAGCGCTTGCAAATTGCTGCTCGCATATTACGTTAGTGAAGCGCTTAATGAGTCGATTCAGGCTATACTTTATTCGTACAGGTTTGGGATCTTTCCAAAGCGCTTTTTTCGCTTAATAAATAAACAGAGTTTAAAACTAGAGTAAGTAGGAGTCTTCAGTGAAGAGACGTGTTGTAATTACTGGTTTGGGGATTGTTTCTCCTGTGGGTAACACGATTGCTCAGGCATGGGATAATATCGTTAATGGACGCTCTGGCATCACGAATATCACTCGTTTTGACGCCAGTGGCTTTAATTCACAAATTGCAGGTGAAGTGAAAGGCTTCGACGCAACACAATACATCAGTGCAAAAGAAGTTAAGCAGATGGATACCTTCATTCATTATGGTATCGCGGCTTCAATTGATGCATGGCGTGATTCTGGCCTAGAAATTACTGAAGAGAATGCTGAGCGTATCGGTGTTATCGTGAGTTCAGGGATTGGTGGTTTAAGCCGTATTGAAGAAACTCAGACAGAGTACTTGGCTAAGGGCCCTCGCCGTATTTCACCTTACTTCGTTCCTGCCTCTTTAATTAACTTGATTTCTGGTCAAGTATCTATCATGTTAGGTCTTAAGGGACCAAGCTATGCAGTCGTGTCTGCATGTACCACAGGTTTGCACTCTATCGGTGACGCTGCACGCTTAATTGAATATGGCGATAGCGATGTGATGATTGCAGGTGGTGCAGAATCAACCGTTTCTCCACTTGGTATTGGTGGTTTTGCCGCAATGCGTGCATTATCCACACGTAATGATGATCCAGCAACGGCTTCGCGTCCTTGGGATGTTGACCGTGATGGTTTCGTGCTGGGCGAAGGTGCGGGTGTAGTTGTCCTTGAAGAGTACGAGCATGCGGTTAAGCGTGGTGCACGTATTTATGGTGAGTTTGTGGGCTATGGTATGAGCTCGGATGCACACCATATCACCGCACCAGACCGTGATGGTCCACGTCGCGGTATGTTGAATGCGATTCGTAATGCCGGCATTAATGTTGATCAAATTCAATACGTGAATGCTCACGGTACTTCAACACCACTCGGTGATAAGAATGAAACTGAAGCCTTGAAATTGGCTTTAGGCGATCATGCACGTAAAGTCGTCGTGAACTCAACGAAGTCAATGACAGGTCACTTGCTCGGTGCTGCAGGCGGTATTGAGGCTGTCTTTACAACCTTAGCAGTACATAATCAAGTTTCACCACCGACAATCAATATCTTTAACCAAGATCCAGAGTGTGATTTAGATTACTGTGCAAATCAAGCGCGTGATTTAAAAATTGATTATGCCTTATCTAATTCATTTGGCTTTGGTGGAACGAACGGTTCCATGATTGTTAAACGAGTTTAAGTTGGCGCTTCAAGAGCAACAACTCTTATCTCAGCGCTGGACCCATGTCATTCGCTTGCGTCCAGCGCCAGTTCTTCTGCTCTATCGGGCACTTGTACTGAGTCTTGCGCTTTTTGCCGTATTTGGCTGGCATGCTGCACTACTTAGTCTGATTGTCGTCATTCTTCTTAATAAATCCCCCTCAACTCAGCTTGCTGCAGCGACAAGCTCTGCTGCCAATGTGAGTGCCTCTGCTCGATTATGCTTTGGTCCACATGATTGGATTTGGCAATCAGGGACACAAACTATTTACTATCAAGTGCACCAAGCCTGGCGTGGTCCCTTTTGGTATCACGTGCAATTACTTGATATGCAAGGACATCAACGTAGCTTAACTCTGTGGCAATTCTCTATGAGCAAGACTGCTTGGCGCCGTTTAAATGTGCTTTTGCAAGCAAAGCGTTGGCAGCAATTAGCGGTAAGGTGATTGGCGTATGCACGAGCAGGATATTGATACGCGTCTGGTCAAAAGGGTGCAAGAGGGTGACAAAAAAGCCTTCGATCTTTTAGTGCTGAAATATCAGCGTAAGGTTATGAGCATCATTGCGCGTTTGGTGCGTCAACCTGCTGAAATTGAAGATATTGCACAAGAAACCTTTCTAAAAGCTTATCGTGCTATTCCCAACTTTAAGGGAGAGAGTGCTTTTTATACCTGGTTATATCGCATCGCCATTAACTGTACACACTCCTATGTTGAGAAGAATCTCAAACGTAGTTTATTGCCTGATGAAAAAATTACCTTAGAAGAGGGAACTTTTTCTACCAGCCCAAGTCTAATTGATATACAAACTCCTGAAAGTCATCTTGTGAACCAAGAGATTGTTCAGGCGATTGAGCACGCAATGGCGGAGTTGCCTGAAGATTTGCGCCGGGCACTTGAGTTGCGTGAGTTAGAAGGCTTAAGTTACGATGATATTGCTAAGCAGATGCAAACTCCTGTCGGTACGGTACGTTCGCGTATTTTTAGGGCAAGAGAAGCAGTTGCAGCCCGCTTAAAACCAGTCTTATTGCAAGGCGGAGACAAAAGGTGGTAGTACAGAGTTCTGAGGACAAATTGGCTGAAAATAGCTGGGACGAATCTGTATCGGTCTTAATGGATAATGAACCGACAGATTTTGACCCCATGAATTTGGATATGCCCTATGGTCGTCAAGTTTGGGATCAGTATCATCTGATCGGTGATGTATTGCGTCATCAAGAACTCGCTTTTCAACCTTCGGAAATGTTTTATGCGCGCCTTAGTAAAGCCTTAGAGCAAGAACCTATACACCATACACAACGTAACTCTTTATGGCCATGGGGCTTAAGTATTGCCGCTAGTCTTGTGCTTAGTGTAGGAGTCTGGTTGTTTGTTCAGGACCCCGTTGAAGAGTCTGTGGAACCGCTTCCTGCTGCCGTATCGATGGCGCGTCCAGCGGCACCCATTCGTGCAATGGCACAGCATGCGGAAAGTAGTGAGCAAGCTGCCCCAACCAGCGCTCGCTTGGCTGAAGAACCAGTGGTGCATAGCCCAGATACGGGCTTGTTCTTAGCATTGGGTACTGATAAGGCGGTCCTTATTAAGGAATTTATGGCGCCGCCAAGTGAGCAGCAAGAGGCCTTTAATCAAGCCAATCAAGATTTTGGACAGAATGTCGTTCGCAACTTAATTCAACAACATGAGCGAACAGCAGCTCAGCGTTTGACTATGCCAGTCAGTTTACGGGGGGTATCGGCACCATGATACAGTCCCGTGGATACACGACTCGTTTCCTGACTAGGCGCTCAAATTTCGGCTCAAATCAGTGCGCAATTAGTCGATCAATTAAACTGCTCAATACGAATCTTAACAGGCTTCTCAGCCGGCAAGCTCTAGGGCAATTGGCGCTATCTGCCTTGATCTATTGTGTGTGGGCAGTTCTCTCTTTAGGTTTGTTTGCGGCAAGTAGCTCGGTGACTTACGCGCAGAATGTGCCAGCAGTGAGTTTTGCTAAGCAGGTTGAGGATTTAAATGCCTTATTTCAGCAGATCGAGCAAGCGGCGAAGAGTATTGATTATCGAGGCTCATATACCTTATCTAATGGGCACCATATTGAAAATATTCAGACAATTTCGGTGCAAGACGGTTTAGGGTTCAAGCAAAAAACCTGGTCTTCAGCCTATCCAGGTATTGAATTGATTCGTCAAAACCAAGAATGGTATGAGTTAGTGCTTAATCAGCCAAGTGGTACGCCTATTGCGTATGCGGTAAGTCCGATTAAGGCGCAGTTTCCAGCGATTTTGTTTACCTCAACGGATTTAAATAAATATTACCGTGGGTTTCAATTAAGCGAGTCAAAACCCTTGGCTGGTAGACTATGTACCCCATATAGTGTGATATCTATTGAGCTTGATAGACCCAATTGGTATCTCTGTGTTGATGTGGCAAATAATCTTTTATTAGAGCGACATTTGATTGACCAGAGTAAGCGTTTATTGGTCTATAGTCGGTTTAATGAAGTGCAGTTTGGTGCTGATGTGGATGTTGCGCAAGTACAGCCATCGCTCGAATTGGCTTCGCATTTAGTTAAGACACCAGACAGAGTGTCTATTAATACACAAAAAGCAGGTTGGCGCTTTAGCTTTCCTGATGGTTTTGAAATGATAAGTAGTCAGCAATTAGAAACAGGGACGTCACCGTCGACTATTCAGCTAGTATTGAGTGATGGTTTGTCGGTATTTTCGATCTTTATTCAGAAGTTGAGTGAGCAAGAGAAACTCCTGACGATTAATCCAGCGATGTCTATGCGGAATACGGCTATGTATGCGCATCGAGTCGATGATTATATTGTTATGGCGACCGGCATGATGCCGATGAAAACTCTTAAGGATGTAGCGACCTCAGCGACATTTATTCCGCCTGTAGTGAATCAATAAAATTTAGGAAGTATGTTCATGTTTACAAAAAATTTAACCCAAGTAGCTTTAGCATTGAGTGTCGCGCTAGGTTCAGCCTCTATGGCGGAAACCCCGACGCCTGCCCCTATGCCTTTGCCAGTTGAACAGGCTTTAGCACCCTTAGTGTATGGCCTGCCTGATTTCACATCGATTGTGACGGCCACAGAGAACGGCGTGGTGAATATTCGTACGATGGCGCCTGAGCGTCGTCGCAGCAGTGGTTTTGACTTTGGCTCGGATGATCCCGATGAGTTTTTCCGCTTCTTCTTTGGTCCTGATTTTGCCCCACCGTCACCGCGCCGCAATAATCCGCGTCAAGATACGCCACAACGTGATGTACCAAGCGGTATTGGTTCAGGCTTTATCATTTCAGAAGATGGCTACATCATCACGAATCAACATGTGGTTGATGGCTCATCGAAAGTGATCGTAACCTTGAATAATGGTAAAGAGCATACGGCTACCTTGGTGGGTTCGGACAAACGTACCGATTTAGCCTTATTGAAAATTGAAGCAAAAGACCTACAGCCATTAAAGATGGGTAATTCTGATGGCTTGAAAAAAGGGCAGTGGGTTTTAGCTATTGGCTCACCCTATGATTTAGAGTCAACAGTGACTGCGGGTATTGTCAGTGCGATTAATCGTGATACTGGGGATTATTTACCTTTTGTACAGACTGACGTAGCGATTAATCCAGGTAACTCGGGCGGTCCATTGATTGACCTTCAAGGCCGTGTGATTGGTGTGAATACCCAGATTTACACGCGTAGTGGCGGTTATATGGGCATTTCTTTCTCCATCCCAATTAATGAGGCCTTAAAAGTTGTCGAACAACTCAAAGACACCGGCTCGGTACAACGTGGTCGAATTGGTGTCATGATTGGTGAAGTGCAGAAAGAGGTGGCTGATGCTCTAGGCTTGAGTGATACGACCGGTGCTTTAGTGAGTAATGTTGAGCCGAATAGCCCAGCTGAAAAAGCAGGTATTGCTTCTGGTGATGTGATTATTAGCTTTAACGGTGAAAAAATTAAGAAATGGAGTGATTTGCCACGCTTAGTGGGTCAGACCAAGCCAGGCACAACAACACCTATCGAGGTGTGGCGTCGTGGCAAGGTTGAGTCACTCAATATTACTACTGAAGCAATGCCAGGTGAGCCAGGTGTGGCTAAGAAGGAACCCGCTACCCCTAACGTGATTGCTGAAGACCGCCTTGGCTTGACCGTCAGTGCTTTGTCGGTGGCAAAACAAACTGAGCTTCGTGTCAAAGGTGGGGTATTAGTGACACAGGTAAGTGGTGTTGCTGAGCAAGCGGGTCTATTGAAAGGCGATGTAATCTTAACGATTAATAATCAAGAAATTCAATCCGTAGCCCAGTATTTAGAGCTCGTTAAGAACTTGCCAAAAGACAAAGCGGCAGCACTTTTAGTACGACGTGCGAATTTAAGTCAGTGGGTCACTGTCACACCGACAAAATAACGTTACAATAGTATGTTATTGTCGCTAAAAGGGCGCAGTGCGCCCTTTTTCTTTTACTATTTTTTATTGTTTATAAATGCAGCATATTCGTAACTTCTCTATCATTGCGCATATTGACCATGGTAAGTCTACTCTAGCGGATCGTTTGATCCAGCGTACTGGCGGCCTCGCAGATCGTGAGATGTCGCAGCAAGTACTTGATTCAATGGACATTGAACGTGAGCGTGGTATCACGATTAAAGCCCAAACCGCCTCCTTAGAATATAAGGCACAAGACGGCAAAATTTATAATCTCAACATTATTGATACCCCTGGACACGTTGACTTCTCGTATGAGGTGAGCCGTTCGCTTTCAGCCTGTGAGGGGGCTTTGCTCGTGGTGGATGCTAGCCAAGGTGTGGAAGCGCAGACTGTCGCTAACTGCTATACCGCGATTGAGTTAGGTGTTGAAGTGATTCCTGTCTTAAATAAGATGGATCTACCTTCGGCTGAACCAGAAGCCGCTCGTGAAGAAATTGAAGATGTGATTGGGATTGAAGCGCAGGATGCGGTATTGGCCAGTGCGAAGACAGGGATGGGAATTGATGAGATTCTTGAAACCATTGTCAAGAAAGTTCCTCCACCCGTTGGCGATCCAAGCGAGCCATTACAAGCCTTAATTATCGACTCTTGGTTTGATAACTATGTGGGTGTGGTGATGTTGGTACGGATTGTGAATGGCGTCTTAAAGCCCAAAGATAAAATCACTTTCATGGCTTCAGGCTTTACCCATTTGGTTGAACAAGTGGGGGTCTTTACACCGAAATCATCGCCACGTCCTCAATTATCAGCGGGTGAGGTGGGTTTTGTCATTACCGGCATTAAGGAACTG
>CAYFVY010000022.1:0-11346 GCA_964346715.1 uncultured Pelistega sp. | reverse complement strand
GTGGGTGACACCATTACCATTAGCGGCAAGCCTGCTGCTACGCCTTTGCCAGGGTTTAAAGAGGTTAAACCACAGGTTTTTGCTGGGCTCTACCCAGTAGAAAGCAGTGAGTATGATCAGCTGCGTGATTCTCTTGAGAAACTAAAACTGAATGATGCGGCACTGATGTTCGAGCCTGAAGTATCCCAAGCGCTTGGCTTTGGTTTCCGTTGTGGCTTCTTAGGCTTATTGCACATGGAAATCGTGCAAGAACGCCTAGAGCGTGAATTCGATATGGACCTTATCACCACAGCACCGTCGGTAGTCTACGAAGTAGAGACCAATGATGGTGAAGTGGTGATGATTGATAGTCCTGCCCGCATGCCTGAAGTTGGTCAGATTAATGATATTCGCGAACCGATTGTGAATATCACCTTATTTATGCCACAAGAGTATGTTGGTCCAGTGATGACCTTGTGTAATAACAAGCGTGGTATTCAGAAGAATATGACTTATCACGGTCGTCAAGTGCATTTACAATATGAGTTACCGCTTGCTGAAGTGGTGCTAGATTTCTTTGATAAGCTAAAATCTGTCTCACGTGGTTATGCCTCAATGGACTATGAGTTCCTTGAATATCGTAGTGCCGATGTAGTGCGTGTAGACCTCTTGATTAACGGTGATAAGGTCGATGCCTTATCTATGATTGTTCACCGCTCAGTAGCACGTTATCGTGGTCGTGAGGTGGTATCTAAGATGCGTGGCCTGATTCCTCGTCAGATGTATGATGTGGCGGTACAAGCGGCGATTGGTGCTGAAATTATTGCTCGTGAAAATGTCAAAGCCTTACGTAAAAACGTATTGGCCAAGTGTTATGGCGGTGATATTACACGTAAGAAGAAATTGCTGGAAAAACAAAAAGCTGGTAAGAAGCGCATGAAGCAAGTAGGTAGTGTGGAAATTCCACAAGAAGCCTTCCTCGCTATTTTGCAAGTTGAAGACAAATAAGCCTTGAGAAACCTTGTTATGAATTTCGCCTTAATCTTTCTGATTCTATTAATCGTTACGTGGACCATTAAGCTCCTAGATAAATGGGTCTTAAAACCACGTCGTATTGCAGAATATGGTGCACAGGATGCCGATCAGCATCGCTCTAAGATTGTGGAATATGCGATTAGCTTTTTTCCGATTATTTTAGTGGTTTTCGTCCTACGTTCCTTCGTGGTTGAACCCTTTCGAATTCCTTCGGGCTCTATGTTACCCACGCTACAAAGTGGCGATATGATTTTGGTGAATAAGTTCAGCTATGGCATTCGCCTACCGGTGATTGACCAGAAAATTATTCCTCTGGGCGACCCGCAACGTGGTGATGTCGTGGTTTTCCGTTATCCTGTTGATCCAAGCGTTGACTATATTAAGCGTGTGGTCGGTGTAGCGGGTGACACAGTACGCTATGAGAATAAGCGCTTATTGATTAATGGTGAGCTTGTGGCGATGGATGCAGTTGGACCTTATGTTAATCCTTCGCAACAAGGCGGGAATCCAACACGGTATACAGAAAAAATAGGTGGTGTAGAACATGATTTATTGCTGCTACCTAATCCATCTTATTTCCGTCCTATGATTAACTTCCCTAATCTAGAGAGTTGCAGTTACGCTGAGACAACCGTTGAATGTAAGGTACCTGAAGGTCATTATTTTATGGTTGGGGATAATCGCGATAGTAGCCAAGATAGTCGTTACTGGGGTTTTGTACCTGACAAATATATCGTCGGCAAAGCCTTTTTTATCTGGATGAATTTTGGTGAATTTAGCCGTATAGGTTCGTTCCAATAATATGAAGTTAAAGCAATTACAGCAACGTTTACACTATGAGTTTCGTACTGAGTCTTTACTCAGTCGAGCCTTGACACATCGTAGTTATAGCGCACAGCATAATGAGCGCTTGGAGTTTTTAGGTGATTCAATTTTAAACTTCTCTGTGGCATCGCTTTTATTCAAGAGACTAAGCCAGCAAGATGAAGGGGATTTATCGCGCATTCGTTCAAGCTTAGTCAACCAGTCAACCTTAGCAGACTTGGCGCATCAGTTGCAGCTGTCTGATGTTTTATTACTAGGTGAGGGTGAGCTTAAGAGTGGTGGTTTTCGACGCCCCTCAATTCTCGCTGATGCGATGGAAGCGATCTTTGGTGCTATCTACTTAGATCAAGGTATCGAACAGGCTCAGCAAGTTATTGAGCGCCTTTATGAGCCGCTCTTAGAGTCAGTGGATTTCTCAACCTTAGGCAAGGATGCGAAGACGCTTTTACAAGAAATGCTGCAGGCACGTAAGATGGCCTTACCACAATATACGGTGACGGCGACAACGGGTGCAGCACATGATCAGCAGTTTGAAGTTGAGTGTAGTGTGCCAGACTTATCCATTGCAGCTTCAGCTACAGGTAGTAGCCGACGCAATGCAGAGCAGAGTGCAGCTAAGTTAGTGATAGAACAATTAAAGCAAGTATTACCCAGTAAGAAAAGCGGCGCTAAACCGAAACGTGCCGTGATGCAATTAACCTTACCCGTTGCTGTGGAGCAAGAGAGAAATGACTAATCAGGAACACTTTAAGACAGGTTTTATTGCCATTGTGGGACGTCCTAATGTGGGTAAGTCCACACTGAGTAATGCGCTGATTGGCGGAAAAGTATCCATTGTCTCGCGCAAAGCACAGACGACACGCCACCGTATTCATGGTGTCTTGACACGCGAGAATGAGCAGTTTGTATTTGTTGATACACCAGGTTTTCAGACGCGTCATGGCGGTGCTATGAACCGTATGATGAACCGCGTTGTCACCCAAGCTCTTGCCGATGTGGATGTGGTTTTACATGTGGTGGAAGCGGGTAAGTGGAGCGAAGGTGATGAGAATATTGTGCCGCTCCTACCGAGTAATAAGAAATGTATCCTCGTCATCAGTAAGGTCGATTTACTGAAGGACAAGAACGAGATGTTTGCCTTCACCACTAAGATCTTAAGTAAGTTTGCTTATGATGCGGTCGTGCCCTTAAGTGCCGTGAAGAAAATTCAACTCGATACCTTGCTTGATGAGATTGCGTCTCGCTTGCCTGAAGGTGAGCCTATGTTTGAAGAAGATGCCATGACTGATCGTTCTGTGCGCTTTATTGCCGCCGAACTGATCCGTGAGAAGATTTTCCGCCTAGTTGGTGATGAATTACCATATTCCAGCACAGTGCAAATTGAGAAATGGGATGAAGACGAGAATGGGGCGCATATCCATGCTTGCGTTGTTGTTGAGCGTGAAAGCCATAAGCCTATCCTACTGGGCGCCAAAGGCATGCATATGAAGCGTATTGCTACTGAGGCACGTCAAGATATCCGTGAGTTACTGGACAAGCCAGTTTTCCTTGAAGTCTATATTAAAGTCCGCAAAGGCTGGTCAGAAAAAGAAAGTGCTTTGCGTGATTTAGGATATGAGTAAACGGGTTCACCGTGTTCATGAAGCGGATGCTTTTTTACTACAGGCAACTGCTTGGAGCGAAACCTCAGTTATTGCTACTTTATTCACGCGTGAGCATGGTCTAATTGCTGGGATTGCTAAGGGTGCTAAGCGACCATATTCGGTGATGCGCCCAATACTCTCGCACTTTCAACCCTTACAGATCTCTTGGTCTGGACAAGCTGAAGTTAAAACTATTACACGAGCAGAACTCGCTGGTTTAATTACCTTAGCACCACGCAATATGATGTCTGCTTGGTATATGAATGAGCTCTTGCTACGTTGCCTCGCTAAAGAAGATGCACATCCCTATCTTTACGACGAATACCATCTCGCTCTGCGTTTGCTGACCCAAGGCGCTGATGAACGTAGTGTGTTACGACGCTTTGAATGGTTTTTATTAAAAGAAATTGGTTATGGCTTTGACCAAGCTGAACCCGATTTTAACGACTTAAGTCAAGAAGCCAAATTACGTCGTATGCTGCGAGAGCGCCTAGATGAGGTCTTAGAGCAACGTGAGTTAAGCACTCGAAAAGTCGTACAGTCCTTGAGAGGAATACAGATTGTGGTGCAAACGATGAATACACATTCATAAAGTCTTACAATCGAAGCACCCGTATCGGGAACTTAATCAATCTTAATCAGTCTATAGTAATAAGAACATGGTTTGCCTGCTGCTGTGACGTGTCGTTACGCTGAGTAGTATGGCTTAATTGCCTGTTATTTTCTAAGGACTGATTATGAAATTTACTCCCCTTGCAGCTTCATTACTCTTCACGCAATTAGGCTTTATGGCGACAGCTTTAGTGCCCGCTACGGTGCAAGCGGCAAGCTTTGATATTGACTCTCACGTCGCCCAAGTACTGGTCTACCCAGATCAAGCATGGATTCAGCGCCAAGCACAGATTGATTTGCCGCTAGGTACGCATGAACTTTATTTCCGTAATTTCTCTCAGCATAGCAATCTGCAAAGTGTGAGTTTTTCAGCCACCGGTACTGCTGGCATGCAAATTCTTAATCAAGGTGTTGAGGCTCAGGACGTACAGCGTTATCCAAGCCCAGGCCTTAAAAATTTACGCCAGCAACGTGATGCACAGCAGTTAGTCTTGGATGAGATTAATGATGAAATCAGTGTTGTTGATTCCCAATTAGCCTTACTTGAAAGCATGCAAAAAGGTATTGCCCAGTCAAATCAGGCACTCAGCGTACAAGAACTCGAGCAGATGCAAACATACTCTCGCCAGAGTTACACGCAACTACATAAGGAACAACGAAACTTGAGTTTGCGCAAGCAAGAGGAAGAGGAAAAACTCGCTGCGATTCAAGCTGATTATGATGAGCTTCTTGCCCAACAGGGCCAGCAAAGCTATGCTTATCGTGTGACAGTGCAGGTGGATAAAGCCGGGCCACAGACTCTAGATCTGAGTTATTACAGTTGGGGAGCTTCCTGGACGCCTAGCTATCAACTTCATTACGATACACAAACCCATGCCTTAAGCCTAGATTATGCGGCGAAGGTGAGCCAACAAACAGCTGAAGACTGGCGTGATATTAAGATCGCTTTTTCCACTGGACGTCCTATGCAGGTTGGTGTTGTACCAGACATTTTGCCGCAATTTATTCGTTTTAAACCAGAGCCTAAACTCGTGCGAGAGCGTTCAGTTAATATGGCACGTGCACCTATGGCGATGGGTGCCGCGCCTGCAGCGGTAGCAGAGGCGCAAGCAGATACTATGATCGAAACGAAACAGGCAAGTCGACCTGAGGCTCAAGTAGATTCAGCAAGCGTAGCGAGTACCTTTACGATTAGCTCACCAGTCGTAATCCCATCAGGTCCGCAACAACAAACTGTGCATATCTCGCGCTCCGAGCAAACTGTCAAACCTGAATATGCTTACTACCCAGGCTTCTGGAATGATAAAGTTCTCATGACTGTTGAAGGTAAAAATACCTTGGATTATCCATTGCTTCCTGGGGATTTGCTCAGTTTTAGTGATGGCAAACTTGTCGGTACAGGTAACTTACCGATGCTCTTGCCTGAGCAGTCTTTCAAGCAAATGTTGGGTGAGGATCAAACCATTATCGCTAAGCGTGAACCAACTAAGCGTTTTGAGGAGAATAGTGGGATTATTAATAAGACTAAGGTAATACGCACGGATAATAGCTATTCATTGAGTAATCAACGTCAAGAGCCTGTAGAGGTGACTGTCTATGATCTGATTCCAAGTTCTCAACATGAGGATATTAAGATCAAGGTGCTTGAGCCTAAGAATCAGAAACTTGATGAGTTTGGTCGTTATCAATATGTCGTGACCTTAAAACCGCAAGAGAAGCAAGTTATTAAGCAAAGCTATACGGTAGAATACCCAAGCGATAAGGAAATTACGGGTGGGTACTAGGAAGCTTTAGGAAGAAGTACCAGGTGGTATTAGAACGAAGCCTTAGAAAGTAGGAGGGATAGTGGGCGTTAAGCCTATCCCATTTTAGTATGGAAAAGCCGTCAGTTTTAGTGCTGACGGCTTTGTCTATAGATGGGGCTGTTCACTAAGGCGTGAGTCAGGGCGATAAGAGATTAGTCGTCACCACCAACAATGCCTAAGATCTGCAATAAGCTTACAAAGACATTATAGATGTCTAAGTAAAGTGCTAAGGTTGCAGAGATGTAGTTAGTTTCACCACCGTTCACAATGCGTTGAATATCGACTAACATCAAAAGAGAGAAGATAATCACAGCTAATGAAGCCACGGTTAAGGTAAGGGCAGGCATCTGCAAGAAGATGTTTGCAATTGCCGCTAAAATCACCACAACGACACCAATCATGAGCGCTTTGTTCATGAAGGTAAAATCACGCTTGGTGGTTGTCGCAATACCTGCCATCACAGCAAAAATTACTGCCGTACCGCCAAATGCCATGGTAATAATATCGCCACCATTACTCATGCTGAGGACAGCAGTGAGGATGCGCGATAACATCAAGCCCATAAAGAAGGTGAACATGAGCAAGAAGGCAATACCCATGCTGCTGTGCTTGTTCTTCTCGATTAGGTACATTAAACCGAAGGCACCCGCAAAGAAGATAATTGTACTTACCCATGGTGACATACCAGCAAATAAATTAATTTGCATGGCTAATACCGCACCAATCACGGTTGGGATAAGTGAGAGGGCAAGTAGCATATAGGTGTTACGTAAAACCTTATTACGTACCAACTGACTACTCTGATTTAAGTCGCTAGGACGTGAAAACTGGTCAAAATTGCTCATTGAGGCTCCAAAGATTTATCATGAGTGAATTAAAAACTGACAATTACCTGAAATTGTACTGGATTCTATCTGTTTAGCCAATATTTTTTGCTGATGTTAGGGTTAAACAGAACCATAGATTTTTCATTATATTACAGTAGCAATGACCTTATGATGACTAATGGTTCCTGCAAACGGGAGCAAGAAGTTCTGAGAGCTACTAGCGACTTACTAGCGACGGTTAGGTATTTAATGAATGGAAGACGGGCTTAATCCCTGTCTGACGATATTGCTGAATGCGTTGGCGTGCATACTCTTGATCGGCAGGATGTGTTGAGACGATTTCTAAAACACGCTCAAAGGCTGTGAAATTAGGCGGACATTGCAGGTCTAAATTAAGCAGCATGGGCTTTTTAGTGTGCTCTGAGCTTGGCTCCCATTGAGCCAAGTACTGAGCGGGATCGTCTTGACATAATTGTACCAAGCAGCTGCCCACACCTTCCTGAATCGCTTGGTGGGGCACAAACTCAATGTCTTCGATAGACCAAAGTAGTCTACTAAAAGCCTCTAGCCGCTTGGAGTCGGTGCAGTACACCCAAACCGCCTGACCATTACGGTATTGCTTAAATACCGTATTGGCGGCGACTTGCAAGCGGTGGCTGGCACCATGAGCTACATCAATTCGTGTCATAGCGCCTATTATTGAGCGTGGCGGTTAAGCAGGAATTGAACAAGTAGCGGGACAGGGCGACCACTTGCGCCTTTGTCCTTACCACTGGTCCATGCGGTACCGGCAATATCTAAGTGTGCCCAAGGGTAAGACTTAGTGAAGCGCGATAGGAAGCAGGCTGCAGTTACTGAGCCAGCAGGCATTCCACCAATATTTTGCATATCAGCAAAATTGCTCTTCAATTGCTCTTGATAAGGCTCTTGTAAGGGCATATGCCAAGCGGTGTCATTCGCTTGCTTACCTGCAGCAACCAATTCTTGTGCTAAAGTATCATCGTTAGCGAATACACCAGTATTGATGTAGCCAAGAGACACAATAATAGCGCCTGTCAGTGTCGCCACGTCAATCACCAGTTCAGGTTTAAAGCGCTCAGCATAGGTAAGTGCATCACATAGGATTAAACGACCTTCGGCATCGGTGTTCAAGATTTCGATGGTCTGACCTGACATACTGGTGACCACATCACCTGGTTTTGTGGCATGGCCGCTAGGCATATTTTCTGTCGCTGGAATTAGACCAATAACTTCTTGCGGTAGGCCGAGCTCTGCAATCGTACGCATGGTGCCTAGTACGGTAGCCGCGCCACACATATCGTACTTCATCTCATCCATATTTAAGCCAGGTTTGAGTGAAATGCCACCCGTGTCAAAGGTTACACCTTTGCCCACTAGGACGATAGGTTTTTGTTCCTTATCATTCGCTACTTTACCAGCAGGTTTGTACTTGATAATAATAAAACGAGGCGCTTGGTCTGAACCTGCTGCGACCGAGAGGAAAGAACCCATTTTTAAGGCTTCAATTTGTTTTTTCTCGAGCACTTCGACATGTAGAGTTTTAAATTCTTTGGCAAGCACTTTAGCTTGGTTGCCTAAGAATGTTGGTGTGCAATAGTTCGGTGGGAGGTTACCTAGGTGGCGTGTTAAGTTCATGCCATTACCAATCGAGCTACCTTGCGCAAGGCCTTGTTTGGTCTCTTTCTCTAAGCTTTTATCCTCGATCACATTGATCAATTTCTTGAGGCTAATTGGATCAGGGGCTTTACTAAATGTCGTGTCGTATTGATAGGTCGCTAAGGTGAAGGCACGTGCAGCTAGGCGAGCGCGCTCAACTAGGCTGATTTCACCGGCTTCTTCAGCAAGTAGGGTATTCACACCTTCACTTAAATTAGCATTTTTTAGGTATTCTGCAGCAGCAGAATGTGCTTTCAAAATGGCATTCGCGTTATAATCGGCCTTGTCACCCAAACCAAGCAATACGACACGCTCAGCGCTTACGCCAGCAAGATTGCGTAAGACCAGAGTAGTACCTAATTTGGCTTTAAATTCTTTTTTTAGAACCTCTTGGATACTGCCGTCACTGGCAGTGTCAATAATACTAGCAGCGTTGCTAAGTTGCTTGTCAGTATAGACACCAACGAACAGTGCTGGTGTTTTGATTTGTTGTACCGAACGGGTAGTTTGTGTGGTAAATTGCATTCTTAAATCACCTTTTGTTAAGTGTTCTGCATATAGTTTGCTTAACGCTATTATTACCTAAGTTTCATTATGTCGCTATTCAAACGCTCAGTTGTCGCCGAAATTCTAAGTCATGCGGGAGTTATTTTCTCTAGCTTGATTGTGATTTGGTTGAGCGTGTTATTAGTACGACTTTTAGGTCAAGCGGCTGCGGGTACGATCGGTGCGGATATCGTGATTGGTATTACCGCCTTCTCAAGTATCACCGCCTTACCCATCATTTTAATCGTTTCCTTATTTATTGCTATCTTAACCACAATTTCTCGCAATTATCGTGAGTCCGAAATGGTGGTGTGGTTTGCCAGCGGTGTTTCCTTATATGATTGGATTCGTCCTGTGCTACGTGTTGCGATTCCAGTAGCCATATTAATTGCGGTGTTGACGACTGTCAGTTCGCCTTGGGCATACCGTCAGATTGAAGAGTATCGTCAGCGTTATGAGCAGCGTTCGGACTTTTCTAAGATTGCGATGGGGCAATTTATTGAAACGAATGCAGGGCGTCGGGTATTTTTTATTGAGCCCTCAGACAATCCTGAAAATGAAATGGGTAAGGTATTCGCTCGGGTTACTGAAGATCCGGAGTGGTTTTCAATTCTTATGGCCGACCATGCTAACTTCCGTACAGATGTCGAAAAAGGCGAACGCTATATCGATTTAGGCCCTGGTAGCCGCTATGATATGAGCCCTAAGTCAGCACAGTTTCGAGTGTCTAAGTTTGATTCTGGTAGCATGCGTATTGAAGATAAGAGTGGGGGGACCACAGAAGAGGCAATCCGCGCTAAAGCTCAAGAACAACTTAAGGCACGTCCTTTTAGTTCGCTCTTGGCGGATAATAATCCTAAGAGTGATTCACAATTAATGTGGCGTCTATCATTGCCTTGGGCGGCTTTGAATATGGCCTTATTGGCGATTCCTCTCGGTTCCGTGAATCCACGTTTAGGGCGCTCAGGCGATATTATTATCGCAGCCTTAGTTGGTTTATTGTATATGAACCTATTGAATATGATGCGTGGCTGGATTGGCTCTGAGAAAATTCCATTCCTCCTTGGATTCTTGGGCATTAATGGGATAATTCTATTCTTGGCGCTATTCTTGTTCTGGTATAAGTCCAGAGTTAAAGTACCTAAAAAGAGTAAACAAGGTCCTGTCCCAGCTTAATTTATGGTCTTCATGCCTTGTTTACTAAGTAACTAGTATTGTAAGTAAGATGTCTTTTAGGCATATCTCATTAACTTGGGATGTGCTTTTAGAGGTATCTTTTTAAGCCTAGCCCTCAGTTTTTCTCTGATTTTTTTCTATAAATTCACTGCATTTTCTTCCTGTTCAAGACCTTATTAAAGCTATATAAACATAACTATTGGTTATAATAATTGAGTGTTATATGCAATATAATAATAAAAATTTTAAGGAATAATGGACTCGTATGAATCTACAGCAATTTCGATATATTAGAGAGACAATTAAGCGCAACTTTAACCTTACTGAAACATCACAAGCTTTATTTACCTCACAACCTGGAGTGTCTAAAGCGATTATTGAGTTTGAGGATGAGTTAGGTTTACAGATTTTTGAACGTCATGGTAAACGCATTAAGGGGCTAACACGTCCAGGTCAAGCGGTTGCGCAGGTGGTTGAGCGTATTATGCGTGAAGTTGAGAATCTTAAGCGTGTAAGTGATGATTATGCCAAGAAAGATGAGGGAGAGTTGATTATTGGTTGTACGCATACTCAGGCGCGTTATTTCTTACCGAATATTATTTTAGAATTTAAGAAGCGTTTTCCTAAAGTGCGTGTATCCTTGGCTGAGGGGAGTCCTCAGCAACTTGCTGAGATGGTTTTACGAGAAGAAGCGGATGTGGCTTTGGCGACTGAAACTTTGGCTAAAGTAACTGGTTTAGTGACCTTCCCTTGCTATGAGTGGTCACATACTTTGGTGCTGAAGCCAGATCATCCCTTAACTGCGTTGACCTCAAGCCAGGCACGTAATATTACTTTAGATCAGATTGCTGCTTACCCGATTATTACCTACGATAGAGCATTCTCAGGTCGAGGGGCTATTGATACGGCTTTTGCTCAAGGTGGTATCGAGCCTGATATTGTCCTTGAGGCGATTGATGCCGACGTGATTAAAACTTATGTAGATGTTGAACTAGGGATTGGTATTATCGCTGGTATGGCATTCGATCCACGTCGTGATACTAAATTTGTGGGTATCCCTGTAGGGCACTTATTTGGTAATCATACATCACGAGTAGGTGTGCGTAAGGGCATCTTTGCACGTGATTATGTGTATGATTTTATTCAGATGTGCTCGCCACAATATAGCCGCGAACAAATCGAAACTGAACTAAGCTTAAAGCCTATTGCCTAGTCAATATT
>CAYFVY010000021.1:0-20107 GCA_964346715.1 uncultured Pelistega sp. | reverse complement strand
ATCACATACGTAATCGATGCAAGTAATAAGCAAATCACGGCAATGGTACGTACACCATGGCTGTAAAAACGATCACCAATAAACTCAGGCACGGTAAAGCGACCAAATTTACGCAAATATGGTGCAAGCAACATGGCTAATAATACATAACCACCTGTCCAACCCATTAAGAATACGGTACCACCATAACCCATATTGGCAATAAGACCAGCCATACCGATAAACGATGCCGCAGACATCCAGTCAGCCGCTGTTGCCATACCATTGGTAATTGGGTGAACACCACCGCCAGCCACATAGAACTCTTGTGTACTTCCGGCTCGCGCCCACCAAGCAATGCCCAAATATAAAGAAAAGCTAGCGCCGACCACTAAATAAGTAATTGTTTGTAGATCCATCATTGTCTCCTAGGGCTTGGGTACTAGTCTTCGTGTACGTCAAATTGTTTATCGATGCGACCCATTTTCCAGGCATAGTAGAAAATCAAGGCAATAAAGATATAAATAGAGCCTTGCTGAGCAAACCAAAACCCAAGTGGATAATGGCCAATCTTGAACTGATTCAAGAACTCAACAAATAAGATTCCTGCACCGTATGAGCACAAGAACCAGACAATGAGAATTGAAAATAATAAGCGCTTGGTTGTACTCCAATACGCTGAGAAATTAGTGTTTTGACCTCGTCCTGACGGTGGTTTATCACTCATATTGCCTCCTTGTTTACGTTACTTAATAACGCCTATAAATATCTATATAATTTTTGGTACTGCGGTTTTAAGTATCAAATAGGGAGTTTAAATAAACAAGAAAAATTTGAATTAACTAGGGTAATTTCTAGGTCTTGAAAATAAATTTTCCCCTTGAATCAGTAATTCTACTGAGAAAAAATCACGACATATTTTTGTCACATGTAATATTGCTTGTTTATGGAAACACGTGTTTTAACTAATTATCAAACTTGTTTGAAATTGAGTAATAAATAAGTACCTTCGTGCGCACAGTTAAACCACCCTTTATTAGCTATAGAGTCCTAAACTTAATACAGCGCCTAGCCTTGGTAATAATCCCACTGTGCAGATCACTATACATAGACTACGATGAGGCATCTTGACTGAATTACATAAGGACTCTGACAGGATCATGGAAGTTATTAACTCAACTATTGATCACCTTAAGCAATTTCTTCCTTTCCAGAAAATGCATGCCGATGACCTGGCCTTGTTAGTCCTTGAGTGTGAGATCAATTATTTTTCAGCTGGTGAAATCATTCTAAATAATGAACAGAATGAGCCACCTTCTTACTTCTATATCGTTAAGCAAGGATTGGTTGAGAGTCAACGTGAAGCTAAGGACTCCGAATTCCATAAGAATGCTTTTGAATTTGAAGAAGGCGAATGCTTCCCTTTTGGTCCCCTGCTCTCACGCAAACCCAACGGTAGTCAATTTGTCGCTATCACCGATACCTTCGTCTATCAAATACCCGCCAGAAACTTTTATCAATTACGCGAACAATCCAGTGTCTTTCGTGATTATTGCGAAGCGCGCTTAGCCCTATTACTGGAAGAATCTAAGCGAATTATTCAGGGGCAATATGTACGCTCGAATAATGAACAACAAACCTTATCACTACCGCTCGGTGAGTTAATTCGACGTGAACCCTATTCTTGTTCACCGGATACGCCAATTGGTGATGTATTGCACACAATGGATGTCACCAGTATTGGCTCCATGGTCGTTGTCAATCCTGACAAACAACCAATTGGTATCTTTACCCTGCATGATGTCTTACGCCGCGTGAGCATCGCTCAAAAGCCCTTAAGCACACCAATTAAGGAGCTCATGACACCCAACCCGATTACCTTATCTAAACATGACTTAGCCTACGAAGCCGCTCTCCTTATGGCCCGCCACGGTTTTCGTCATGTATTATTAATTGAACCCAAGGATAAGACCTTGGTTGGGGTTGTTTCAGAGAGAGACTTATTCGCCTTACAACGCATTGGTTTACGTCAGCTAAGTGCGCAAATTCATAGCTCAGATAACTTGGACGAACTGCAATATTGCATCAAGCAAATCCACGCACTCAGCGAGAATATGATGGCTCAAGGGGTGGCTATTCGCCAATTGAGCACGATTATTGCCACCTTAAATGATCTTATCCTTGAACGAGTCATCTATCTACGTGAACAAGATCACCCTGCTGTCAAGGATATTGAATACGCCTGGATGGCGATGGGTTCTGAAGGACGCCTAGAACAACTCCTGTACACCGATCAAGATAATGGCATTATTTTCAGAGACAGTCCAGAACTTGAACAGAATCGCCAATCTCTCCTCAAGTTTGCCCATGATGTAAATCATGACTTAGACGCCCTAGGATTTCCCTTATGTCGCGGTGATATTATGGCGAAGAACCCTCAATGGTGTCTCAGCGATAAGGAGTGGCGCCGTCACTTTAGTCGTTGGATGTATGAACCCGATCCACAAGCCTTGTTAAACAGTACAATTTTCTTTGACTTTAGGGGTATTGCAGGACGAACCGAGCTCGCTGATGAGTTAAAGCAATGGCTTGTTGAACAAACCCCACAACAGCAAGTCTTTATGCGCTTTCTTACACAGAACGCCTTAAATAATCGCCCACCACTAGGTGTCTTCCGAGACTTCTCAACCAATGCCAATGACGCAATTGATTTAAAAATTAATGGTGCTGCCTTATTAGTGGATGCCGCTCGAATCATGTCATTACAAGCAGGAATTGCTGCAACGAATACCGTACAACGACTTGAAGAAGCTGGCCCCATATTTGGCTTAAAAGATGCTGAGATTAAGGGGTGCATTGAAGCCTTCTTATTTATTCAACTCATCCGCATGCAACGTCACTTTAAACTAGCACATGATAATCAACCCTTAAGTAATGAGGTTAAGCCTTCTGAACTAAATACCCTAAATAAGCGAGTACTACGTGAAGCATTCCGCCTCATACGTAACTTGCAAAGTACTTTAGCCTTAAAGTATAGACTATAAAGCTAGCATAATAAGGTACTAATAATGGCCTGGTTTAACCTCTTTAATCGCCCCCCTACTCTGGAAGTCGATCAAGCATGGCGGCTTCAACATTGGCGTGCATTGCCGATGCCTGAATTAGAGCGAGAATTAGATGAAATCCGGATGGTAGTACTAGACGTAGAAACCAGTGGATTTAGCCTGCGACGTGACCAATTAATCGCCATCGGTGCGAGTACTATTGTGAATGGTCGTGTCATCTTGAAAGAGAGTTTTGAGATCATTCTTAAACAAGCATCAATTAGCTCGAAAGAGAATATTCTCATCCACGGCATTGGTAAAAGCGCACAAGAGAATGGCCTAGAACCTGTTGAAGCCTTATTACGTTTTTTAGAATATATACGCAAGGATGTGCTGATCGCCTTTCATGTAGGTTTTGACTTACCTATGATCGATAAAGCACTGAAGAAATATCTTGGCGTCAGTATCGCGAATCATATCTGGTTAGATGCGGCTTTTGTCGCCCCCATTATTTATCCCGATTATGCCCGTAGCCATCGCAGCTTAGATCACTGGACTGAACTATTCGAGATTCGTAATATGAGTCGTCATAATGCTGCTGCCGATGCTCTAGCAACTGCCGAATTAATGCTTAAATTATTACGAGAGACCCCAGCCAATATCAACCTCAAGAAGCTCTACCAACTGCAGCAAAAAGCCATGCGCGTACATCGTGAACTACATGGTAGTATGGGGATTTAGCTAGTTTGAATTAATTAATAAAAATCTTTTCTTTACAATTCTTGATAATTTAATTCGCCGTTTTAAGAAATTAATTTTTGGGATGTATTGTTTCAGCTACATATCACAATAAAAATATAAGCTATTGTTTTTAAAGAATTATTTTTAACCTTTTAAATAAAGTGAATATTTATCATGTATTATCCGAGCATAAAAAAACCTTTTCCTTGATGATGTGGGAAAAGGTTCAAAAATACAGTTAAAAACTAAAGACTGCTCTTGTATACACTACAAGCGAAAATTTCATGCTAATTCATTACTCTTTTAGCATGCCGCGATTATGTGGGTGCTTCATTAAGTGGCGCCAAACAAAACCTGGGAAGCCAAGCACCACAAAAATACTTAAGCTGATGGCATAAAATTGCCATTGCTGTGGCACACTATTGGCGAAATAGGCTTCGATCATAAAGCCAATTGAACCCACCAAGAAATACATAGCAAGTAATTCGAACAAACGCACTGCGAGCTTTTTAATCTTGACATAGGGGCTTACAAGCACGCTCGGTAAGGCCAAGACAAAAATAAACAAAGCAAAACCAATGGCTTTAAGGGGAACTGAGTGTAAAGCGCCACTCATTAGATAAACAGCTAGCGCTAACACCAGATAGGACAAGAGAGCACGCAATTGATAGTAACCACCAAAGCGTTCAGGCTCTCCAGCAAGACGGGCCGGTACAAATGCGAACATCCGTTCAGTTATAAAAGGTATGGTAGCAAATACCAAAGCCAAAATAATTAATAACCAAACGGATGATTCGGGATACATCTTTACCTACTTTACAACAAGAACTTAGTTAAACTTCAATGAGGCATCAATCACTTGAACACAAAGTGTCAATAAGCCGCCAGGAAGAATACCTAATAAAATAATTAATAGACCATTAACTGATAGTACACCACTACGGAAGCTTAATTGTGTACCGATCTCAGGTACATTTTTCGCTGGCTCATCAAAGTACATGACTTTAACAACACGTAGGTAGTAGAACGCACCAATGAGTGAGAACAAGACAGCAACAATGGTCAATACAATATGACCTGCAGCTAATGCAGCTTGTAATACCACTAATTTAGCGTAGAAACCCACTAATGGTGGAATACCTGCTAATGAGAACATAAGGATAAGAATCGCAAATGCCAATAATGGATGACGACGGTTTAAACCAGCTAAATCACTGATCTCTTCGCTTTCAAATCCCTGACGACTGAGGATTAACACAATACCAAAGCTGGCTAAGGTTGTTAATACATAGGTCACCATATAGAATAAGGCCGCACCGTAAGCACCTGTGGCTAATTGACCATCGGTATGTACGCCTGATAACAAACCTAATAAGACAAAACCCACATGCGAGATTGTTGAGTAAGCCAACATACGCTTAAAGTTGGTTTGCATAATCGCGGTTAAGTTACCAATCGCTAGCGATAAAACCGCCAAGATGATTAACATCGGCTGCCAGCTGATCGATACAGCATTCATACCTTCGATAAGGAAGCGCAAGGTGATAGCCAAAGCAGCCACCTTAGGCGCAGCACCAATCGTTAAGGTAACCGCTGTTGGCGCACCTTGGTACACGTCAGGAATCCACATATGGAATGGTACAGCGCCAAGCTTAAACGCAATACCACAAACTACGAATACTGCACCTAACATAAGCGCCATCTGATTGTAAGCACCGCTTGATAGGACAGATGCTACGCCAGCTAAGCTCACGTGGCCAGTGGCACCGTACACCATAGAAATACCGTACAACATGAAACCTGAAGCTAAAGAGCCCAAGATATAGTATTTCATGGATGACTCAATACTACCCAAGTGTTCACGACGCACAGCCACTAAGGCGTATAAGGCCAAAGACATCAACTCAAGACCTAGATAGATGGTCAACATGCTAGAAGCAGAGATCATCACCATCTGACCAAGAAGTGCCAACATGGTTAAGGCATAGTATTCACCGCCTTTTACCATATGACGATCAATCAGATATTGACGGCTATACACTAATGTCGCCATAACCGCTAAGTAAGACACAATCTTCATGAAGTGTGCCATTGGGTCAGCGATATATTGACCGTAGAATGTCATACCGACTTGACCAGAATTCCATTGATATAAGGAAATCAAGGTCAGTAAAGCTAAGGTTCCTAGTGATAGGACATAGCTCAAGCTACTGTCTTTCGAGCGCGTAAACGTCTCGAATAAAAGAATGCTGATTGCCAGAATACACAGAACAATTTCTGGCAGAGCAAGTGCAAAATTAAATTGGTTTTCTAACATCGTCCGCACCTACAGTTTAGATTGAGCAACATGCTCTAGCAATTGTTGCACCGATACGTGCATCACTTCGGTAAAGGGCTGTGGATAGATACCCATAAACAAGACAAATACCGCTAGGACTGCTAAGACCGCATATTCACGACTATTAATATCGCTCATGAGAGAAACTTGAGGATTCTTCACATCACCGAAAGCCACACGCTTAACCATCCATAATGAATACGAAGCGGCAAAAATCAATGAAGTTGCTGTTAAAAAGCCAATCCAGAAGTTATGCTCAACCGCACCCATAATCACGTAGAACTCACCTACGAAACCACTAGTTGCTGGTAGACCGCTATTGGCCATAGAGAACAGAACGAAGAACGTCACAAACTTAGGCATTACATTAATCACACCACCGTAATCGGCAATACGACGTGAGTGTAAGCGGTCATAAAGAACCCCAATACACATAAACATCGCTGCAGATACGAAGCCGTGAGAGATCATCTGAATAATCGCACCCTCAAGACCAGCAGTGTTGAACATGAAAAAGCCCAGAGTCACAAAGCCCATATGCGCCACTGATGAGTAAGCCACCAGTTTCTTCATATCGTCTTGCACCAATGCCACGAGTGAAATATAAATCACCGCGATAAGCGATAAGGCAATCATTAAACCTGCCATGCTTTGTGAGGCATCTGGAGCAATTGGCATAGAGAAACGTAGGAAACCATAAGCACCAAGTTTCAACATAATCGCTGCTAGCACAATCGAACCACCTGTAGGCGCTTCAACGTGAGCGTCCGGTAACCATGTATGTACTGGCCACATTGGTACCTTCACAGCAAACGCTGCAAACAAAGCAAAGAAGATCAATAACTGTGGTGTCATCGCTAATGGCAACTCATGCCATGTAGCAATATCAAATGTACCTGTCTTCGTGTACAAGTAGATAAAGGCGATTAACGTTAAGAGTGAACCCAATAATGTATAGAGGAAGAACTTGAACGCTGCATACACACGGTTCGGACCACCCCAAACACCGATGATGATATACATCGGAATCAGTGTTGCCTCAAAGAACACGTAGAATAATAAGCCATCAAGCGCCACAAATACACCGACCATTAAACCCGATAGGATTAAAAAGGCCGCCATATATTGTGCCACACGCGTTGTAATCACTTCCCAACCAGCAACCACCACGATAACCGTGATGAACGCTGTAAGAATCACAAACCAGATGCTAATACCATCAACACCTAAGTGATATTTCACATTGAAGGCATCAATCCATGAGGCTTGTTCTACAAATTGCATACTGGCCACAGTGGAATCGAAACCTGCAATCACAGGCAAGGTTACTAAAAAGCTAACGATCGCACCAACTAGCGCTAGTTTACGGGTGTAATCGGCACGCTCATCGCGGCCGAAGATCAACACCAAAATACCAGCAATAATTGGTACAAAAATCGATAAGGAAAGCCATGGAATAGTTGAAATCATTTCGCCGACCTTAATGTACCAGTACAAAGAAAGAAATTAATACAATCACACCCGCTAGCATCGCAAACGTGTAGTGGTAGATATAACCAGACTGGAAGAAACGACTGATTGCTGCCACCCAAGACACTAGACGAGTTGAACCACCGATAAGCACGCCTTCAATCAAGCCACGGTCACCCACATTGTGGAAGACTTGACCTGCCATACGCGCACCACGTGCAAATACATTTTCATAAATCGCATCAACATAGTATTTGTTTTCCAAAATACGGTTGACGCCTGAAAGTGATTTGTACACTTTTGGTGGTAAAGAAGGATTAACAATATAGGCATACCAAGCCACTACCAAGCCGGCAACCATTAACCAGAATGGTGCTGTTTGGAAAGCATGAAGGCTATATTCAACCCAACCGTGGAAATGTGATGCCAAGGTTGCCATAGCTGGATGTTCTGCTGCTACAACAATTGCTGAGCCGAAGAAATCACCAAACAAGAGCTTGTCGACCACTATCGCACCGATCACTACGGAAGGAACCGCCAATAAGACTAATGGCAATGTCACTACCCATGGAGATTCGTGCGGCGTACCACCATGGTGACCGTGGTCATCATGATGCTGTGCACCACTTGTATCAAAGCGCTCTTTACCATGGAATACTAAGAAGTACACACGGAATGAGTATAAAGACGTTACAAACACACCGATTAAGGTTGACCAGTAAGCAAAGCCTGAGCCCCATACGGTTGAGTAGTTTGCCGCTTCAATAATATGTTCTTTCGAGTAAAAACCAGAGAAGAATGGCGTACCTACTAAGGCTAAGGTACCTAATAAGAAAGTAATCCAGGTAATTGGCATGTACTTACGTAAGCCACCCATATTGCGGATGTCTTGGTCATGATGCATACCAATGATCACCGAACCAGCACCTAAGAACAGTAGCGCTTTAAAGAAAGCGTGTGTCATTAAGTGGAAGATCGCCACTGGGTAAGCTGAAGCACCTAGCGCAACAGTCATATAGCCTAATTGCGATAAGGTAGAGTAAGCCACCACGCGCTTAATATCGTTTTGGATAATACCTAACAGACCTAAGAACAAGGCACCAATCGCACCCACCACAATAATTAAGCTTAGCGCTGTATCGCTCAACTCAAATAATGGTGAGAAACGTGACACCATAAAAATACCTGCAGTCACCATGGTTGCCGCGTGAATCAAGGCAGAAATCGGTGTAGGACCTTCCATTGAGTCAGGTAACCATGCATGTAATGGCACTTGAGCAGATTTACCCATAGCACCCACAAACAAGCAGATACACGCCAATGTCAGCATATGCCAGTCACCTAAGACAGTGATTTGATTTAGCTCGTCAGCCTTAGAGAACACATCGTTATAGTTGAGTGAACCTGTGTGGGCAAATAATAAACCGATACCAAGGATAAAGCCGAAGTCACCAACACGGTTTACTAAGAAAGCTTTCATATTGGCAAAGATTGCTGTATCACGGGTATACCAGAAACCAATCAAGAGGTAAGACACAAGACCTACTGCTTCCCAACCGAAGAACAGTTGCAGCATATTATTCGCCATCACCAACATCAACATTGAGAAGGTAAAGAGCGAAATATACGAGAAGAAGCGTTGGTAACCTGGGTCTTCAGCCATATAACCGATGGTATAGATATGCACCATCAATGACACTGAAGTAACCACAACCATCATCAGCGCGGTTAATGAGTCAACCAAGAAACCGATTTCCATCACGGTGGTACCAATTACGCTCCAAGTATAGATAGAGTCGTTAAAGTAAGCACCATTAAGCACCTCGAACAAGACGTAAATCGACGCGATTGCTGAAAAAGCCACCAAAGTGATGGTGATCAGATGCGAACCACGACGCGATACGCAATTGCCCAAGAAACCCGTACCAAACAAACCAGCTGCAATCGCACCAAATAGCGGTGCAAATGCAATTAGCATTAAAAGGATCGGAGAAAGTGTATTCATGTAAGTTCCCCTTAACCTTTCAGACGAGCTACGTCGTCTACGTTAATCGAATTAAGCTTACGGAAAAGTAAGACTAAAATAGCTAAACCGATCGCCGCTTCCGCTGCTGCCACAGTCATAATGAAGAAGACAAAGATTTGTCCTGCTACATCAGGTAGACCATTGGCGGCCGGATGCCAGATAGAGAAAGCCACGAAGTTAATATTCACCGCCAATAACATCAATTCAATTGACATTAATAAGGCCAATAAGTTACGACGGTTAAAGAAGATACCGAACACTCCAATTGCGAACATAATCGCCGCAAGAATGAGGTAATGAGCTAATGTAAGAGTCATTATTGTGCACCCCCTTCTTGTTGAGCAGGCGTCTCAGATTTTAAGTTCACTAAACGAACACGATCCGCCGCTTTAACATGGAGTTGATCCTTCGCTAAAACATATTTACGGTTACGACGCTCACGCAATGTCAGCGCAATCGCAGAAATCATACCGACTAAAAGAATTAAACCACCGACTTGTACCGCGAAGGTATATTCCGTATACATCGCAATACCAAGCGCTAGGGTATTGTTATAGTCAGCTGGTAGGGCTGCTGGTGCAGGTGTGGCGTAATACACCGAACCTAGTACAAACGCAATTTCTGCCACCATTACACCACCTACCACTAAACCTAATGGTAAGTAAGTACGGAAGCCACTGCGTAAAGACTCAGGAACCACATCAATCATCATCACCACGAAGAGGAACAGTACCATCACCGCCCCGACGTAGACCACAATCAGAAGTAGACCTAAGAATTCAGCACC
The DNA here is from genome assembly GCA_964346715.1 of uncultured Pelistega sp. GTDB lineage: Bacteria > Pseudomonadota > Gammaproteobacteria > Burkholderiales > Burkholderiaceae_B > Taylorella. Next base: position 9,722 of record CAYFVY010000021.1, on the reverse strand, counting down.
AATCAGAATCCATAACATGGCGGCCGTAAAGAACGCCAAAATTAAGTGCAACACGGCGATCACTGGGTGACGTGACAACACCACGCGCACGCCAGCAACGATTAACACCGCAGCCAAAATATAAAAGAGTACAGTTGAAAATATCATCTTATTCACCTGCCTTATCGATATGGCGCATCAGCTTCGCGACGCGCTGCAATTTCGGATTCATACTTATCACCAACCGCTAATAACATTTCTTTCGTGAAGTATAAGTCACCGCGTTGTTCACCGTGATACTCGTGAATATGTGTCTCAACAATGGCATCTACTGGACAGCTTTCTTCACAGAAACCGCAGAAAATACACTTGGTTAAGTCAATATCATAACGAGAGGTACGACGTGAACCGTCTTCGCGCTCTTCAGACTCAATACTAATCGCGACTGCTGGGCAGACCGCTTCACATAATTTACAGGCAATACAACGCTCTTCACCATTAGGGTAGCGACGCTGTGCATGTAGGCCACGGAAACGTGGCGACATCGGTGTCTTCTCATAAGGATAACGTAAGGTAAACTTACCCTTAAAGAAATACTTTCCTGTCAGAGCCAACCCTTTGACTAACTCCGTCAAAAACAGGCTACCGAAGAAACTTTTAATTTTACTCATTCTAGTGTCCGCCTATCTTAGTGTTGCCAAATATTGAATGGTGTTTGCATCCAAATGGCTAAAACAACTAACCAAATACCTGTCAATGGGATAAAGATCTTCCAACCTAGACGCATAATCTGGTCATAACGGTAACGTGGGAAACTCGCACGGAACCAAATGAAGAAAGACACCACAAAGAAAGTTTTAATGCCTAACCATAACCAACCTGGCACCCAGTTCAATGGCGCAATATCAAGTGGACTTGACCAACCGCCTAAGAACATAACTGCTGCCATGGCTGATAATAAAATCATATTTGCGTATTCAGCTAAGAAGAACATTGCAAAGCCCATGCCTGAGTACTCAACCATGTGACCTGCAACAATCTCAGACTCACCCTCAACCACGTCAAATGGGTGACGGTTAGTTTCAGCAACGGCAGAAATCACATACACCACAAATAGTGGGAACATCGGTAACCAGTTCCATGAGAGGAAGTTGATGCCACGATCCGCGAACCAGCCATTCAGTTGACCTTGGACGATACCGTTCATGTTCAGAGTACCTGACACCAACAATACCGCTAATAAGACAAAGCCAATCGCCAGCTCATATGAAATCATCTGAGCGGAAGCACGCATCGCCCCTAAGAATGGGTACTTAGAGTTAGACGCCCAACCCGCTAGGATTACACCATATACACCGACTGAAGTAATTGCCATCACATATAACAAACCAGCGTTAATGTTCGACAACACGGCATCAGGGCCAAATGGAATCACCGCCCAAGCAGCAAGCGCTGGAATCAAGGTCACGATTGGTGCCAAGATATATAACACTTTATTCGCTTTAGCCGGCACGATCACTTCTTTGGTTAAAAGCTTCAATACGTCAGCAAATGGTTGCAATACCCCACCAGGACCGGTACGGTTTGGACCACGACGTACGTGCATATAACCAATCATGCGACGCTCCCATAATGTTAGGAAGGCCACACAGATAATGATCGGCAGAGCAATCACTAAAATTTTAATAATTGACCAGATGATCAACCACAATGTTTCGCCTAGGAGATCAGCTCCCCAAGCATTCACTGCGGCCACACCATCTGTGAACCAAGACCAAATATCCATATTAGATGCGCTCCACAGTTAATTGACCAAAGGCATTACCCAAAGCCACTGTTGCTTCAAAACCTTGTGCAATACGCACGGTAGAATTGGCTAAACGATCATCCGCAGCAGCTTCAAGCTCGACAGAACCTGTCGCTGATGTTACTTTTACTTTATCGCCAGCAGCGATTTGTAAAGCAGCGAGTGTTTGATTATTCATCAATGCGCGAGGCGTCTGGCTAATCTCAGTTTCTTGCAATGATTCAGCACGACGCACGATAGCATCAGTACGGTAAATCGATACTTCTGCTACACGCTCTAGACCATTAAGTTCTGCTGGTGTAACGGCCTGTACTGCTGCTGTTACTTTATTGCTTAATTTAGCAGCAATATTGCAGGCTAATAATTTCTCACGAACTGCCTCAGACGATTCATAATCAAAATTATCAAGCTCTAAAAGATTACCTAAAACACGTAACACTTTCCAAGCTGGGCGTGATTGCGCATACGCAGGAACCACACCCTTAAAGCTCTGAGCACGACCCTCAGCATTCACATAAGTACCTGATGTCTCGCTAAATGGAGCGATCGGTAACATCACACGCGCCCAAGATTGCGCTGCTGATTTATATGAAGTTAAGGCAACACTGAATGCACGCGATAATGCTGCTTCAGCTGCTACGCCATTATCCATATCAAAGCGTGGCTCAGCATGTAGCACTAAGTAAGCCGCCATAGATTCTTTAATCATTTCTTGCGCGCTTAAACCATCTTTCTGAGCAGTGGCGCCAACCAAGTAAGCACCTACTGTATTCGCACCAGCAGTTAAGAAACCAAATGAAGCTTGTGCAGCATTCGCTAATTCTTGTGCTTGTGCGGCAATCTGGCTGGCATCAGGCGCAGCAACTGCTGCATTACCTAATAGAACCGCAGGTTTAGTACCCGTCACAAATTGTGCTGCTGCCGCTTGAATTGGGTCTGTTGCATCTGCTTGCGCACCCTCTTTCTGGGCTTTCGCTGCTGCTGTAACAGCCGCAACAGTCGCTGCTAATTGCGATGGCGCTACAGTTAAACGTGCTGCCACAGGGAATAGTGGATCTTCACCGAAGCTATCAATTAACACAATACGTGCACCACGCTTAGCCGCTTGACGTAAACGCTGCGCCATAAGTGGATGATCTTTGCGTAAGTTAGAACCCACCACCACAAGACCATCAACAGTATTTAAATCAGCAATCGCCATACCTAAGTGAGGCACACCAGCGATAGATTTGGCTAAGTTAGCATCGTTCTGACGTAGCAAGGCATCAACATTATTTGAGCCAATACCACGTACTAAACTATTTAATAAGCTTAGTTCTTCTAAGGTTGAAGTTTCAGACGCTAAGGCACCAATCTTATCAGCACCAAATTGCTTCTTCGTATATTCAAGACCTTGGGCAACCGCTGTTAAGGCTTCTTCCCAAGTTGACTCACGCCATACATTGTCTTCACCCTTGATCATCGGGATATCAAGACGATCGTCAGCGTGTAGACCTTCGTAAGACCAACGGTCTTTGTCGCTAATCCAGCACTCGTTAACCTCTTCATTTTCAAAAGGCACTACGCGCATAACACGGTCGTTCTTCACTTGAACCACTAAGTTGCTGCCTACGCTATCGTGAGGACTCACTGAGCGGCGGCGAGCAAGTTCCCAAGTACGAGCGCTATAACGGAATGGCTTAGAAGTTAAGGCACCAACAGGGCAGATATCAATCATATTGCCTGATAACTCAGACTCAATCGCACGTCCCACGAAGGTTGTAATTTCAGAATGCTCACCACGTTGAACCATACCTAATTCTTGGATACCACCAACTTCTTCACCGAAGCGTACGCAACGTGTACATTGAATACAACGCGCCATTTCTTCAGCAGAAACGAGTGGACCAACATCCTTATGGAATACGACACGCTTTTCTTCGGTGTAGCGAGTTTCTGATTTACCATAGCCAACTGCTAAGTCTTGCAATTGACACTCACCACCTTGGTCACAAATTGGACAATCAAGTGGGTGGTTAATCAATAAGAATTCCATCACTGCTTGTTGTGCAGCGATCGCTTTTGCCGAACATGTGTGCACCACCATACCGTCAGTAACGGGGGTTGCACAGGCAGGCAATGTCTTAGGCGCTTTTTCAACTTCAACAAGACACATACGGCAGTTAGCCGCAATTGATAATTTTTTATGGTAGCAAAAGTGCGGTACATAAATACCTAATTCGCTAGCAGCATGCATCACCATGCTACCTGCAGGTACTGACACTTTTTTACCGTCAATCGTTAATTCAACCATTATTTCGACCTACAGATAAGGAGCCACAACACATTGCTTATGTTCAATGTGATAGGCAAATTCGTCACGATAATGCTTTAAGAAAGCGCGCACAGGCATAGCCGCTGCATCACCTAAGGCACAAATAGTACGGCCCATAATGTTGGCAGCAATCTCATCTAAGAGCGCCAAGTCTTCCATGCGGCCCTTGCCGTGTTCAATGCGATGAACCATGCGATATAACCAACCTGTACCTTCACGGCACGGTGTACATTGACCGCAGCTTTCTTCGTAGTAGAAATACGATAAGCGCAAAAGTGATTTCACCATACAACGCGTATCATCCATCACGGTTACAGCGCCAGAACCCAACATAGAACCAGCTTTGGCAATTGAGTCATAGTCCATATTGGTGTCCATCATAATGTCACCAGGAATCACTGGGGCACTCGAACCACCCGGAATAACCGCTTTCAATTTACTACCTGCACGCATACCACCAGCTAATTCAAGCAAGGTAGAGAATGGTGTACCAAGCGGAATCTCATAGGTACCAGGACGCTCAATATCGCCTGTGATCGAGAATAATTTAGTACCACCGTTATTCGGTAGACCGATATCGAGATAGGCTTGACCGCCATTACGGATAATCCATGGTACCGCAGCAAAGGTTTCCGTATTATTAATTGTGGTTGGCTTACCGTATAAACCAAAGCTCGCTGGGAACGGTGGTTTAAAACGTGGTTGGCCTTTTTTACCTTCGAGCGACTCAAGTAAAGCCGTCTCTTCACCACAAATATACGCACCATAACCGTGGTGAGCATGTAATTGGAAGCTAAAGCCAGAACCAAGAATATTATCGCCTAAGAAGCCTGCCGCACGTGCTTGCTCAATCGCTTCTTCAAATCGCTCATACACTTCAAAAATTTCACCGTGGATATAGTTATAACCTACGCTTACACCCATGGCGTAACCCGCAATAATCATACCTTCGATCACAGTATGTGGATTGAAGCGTAAGATATCACGGTCTTTAAATGTACCAGGCTCACCCTCGTCCGAGTTACAGACCACATATTTCTGGCCTGGGAACGAACGGGGCATAAAGCTCCACTTCAAACCTGTCGGGAAACCTGCACCGCCACGACCACGCAAGGCAGACGTTTTCAGCTCGCCGATTACGTCTTCTTGACTCATGCCGCCAGTTAATACTTTACGTAATGCCTCGTAGCCACCGCGCTTAACGTACTCATCAAGCTGCCAGTTCTCACCATTAATGCCATCAAGAATTTGTGGCTTAATATGGCGACCATGGAGTGCCATACTGGTACTTAAGTCATTACCTGGGTTCGCTACTAAACCTTGAGAATATTTCTCTAAAAAACTCATGCCTGACCCTCCTTACGGATATCTTCGAGCAACTCGTCGATACGCTCTTGTGTCATACGCACACACATATGGTGATTGTTCACCGTCACAATCGGTGAGTCACCACAGGCGCCCATACACTCACTTTCTTTCAGTGTAATCAGGCCATCAGGCGTCGTTTCGTTAACACCAATACCTAATTTTTGGCTGATGTAATCTAAGGTCTTAACCCCGTCACGCAATACACAAGGTAGGTTGGTACAGACGGTCACTTTAAAGCGACCAACTGGTTTAAGGTCAAACATATCGTAGAATGTCGCCACTTCTTGTACGGCAATCGCTGGAATACCGATATAGTTAGCGACATCTTCTACAATCTCAGGAGTAATCCACCCTTTTTCAGTTTGCGCAATACGCAAAGCTGACATAGTGGCTGATCGACGTTGGTCAGCGGGATACTTCGCCAACTCTTTATCAATCAATTTGTAAGCTTGTTCAGAAAGCAACATGTTATAGATCCAATAATTCGCTAAAAATTAGCGTTTAATGATTAGCGGTCAATTTCACCAAATACGATATCTTGTGTACCAATAATGGTCACGGCGTCAGCCAACATATGACCACGAGACATTTCGTCAAGTGATTGCAAGTGGACAAAACCAGGCGCACGAATCTTCATGCGGTAAGGCTTGTTCGCGCCATCAGAAACCATATAAATACCAAACTCACCCTTAGGATGCTCAACAGCTGCATAAACCTCGCCGGCTGGTACTGGATAACCTTCGGTGAAGAGTTTAAAGTGGTGAATTAATTCTTCCATACCTGATTTCATATTTGCACGCTTAGGTGGTGCAACTTTATGATTATCAGTAATCACAGGACCTGGGTTGTTACGTAACCAGTGTACACACTGAGCGATAATGCGGTTACTTTCACGCATCTCAGCAACACGTACTAAGTAACGGTCATAACAGTCACCGTTAACACCAACAGGCACATTAAATTCTAGACGGTCATAGACTTCGTAAGGTTGCTTACGACGTAAATCCCACTCAACTCCTGAGCCACGTAGCATCGCACCGGTAAAGCCAAGCGCTAAAGCGCGCTCAGGTGAAACCACACCCACGCCCACAAGACGCTGCTTCCAAATACGGTTATCCGTTAATAAGGTTTCGTATTCATCAACACACTTAGGGAAACGCTTCGTGAAGTCTTCGATAAAGTCGAGTAAAGAGCCTTCGCGATTCGAGTTCAAGCGCTTCATCTCACGTACACTGCGATACTTAGAATCAATCTCATGCTTAGGCATCGTATCTGGCAAGTCACGATACACACCACCTGGACGATAGTAAGCCGCGTGCATACGCGCGCCTGATACTGCCTCGTAGCAGTCCATTAAGTCTTCACGCTCACGGAAGGCATATAGCATCACAGCCATCGCACCCACGTCAAGCGCGTGCGTACCAACACTCATTAAGTGGTTTAAGATTCGAGTAATTTCATCAAACATAACACGAATGTATTGTGCGCGTAGTGGTACTTCAATACCTAATAGACGCTCAACAGCCATGCAGTAAGCATGCTCATTACACATCATCGACACATAGTCAAGACGATCCATGTATGGCAAAGCTTGGAGGAAAGTTTTGTGTTCGGCTAGCTTCTCGGTACCACGGTGTAATAAACCAATGTGCGGATCAGCGCGCTGAATCACTTCACCATTTAGTTCAAGAATCAAACGTAATACACCGTGCGCAGCCGGGTGCTGAGGACCGAAGTTCAGCGTATAGTTTTTAATTTCTGCTGTCATTTTGTATGCCCTACTCCATAACCCTCTTCACGAATGATACGTGGGGTAACTTCACGTGCTTCAACCGTCACCGGTTGATAGATAACGCGCTTAGCTTCTTCGTCGTAGCGCATTTCAACGTGACCAATTAATGGGAAATCTTTACGGAATGGATGACCGATAAAGCCATAGTCAGTCAAGATGCGACGTAAGTCTGGGTGGTTTTCGAAGACAATACCAAATAGGTCAAATGCTTCACGTTCAAACCAGTTTAAACTTGGCCAAACATCAACAAGCGACGCAATCATCGGTAAATCATTATTTGCTACCCAAGCGCGTACGCGTAGACGCCAGTTATGCTTCACTGACATTAACTGCACGACCACAGCAAAACGTGCTGGAAATGTCTTGCTCGGATCTATCGTTGGCACACCGTACGTTAAGTAGTCAACACCACATAAGTCAAGCGCTTGCTCGAAAGATAAGCTTGGCTCATCACGCAAGTTCGTACAGGTTTGCACCCACTTATCGGCTGGAATCTCAACCGTCACCTCACCGTGATCAACGATGATCTTAACTTGATCACCGAGGCGCTCGGTAAGTGTATTTTGTAAAATTTCTAGACGCGTCATAATCGTATCGAGTTAGTGAGTCGTATGACCCTTACGCTTCACGCGCAATGGTATTAGTACGACGGATTTTATTTTGCAATTGTAATAAACCATAAATCAGTGCTTCAGCTGTGGGCGGACAGCCTGGCACATAGATATCCACTGGCACGATGCGATCACAACCACGCACAACTGAGTACGAGTAGTGATAATAGCCACCGCCATTCGCACAGGAGCCCATAGAGACAACCCAGCGAGGTTCAGCCATCTGGTCATATACTTTACGTAGAGCAGGTGCCATCTTGTTGCAAAGCGTACCTGCAACAATCATCACGTCAGATTGGCGAGGACTTGGGCGGAAAATAATTCCGAATTGGTCCAAGTCATAACGCGCTGCACCCGCGTGCATCATCTCAACCGCACAGCAAGCAAGACCAAAGGTCATTGGCCACATAGAACCAGTCTTGACCCAGTTCATCACTGCGTCAGTGCTCGTCACTAAGAAGCCCTTATTGTTTAATTCATTTTGTTCAGACATATACTATTACGCCACTTAAAAATTAGTCCCAGTCTAACGCGCCTTTTTTCCATTCGTAAATGAAACCAGCGGTAAGAATCACTAAGAAAATCATTGCGGTAGAAAAACCGACGATACCCACAGCACCATTAGCGATAGCCCAAGGGAATAAGAATGCAAGTTCAAGGTCAAACAAAATAAAGAGAATCGCCACTAAGTAGTAACGCACATCAAAGCGCATACGCGCATCTTCAAATGCTTCAAAACCACATTCATACTGAGAGTATTTCTCAGGATCTGGGTTGCGTGGACCTAAAAAACTACCTGCAAATAAAAGAAAAGCCCCTAAGCCACCAGCCACAAGGATGAACAGTAACACGGGGAAATATTCAGCAATATTCATAATGTATAGTCGCCCATATAAATAATTTATGAAACTCATAGATTGTATCATTTAAGAGATTTTGTTGCGGTACATTCTCGCGCTGATACAATAAAAAACATGCTAAAAAGCCCACTTACAGCCAATTTGCAAGAAGGCATACTACATCAAAAAAGTCAACCACCAATGCCGATTACATGTGTTCCACGCTCTTTCGAACGCATTCCAGATGAACCATTAAACTCATCTTCAATCTGAATAAAGACACGACTACCTCCCCCCAAATCTTGCTCCGCTCGAATCCCTACTTTAGAATCCCCCATTATCCCAGAACGCATACCTGAATTGGATTGCTTAATGGAAAAAGGCACACCCTGGTGCTGACCCGTAATACGCTGCTGGGTATAACCGAAACCCTGATCAATCTGACCATAAAGAATCACACGATTCCCAGTTGGCGAAAACGCAGGCATAGCCGAGGAAGATGAAGAATACGGCACCGAAGGGAATGTTGCAGAAGAAGCAGAGGAACTTAAAGACGCATTTTTACGTGGCGGCAAATCAAAGGACTGCGCACCAACTGACCCCACACACAAGAAACTGAATAAAAGTAGTCTTTTCATAAATTCATTATACTAGTTTTCACCTAAAAACCGGCACATAAAATTGTCATACTTTAGGCTTATTACAATTTTAATACTAAGAGAACACAACATATCGCTATACCCAATGTGATAATTAAGGGCTCATAGCATAGTAAGATATTCATACCAGTACAAGAACAAGCATAAAAAAACCCTGGCGAACCAGGGTTTTTTAGCTTTTAGTTAGACATGGACTAGGCCATGCTTAACAATTAGAAGCGGTGTTGTAAACCAACAGCTACGTCAGTAGATTTCAACTTAATATTACTACCACCGTTCTCTTTGTTGAACTTAAGTTTAGACTGACCGTATGAAGCCAAAGCATAAACTTGAGTACGCTTAGACAAATTATG
>CAYFVY010000020.1:1463-20631 GCA_964346715.1 uncultured Pelistega sp. | reverse complement strand
GCCGCGTGCGCGTCATCCAATGGGCGCTCGCGGCGTTGGTGGTGCTGCCGCTGTGCTTGCGACTGAAAGTATGGTCAAAGGCGGTAGTGCCCGTGTTGGTATTGCTGTTTGTACGGTTGTGGTTTTTGGTACGCTAAGTATGCTGGCTTATCCATTGGCTTATCGTCTAGGTATGTTTGATTTATCGCTTGAGCAGATGGGCTTTTTAATGGGTGCCAGTTTGCACGAGGTGGCACATGCCGTTGGCGCAGGTTCTGCAGTAGGTGGTAGTGCAGCGGATGTCACCGTAATTATCAAAATGCTACGCGTATTAATGCTTGTGCCTTTTCTCATGATGCTGGGCATTGGTGCAACGTATGTGCGTCGTGGCAAGAAAACTGGGCAAAATCAATTACGTAAAAATATTCCTTATTTTGCCCTGTGGTTCTTGGTCGTTGTCGCACTATCCTCGGTGCTGAATCAAGAGATACGGGCTCAGGCCTTACCTTGGATTATCCAGTTTGATAATTTCCTACTGAGTATGGCCATGGGAGCTTTAGGCATGAGCATGAAAAAAGCCATCTTCACGAACGCAGGCTTTAAACCATTTGTCTTAGCAAGTATATTAGTAATTTGGTTATTTGCTTTGGCGTATAGCTTAGTTGTTTATATCTTGCCAGCGATTGCTGGATAAATAATAATTGGCAATTTAGGTATCCCTATTAATCACTGGATAAAAGGGCTGACCCCAGTCCTTGCGCTCATGATGCTGCATCATGGTCATTAATATAAGTGGAATAACCCGACTTAAAATAGCCGAACCATCGACCAATTGACTACGGTTGACTTGGCTATTGTGTGTGGCACCGCCATGAACAATCTGATTGCGTAGGGTATATAAGCGCTCGAACACAATATTTAAAATCGTGTCGGTGTCCTTATTGGCGAGTGCATTATGCGCACGTTGCTTGGCTTTGGTAAATTCTTCCAACCACGCTGGCTCTGAAATTTGCCCATTATGGAAATCCCAAAATGCTTGAAAGATGTATTGATTATCTAAGAGTACGCGGATATTGCTAGGGAAGGTCTGCCACACTAAGTGGTAAATTTTCTCATCAGCATCGAGTTGAGAAATCAGCTGTAAAAATAAACTAAAGTCGCTTCGCTCAGAGGTGTTCGTGCGTAGTTTAAATTCCTTAGCATAGACGGCATTAAACGCAATCCATAACGAGATAAAACGAAAATCTAAATCATCAGAGTTATCTGCTCGGTTTAACCAACTTAAGGAGCGGTGTAAACGCAGACGAAAATCTTCTGAGAACTCATGACGATTATTACGAAAGTAGGTTTGTACCGTTTGCGCATCCATAAGTGTTTAACTATCCATAGAAAACATCACTAACTGTAACATAAATTATCAAAGCATGATAGTTGGACTTGCTTATATTATGCCCAGTTAAGCATAAACAGCGGATTCGTTAGATAAGCCCTCATGACTTAGGATGTAGTGCCATAAAATTTGCATCCACAACCTTATGCTATTGGCTTATAAAGATATGGTCTTAGTTCCTTATATCGATGTGCGTTTTAGATATATTGATTTATATATGAATTAATAATAAAGATACAATAAATAACTATTTTTCCTTAGGTGATAGCTCTGATATTGTGGTGAAACAACTGAAATAAATAGCTTTCAGAAGATTTACTATCACATTAAAGGAATATCTATGTCGTCTAAACAGCAGCTCAACTTAGGGCTTGAAAATTTTTTACTCCACCTGCTCAATCGCGTGGCTAAACACTTAGCGCAATATATTAACTATGGTTTAGTGGCCTTAGGATTGATCTTACTGAATCCATTCAATCTACTTATAGCTCAAGCGCAGGCAAAGTCCTTGACCTTATTAAACGTTTCTTATGACCCAACCCGTGAGCTGTATGCAGAGTTTAATGCCTTATTTCAAAAACACTGGCTTGATAAAACAGGTACAACCGTAAGTTTTCAACAATCGCATGGTGGTTCAGGTAAACAAGCCTTGTCCGTCTTACATGGTTTGCAGGCCGATGTTGTCAGTCTTGCGCTTGCGGGCGATATTGATATTCTTAAAGATAAAGCAAATTTAATTAAACTAGATTGGCAGAGCAGCTTACCGCATAACAGCACACCGTATAACTCAACTATTGTGTTTTTGGTGCGCAAAGGTAATCCTAAAAATATCCACGATTGGGATGATTTAATTAAGGGGGATGTTCAAGTGATTACGCCGAATCCAAAAACCTCTGGCGGTGCACGTTGGAATTTTTTAGCCGCTTGGGCCTATGCGCGACAACAACATCAAGGCAGTGAAGAGGCGGCACGTGATTTTGTTAGACAGTTATATGCCCGAGTTCCCGTTCTGGATACTGGGGCGCGTGGATCGACCATTACCTTTACTCAGCGTGGTATTGGGGATGTCTTACTGGCCTGGGAGAATGAAGCTCATTTGGCCCTACGTGAAGCAGGAGATGCATTTGAAATTATCACTCCATCGGTCTCAATCTTATGTGAGCCCCCAGTAGCAATTGTGGATGAAGTTGTTGATAAAAAGGGCACACGTGAATTAGCCACGGCCTATCTTAATTTCTTATATACCGAACAAGCACAAAATTTAATCGCTAAGCATTATTACAGACCCATTCATGAAGCCGTAAAAGCGCAGACCCAAGATCGCTTTGCACAACTTAAATTACTCACGATTAATGAGGAGTTTGGTGGTTGGACTAAAGCACAAGCGCAATTTTTTAATGATGGTGGTGAGTTTGACCAGATCTATAAAAAATAGCTAGCAATATGTGGCGGGTCTACGACGTATTTTTACAATGCTAAATAGAGAAGGTATTAATAGCCTAATGTGTAAGAGCGTAAGGGTAATAAAAGCATAAGGTAAAAGTGAGCGTAGGATGGAATAGTTTCTTCTTGTTATATAATCAAAAGTAATAAGGAACTAAGAAATTATTTGTTCTTTTTTATTAACTTGCTCTCTATACTGGTTAAGTCTATTTTTAAGAAATAGTGTTTACACGTGGCAGCCTGCCCTTAGCTTGAATCCTATTTCTTAACTAATACCTTCTAATAATTAGGCAGTGAAGCTGTCTATAAAGTGAGAAAATATTATGGCAAAGTGGTTTACAAATAATGCACAGTCAATTGGTGGTACACCTTTAGTTCAACTGAATCGTGTTACAGATGGTGCACAGGCAATTGTTCTTGCCAAAATTGAGGGTCGTAACCCAGCCTATTCAGTGAAGGACCGTATTGGTGCATCCATGGTTGAAGACGCTGAACAACGTGGCTTGCTTGGCCCAGGTAAGGAAATTGTTGAGCCAACTAGTGGCAATACAGGTATTGCACTCGCTTATGTGGCTGCGTCAAAAGGCATCCCAATTACCCTAACCATGCCAGAGACCATGAGCTTAGAGCGCCGTAAACTATTGACGGCCTTTGGTGCTAAATTGGTTTTGACTGAAGGACCAAAAGGAATGGGCGGTGCAATTGCGAAGGCTGAGGAAATTGCCGCTTCTGATCCAAGTAAGTACGTGCTACTACAACAGTTTAAAAACCCAGCTAACCCAAGCGTGCATGAACGCACAACAGGTCCTGAAATTTGGGAAGGTACAGAAGGGCAGATTGATATTCTCGTATCTGGTGTAGGTACAGGTGGTACGATTACAGGTACATCACGTTATATTAAGCAAGGTAAAGGAAAAGCCATTCAATCAGTGGCGGTAGAGCCTACAGCAAGCCCAGTGATTACTCAAGCTTTAAACAATGAAGAAATCAAACCTGGTCCTCATAAAATTCAAGGTATCGGCGCTGGATTTATTCCTGCTGTGCTCGACCTCGAGTTGATTGATGCAGTTGAGCAAATCAGCAATGAAGAAGCGATTGAATTTGCCTTACGCTTAGGCCGTGAAGAGGGTATCTTGGCTGGTATTTCTGGTGGTGCGGCAGCAGCAGCGGCTGTTCGTATTGCACAACGTCCTGAGAATGCGGGTAAAGTGATTGTGGTTATCTTGCCTGACTCGGGTGAGCGTTATTTAAGCTCGGCATTGTTTGAGGGCTTATTTGATGAAAAAGGCTTGGCTGCCCAAGGCTAATTTGTTTAAGCAAGCGTAAGCTAAGGCATCTTCATAAATGACCTTAAATCTATCTTAAGCTTTAAAACCCGTCACAGTTGGCGGGTTTTTTTACGTAACAATTTTATTCGCTGTACGAAGGATTCAGGCATATGGCAGTCATGGTAAAATGCTTACTTATTTACCTTTAATTTAATTCATGTCTACAGAGTTTTTCCGTCTTGAAGCGCAGGGAGATGGTCGCACCACATTACATTTAATGGGTGATTGGACCGTGGAAAACTATGCTCGCTTGGGACGTGAGTTTTCTCGTGGATTAAGTCGAGAGTTAAGTGCTTTTGAACCACATAAGACAGAGCTTGGTCTAGAACACATTCGGCATTTAGATACGGCGGGTGTGCTGCAGATTATCGATCTTTATGGTGCTGAGGCTTTACAGCAAGCACTCGAAGTCTCGCCTAAATTGCCTGCTGAACGGCGTCGAATGGTTCAAACGGTTCTTAATGCATTACCTCCAAGCGATGAGGTTCGCGTTGAAGACCCCCCTTGGCGCCTGAAAGATTCTTTAGCGAATCTCGGTGAAGCGACCTTACGTCTGAAGAATGAAACTGTGCATTGGTTTGGTTTTTTTGGCTTGGTCTTAGAAACCTTCTTTAGCTTAATGTTTCAACCCCATAAGTGGCGCCTCACCTCAGTTGTGGCGAATATCGATAATAGTGGCTTTAAAGCAGCCCCTATTGTGATGCTCTTATGCTTTATGGTAGGTGCTGTAGTGGCCTTCTTAGGGGCGACCGTTTTACAAGCATTTGGCGCACAAGTATTCTCTGTGCATTTAGTTGCATATTCATTTTTACGTGAATTCGCAATTATTTTGACGGCTATTCTCATGGCTGGTCGTACCGCGAGTGCGTATACCGCTCAGATTGGTTCGATGAAAGTGAATGAGGAAATTGATGCTTTGAAAGCATCGGGCTCTGATCCTATTGCGCTTATTGTGATTCCGCGCGTTGTCGCTTTATTGATTTCGATGCCCTTACTTACCTTTTTAGGCATGATGGCTGGACTCTTAGGAGGGATGATTGTCTGTGCGCTTAGCTTAGATATTTCACCAACTTTATTTTTTGATATTCTCAATACCAAGATCGCCGTGCAACACTTTTTAGTGGGGATTGCCAAAGCTCCAGTGATGGCGATTGTGATTGCCATTACGGGTTGTATTGAGGGTTTTAAAGTCTCAGGTAGCGCTGAATCTGTTGGTCAACACACCACAACAAGCGTGGTGAAGTGTATTTTCTTGGTGATCTTACTTGATGCATTATTTGCTATTTTTTATATGGAAATGGGGTGGTAGATGAGTGATTTGTCGCAGCCCCTTCCTGCTACTGAAAGCCTGACAAACGCGTCAGAGAATACCAGCGTAGATAGCAAAGATATCGTCATCAAGGTACGTAATCTGGATAATGCCTTTAATGGCTTTTATGTACACCAAAACCTAGATTTAGATGTCTATCGTGGTGATATCTTAGGGGTAGTTGGCGGCTCAGGTACTGGTAAGTCTGTCTTACTGCGCTCGATTGTCGGTTTGCGTAAACCCACTGCGGGTACGGTAGAAGTGCTAGGGCAGACTATGCAGAACCTTGAAGCTAAAGAACGTGCTAAATTAGGACGTAACTTGGGCGTTCTGTTTCAAAGTGGCGCTCTGTACTCTTCCTTAACTGTGGTTGAGAATGTAGCCTTCCCTCTGATTGAGCAACTTGGTATGAATCGTAAGGAGGCGGAACATATTGCCTTACTGAAAATTCTATTAGCTGGTTTACCAGCGAATGCAGCGAGTAAATATCCCTCTGAGTTATCGGGTGGTATGGTGAAGCGTGCCTCATTAGCGCGCGCACTTGCGCTAGACCCTCAAATTCTTTTTTTAGATGAGCCAACCGCAGGTCTCGATCCGATTGGTGCGGCACAGTTCGATCAATTGATGCTGACTTTGCGCGATGCTTTGGGTCTCACCATGTTCCTCGTGACTCATGATTTAGATACTTTGTATACCGCCTGTAATAAGGTGGCAGTTTTATCTGAGAAGAGAGTATTGATCAATGACACAATTGAGAATGTGTCTAAGCTTGATAATCCTTGGATTCAAGAATATTTTAATGGTCCTCGTGGACGAGCTGCTTATACAGCTCAAACCGCTTAATCAGAGTAATTGTCGAGGATCACTATGGAGGTAGTTGTTTAAATGGAACCTAAAGCAAGACATGTGCTCATAGGACTTTTTACCTTAATAACGGCTGTTTTGGCCTTGGTGTTTGCCTTGTGGTTAGCCAAAATCAGCACGACGAAAGGGGTATTACATTATCTGGTTGAGTTTCGAGAAAGTGTGAGTGGGCTTTCTCGTGGGAGTGCTGTGCAATATACAGGGATGACGGTAGGTGAGGTCGTTGATTTGCGTTTGCATCCGAATGATCCCACCCGAGTGCGAGCAGAGATTGCTGTCGATGAGAAGATACCCATTCGACAGGGAGTTGTTGCACGTCTTCAGTTGGTCGGTATTACAGGTCAGGCAGTTATTTCTTTAACAGGTGGTCATCCTGATGGTGCCTTATTACTCCCTGAGGATGATAATCTGCCGGTGCTCTATGCAACACCTTCGCCCTTAGCGAGTCTATTGGATAATGGTGAAAACTTAATGTCTAGCCTAACTGAAGTGGCGATTAACTTAAATAACGCTTTCTCTGATAAGAATGCGGCTCACTTTGGTAATATTTTGCAGAATGTTGATAAGCTCAGTGGTACTGTCGCTAGTGATAGCGATATGATTAAAGACCTATTAAGCAATGCGAATGAGGTGATGGGTGGATTTAATGCCGCTTTAGCCAAGTATGCAGCTCTGGCTGATAATGTGAATGTGGTGATTACGCAAGAGGGAGCTCGTGTCTTTGAGAGCGCGGCCCAGGCTATGCAAGCCCTATCCAATTCAAGTCAGCAACTGCAGCGTATGTTGCGCAATAATGAGGGTTCATTCACGACGGGTATGCAAGGCTTAAAAGAAATTGGTCCGACTTTACTGGAACTGAAAAACTCATTTGGCACCTTACAGACAATTTTGAAAAATCTAGAACAAAACCCTGCCGCTTATTTCTTTGACGGTGATAAATTGAAGGAGTTTAAACCATGAAAAAATTAAGTCGTGCTAGTTTACTTGGCATGAGTTTACTTCTGGGCGCCTGTTCAATTTTACCCAGTGCACCAGCGGTTGATACCTATCAATTACCACCGTCTACGGGGAATCTACAGGTTCGAGGCTTGCCCTTAAGCTTGATGGTTGCTACACCGTATGCGAATCGATATTTAAATCATCAACGTCTTGTCGTGGTTAAGCAAAACCATGAGGTACAAGCCTATGCAGGTATGCGCTGGGAGGATGAATTACCTATCGTGTTTCGTAATCGCCTAATCGATGATCTACGCCGTGCGCAAGCCTACCGTACTATCGTTAACGATAAAACCTCAGTTGTCACTGATCGTAGTTTGCGTACAGATATCCAGGCCTATCAAATTCAATTCTCGGATCAACAAGCATTTGCCATCATTAGCGTGGACGCCAATTTATACAATAATGCAACGTCAACCGTGATTGATTCGCGACGCTTCAGTGTTAATGCTCCCTTAAAAACGGTAGAGTTATCCGAGGTTGTACCTACCTTGGCTGCTCTTAATGAACAAATTAATGCGCAAATCATTCAATGGGCAGTAGCCAAGTAAGATGAAAGTTGTTATTCAGAAAGTCCAAAAAGCCAGTGTACTGGTTGAAGAGCAGTGCGTTGGCGCCATTGACCGAGGACTCTTATTACTGGTCGGCATCGCGCCTGATGATAATCAAGCAGATATTGATTTTATTGCACGCAAAGTTTTACAGATGCGCTTGTTTGAAGATGAAACAGGGGTGATGAATAAATCGGTGCAAGAGGTCGATGGACAATTACTTTGTGTGAGTCAATTCACATTATTAGCATCAACTCGCAAAGGCAATCGACCTTCGTATAGTCAAGCCGCTCGCCCTGAAGTGGCCCTGCCACTGTTTAATGCGCTGGTAATGGAATTTGAAAAAGGCCTAGGCAAACCCATTCCTACGGGGGTGTTTGGTGCAGATATGCAGGTACAACTGGTGAATGATGGCCCGGTGACGATTATCCTGGATAGTCGAGATGGTAGAGCGTAATTTGCCAAGCAACTTAATACGGATCGAGCAACTGTCTAAAACTGATCCTATTCGTGGACATGTTTTGGTGCACCCGAGCGATACTCATGTCAATGCCGGAGACCGGATTGTATTGAGTGGGCTATCAGGTTCTGGTAAGAGTGTTTTTCTGCGTTGCTTAGCACAGATTGAACCGCTCAGCACAGGGCGTATTTATTTTAAGAGCGAATTAATACGACCATCTAACGTGAGGAAATATCGGACTCAGGTGAATTATGTTCGGCAAAATCCGATTCTCATTGATGGAACCGTATTGGATAATATACGCTTAGGATTTGGTTTAGAGTTAAATCAAGATAAGTCCTTTGACGAGAATTTACTACATCATTATTTAGACTATTTTAATAAGCCAGAAGGGTTTATTCATCAGAATGGTGCGGTGTTATCAGGTGGTGAGCGACAAATCGTGAGCTTTTTGCGTAACCTGATGTTGATGCCTACTGTATTACTCTTAGATGAACCAACGGCAGCCTTAGACCCCGACTCGGTTCAAGGTTATGAGCGCTTAATCGATGACTGGTTGCAAGCAGATCCGCAACGAGCCTATATCTGGATTAGTCATGATCCACAACAAGCTGAGCGCATGGCCAACTTGCACTGGCGTATGCAAGCAGGGCATTTGCATATCGATTAAGCTATGTCGAGTAAGTGCTTAAAGAGAGATAGAGATGGATTATCACAGTATTTCCTATATTGAGCTGTTGATTGCAGCCAGTTTAATTCTGCTTAATGGCGTGATTTCATTTGCTCTGCGTCTTGGATTAGAGAAGACCTTATTGATTGCATCTGTACGCACGGTGCTGCAATTGTTTTTTATTGGTTTTGTTCTAAAGTGGGTGTTTAGCAGTGCGCAGTGGTATATCGTGATAGGTATTCTGTGCTTAATGACCTTAATCGCTGCATTAAATGCACAAAATCGACGCAAGACAAGTTATCAAGGCGCATTCCTCGATACCTTATTATCGATATGGTTACCTTCTTGGCTAGTCTTATTTATGGGGATCGTGGTGGTTCTTAGTATTGAACCCTGGTACACACCACAATATCTAATCCCAATTGCAGGCATGATTATTGGTAACTCTCTTACCGCTGTTTCTTTGGTGATGGAGCGACTACTGAAAGAATTAAGCGAGAAGCGTGAAAAAATTCAGATGTATATAGGTTTAGGAGCAAGCTCCTGGGAAGCTTACCGTCAATGCGCGCAGCAAGCCATGACGGCAGGTATGATGCCAACCATTAATAGTATGATGGTGGTGGGTTTAGTCAGCTTACCCGGTATGATGACGGGTCAGATTCTTGCGGGCCAAGATCCAGAACAGGCTATACGTTATCAGATTGTGGTGATGTTCTTTCTGGCTGCCGCAACAGGTCTATCCTGTTTGGCTGTGGTGTTTAGCGTGTACCGGCGTTTTTTCAATAGCTATGGTCACTTTTTATACTGGCGCTTATTAACGCCTGACACGAAGAAAAAGAGTATCACTCAAACTATAAAATAAAAAATTAATAAGGACATGTATGCGTGAATCATCGCTTAAGCCGGAAGTCGATCCGCGACAAGAGTTCGCTCAGCTCAATGTCGCCTGGCAATCTGAGCATCACTATAAAGCACCTGTGTACTTTGTCTATGCAGATGACAGCCTATCGGCTCAAGCAGCATTGAAGTGGATGCGCCAAGGTGTAGCGATTATCTGGCAGGGCGATTATCACCAAGCTAAGCAAGTTTTAGCGGCGATGAGCCGTCAAATTGATAAACCTAAGAAGCGCAAAGGCGAGCCAGAGTCATGGCAGGATCGATTTAATTTGTACCGTTTAGCACAAGCACAAAAGGCGCAAATCTTGAATCTTTTCTTGCTAAGGATTAACTATACAGAGCCTGAAGGTCTACAGGTTATGGCTAGACGTGCTCCAGATATTGTACAGGCTGTGAGTGCAGCGGATTGGCAGTGGCAAGAGGATATTTGTGTATCTTTACGTGAACTCTTAGGCGTAATTGGTGCGTGGGAATGGCGTAAAAAAGGCATCTGGCTAGATGCTTTGCAAGCACGTATCTATCCTTATTATGGAGTTTTTGCTCCGGTGCGCGGTGAGTACGTAGAGCTGATGCTGAAACCACCTTTGCCAACTCCTTGTAAGCGTGCTTTTGATATTGGTAGCGGTACAGGTATTTTGAGTGCTATCCTGGCGCGTCGTGGCGTTGAACATATTATTGCTACAGATAGCTCACCGCGTGCAGTTGCCTGTAGTCAGCATAATCTTGCTCAATTAGGCTTAAGTGACCAGGTTGAGGTGCTAGAGCAAGCCTTTTTGCCGCCAGGCCAGGCTGATCTAATGGTGTGCAACCCACCTTGGTTGCCGAGTAAAAGCAGTAGTAGTCTAGAGGCTGCTGTGTATGATCCAAATAGCCAAATGCTAAAAGGCTTCTTGCAGGGAGCCAGCCAACAGTTAGCGCCACATGGTCAAGCCTGGTTAATTATCTCTGATTTGGCGGAGCACTTAGGTTTGCGTAGCCGTGAGGAACTCTTGCAGTGGATAGCTGATGCAGGTTTAAGAGTGGTAGAGCGTTACGATACGCGTCCTGTACACCGTAAGGTATTTGATATGGAGGACCCGCTTAGTCAAGCACGGGCCTCGGAAGTGACAAGCTTATGGGTATTGGCGCTGCAATAAACTTGAGTAGTTTGCTATCTTAGCTTGAGCGCCAATCGTATTGACTTGAGTGGCTCTTGTACTTCTCTTAATGGCAAGAGAAGGTCATGAAGTAAGAATCATTAGGGTCGCCTGTGCCTGTAGGCGAGAGCTGTTGAACATTAGATACTTGTTGAACACCACAAATTTGTTTGGCACTTTCCATACAAATCTCCCAGTTTGGGTTAGATTTGGCATTCTGAGAGCACTTTAAACCATAGCTATTACGGTCAGCCACATTGATATTGCCAGTGCTAGCACATGCTGTAATGAACAGAGAGAGCGATAAAACAATAATTTTTTTCATGTCTTGTCTACTGGGTAAAGTAAATGGTGTAAAAGTTAACAAGTCTAGCGTAAATTCATAGGCTTGTCGCGAAGTTTGTTTATTATAAACAAAGGGTTTTGGGTTTTATAGGCATTATTTAAAATGTTTCAGTAAATAACATACTAAAGTCTGTTGCACTGAATACAGAATCACGCCCTAAGTCATCATTATAGGGCATGTTAGTGG
The DNA here is from genome assembly GCA_964346715.1 of uncultured Pelistega sp. Lineage (GTDB taxonomy): Bacteria > Pseudomonadota > Gammaproteobacteria > Burkholderiales > Burkholderiaceae_B > Taylorella. Next base: position 9,076 of record CAYFVY010000020.1, on the reverse strand, counting down.
AGATTGCCTATACATGAGGGATTCGCTATTGGCACTTAACATTCTTTGATACATTATTCAGTGTTGCTTTTTGTTTCAAAGTCGATTTCACATTTTGGCTTTTTTTTGTTACATTAAACCTATCCCATATTTATTTGGAGAAGTATATGAAGAAAGTTCTAATTCCTGCCATCGTATTAATGAGTCTTAGCGCCGGCGCATTTGCACAAGAAGTCGATAATCGTTCAGCTTGGGCTAAATCGCAAGATATGTATGTTGAGCCAACTTTACGCATGAAGCAAACTGAGTTATATACACCTGTTGACGCCAATAATGTACCTACTGGCCAGACCGTGATTTCCAATGAAACCGTGCAAGTCTATGGTCCAAGTGGTGAGGTAAAAGCAAGTGGTACAGTTCAATCAACTGTTGTACCAGCGCCAGCAGTGGAAGCGCCTACACCAGTGACCCCAGCAGCCCCTGTTGCACCCACACCAGCTGCACCTGTACCAGCGGATCAAGTTCAACCAGCCATCCAGGACTTAAGTCGTCCATTGCAATAACTGCAGTAGTTCATAGCGAGTTTCTTGCTTATTTAATGAGGTGAGAAGCGAACTAGGAAGTGCCCGAAATCCAAAGAAAGCCAGTGTGTTTACTTTTTACACACTGGCTTTTTGCGTTTATAAGCTGGTTTTAGGCGTCTAAGTATATTACACTGTGGACTACTTACTGCTTGAATTTAGTTCAAATTTTAAGTAAGAGTAAGTGAATTTTTTATATATTTTTATCACAGTAGAGAGGAAATAATGGATAACATTAACCCAATCTATATCACCTTCGGCTTATATATTGCAGCTGTCCTTGGTATAGGCCTAGCAGCGTATTTTGCGACGAAAAATTTCGGTGATTATATCTTAGGAGGACGTCGACTCGGTGGCTTTGTCACGGCAATGGCTGCTGGTGCGTCTGATATGTCTGGTTGGCTTTTGATGGGCTTGCCAGGTGCTATTTATCTCAGTGGTTTGTCTGAGTCTTGGATTGCTATTGGTTTGTGTGTAGGTGCTTATTTTAACTGGCGTTTAGTCTCTGGTCGCTTACGCATTTACACAGAAGTCAATAATAATGCCTTGACCTTGCCGGATTACTTTGCCAATCGCTTCGGTGAAAACGGTAAGTTGATTAAGGTTATTGCAGCGGCAATTATCTTATTCTTCTTCACTGTTTATAGTGCTTCAGGGGTGGTTGCAGGGGCGCGTTTATTCCAAATCGTGTTCCCTGAAATGGATTACCAGACCGCTCTGTGGCTGGGAGCAGGGGCAACCATTGCCTATACCTTTATTGGTGGTTTCTTGGCAGTTAGTTGGACCGATACCTTACAAGCGTCATTGATGTTCTTTGCCTTAGTCTTAACGCCTGTTATGGTGTTCTTAGCCCTAGGCGGTGCTAGCGAAGTACAGATGATTATGGATCAGGCAAGTGTAGCTGATGGTAAGGCCTATAGCAGCCTTGTGCCTGATGCGAGTACGGCAAGTATTATTGGTATTATTAGTGCTGCAGCGTGGGGCTTGGGTTATTTCGGACAGCCACATATTTTGGCACGCTTTATGGCCGCTGAATCCTTAACAGCACTTGTGCGTGCACGTCGTGTGGGTATGACCTGGATGGTCTTATGTTTAGCGGGTGCCGTGGCTGCAGGTTACTTTGGTATTGCCTATTTCCGCGAGTTCCCTGAGCAAGCCGGTATCTTACAAGGCAACTCTGAGCGTGTCTTTATGGCCTTAGCAACGATTCTATTCAATCCATGGATTGCTGGCGTGGTGCTTTCGGCTATTTTGGCGGCGGTAATGAGTACCTTAAGTGCGCAGTTATTAGTATGTTCATCTGCACTGACCGAGGACTTCTATAAGGGTTTTTTACGTCCAGATGCTGGTCAAAAAGAGCTCGTCTGGTTTGGCCGCTTAATGGTGCTAATGGTTGCTTTGATTGCAATTTGGTTGGCCCAAGATAGTGACAGTAAGGTCTTAGGGCTTGTGTCATATGCTTGGGCAGGCTTTGGAGCGGCTTTTGGACCAGTTATTATTTTCTCTTTATTCTGGAAGCGTCTCACTGCGATGGGGGCTTTAGCAGGAATGGTGGCAGGTGCTGTAGTGGTTGTCGCTTGGAAGCCATTGACGAATAGTGCCTTATACGAAATCGTGCCTGGCTTTATTGCTTGTAGCGTTGTCTTATGGATTGTGTCTTTAATGACTACGCCACCAGCTGATGTGGTTCAGCGTTTTGATGAGGCAGAAGCTAAATTTAAGGCGGCTCATTAAGTTGTTGATTTAATACGTGCAACTATGCAAACCCGAGAATTGGATAAAAACTATCTGACTCTCGGGTTTGTTTTTTAGTAGAACTGCGAGTAGGCAAATCTCTCCATCTATACAGACAGCCTAGTTAACGAGGGCTAGACTGTCTGAATGCCACTACTGACTCAATATCAACGACTCTTTGATACCTTAGAGCGTCAACCACTAACCTTAAATCAGCGACAAGCCTGTGTCTCCCAAGCACAGAATACCTTAGTGCTTGCGGGAGCAGGGACAGGAAAAACCAGTACCTTAATGGGACGAGTTGCCTATCTCTTGCAGAGTCAACAAGCTCAAGCTCAGGAGATCTTGTTATTAGCGTTTGCCGTCGAAGCGGCTAAGGAGATGCAAGAGCGCGGTCAAGCCTTATGTGTACAATCTTATAATGCCGAGTCCTCAAGCACGGAGTCCTCAAGAACAGACTCTCAGGCTCAGGGAGGGAGACAGGATTTCAGTGTAAAGTCCTCAAGCACAAAGTTCTCAATAACAGGCACTCTGACTAAGGCAGGAGAGCAGAGTTTCAGTGCACGCACTTTTCATAGTCTTGGATTGCATATTATTCAATCCTTACGCCAAACTCCAGTGAAATTAAGCCAGCTTCATGGTGAGGGTGCTTTAGCCTTATTTATGCAGGAGCGCTTCGCTCAGCGTTTGCTGTCGGATGACAACATATATAAGCAAGCAGTACGTGATTACTTTACCTATTACGCTGAAGAGATACAGCAAGGGACTTATCGTAGTCTGGCCGATGAATATCTTGCTAATCCGCTTGAGTTAATGCTGGCGAATACCTTATATCAAGAGCAGATTACGTATCACTATCAAGCGCATTTTGAGCATGATATTTACTTCAAGCCGTATCAAGCCTATCGTGCGACATTCTTCTTAAGTAGTAATGCGCTGTATATCAATGTCTTTGATTGTGAAGAGGCGCAATTACACGAGCTAATTAATCCAGTATTAAAAGACTATGCGAACAGACGTAAGAAGGTACGTAAAATTCATCAAAAATATAATGTTGATGCCATCGAAGTCTATCGAGATAAGATACTTAACGGGCGTACGGGCGAGAATCTGCTGAACGGCTTAAATACGCTAAGGTCGACTGAGTGTGAAGCGCATCATAGCTTAAAAACCTTGCAGGACTTATTTATTCATTTTTTAGCGCAGCGCTCCGTAGTCAAAGAAGCCAAGCCAATTTTTCGTAGTCCAGGTAGAGCGGATGCATTACTACGTTTACTCACAGATATAGTGTTTACTATGCATGCTGAGCATCTTGACTGGCAAGAACTTAAAAGCATGGTGCCACTGGAACAAGCGCATCTATTAGAGTTGGCTTATCCCTTATATCAAGATTATCTGCAACAGCTTAAGCGGGAAGGGGCGATTGATTTTGAGCAGATGATTCAGTTAGCAACAGAAGCGGTGCGTTCAGGCGCCTATCAAGTTTCATGGCAGGATGTTTTGATTGATGAGTTTCAAGATATATCAGCCAGTCGCTTTGCACTGATTCAGGCGATACGTGAACAAAAACCAAGCATTCGCTTATTCTGTGTCGGCGATGATTGGCAATCGATTTATCAATTCGCTGGTAGTCAGGTACGCTATACCCGTGACTTTGAACAGTATTTTGGTCCTACCCAACGCTATACCTTAGATCTGACTTTTCGCTTTCATCAAGCCTTATGTGATAGTAGTACACAATTTATTCAAGCGAATCCTGCGCAAACGCGTAAGTCCTTACGTTCATTTCGATCGCAGGACGAATTAGGGCTGAGTTTAATCAGTGACCATGAACATCTAGAAAAGGTTTTCGAGCATATTCTGCTAATGGCCGAGGCTCAATGCGAGGCTGAAGAGGCTGCGACTCCACCTAAGCAAATAATCACCTGTTTAATTCTGGCAAGATTTTCACATCTATTACCATCACCTCGAGAATTGCAACGATGGCAGCAAGCCTATCCTAATTTAAGTTTAAAGCTTTCGACAATTCATGCAGCCAAAGGTAAGGAAGCCGATTATGTGATTGTTCTCGGTAATCAGGCAGGTCAATTTGGCTTACCTTCGGATAAGCAAAGTCATCCTTTGATTCATGCTATGCGTCAAGATGATGAAGAGTATCCACATGCGCAAGAGCGACGTGTTTTTTATGTGGCCATAAGCCGTGCGCGCCAGCATGTTTATTTAATGTGCTCTGAAACGTATCCTTCTGCTTTTATCGAAGAAATACGTGCGGGTGCATATGTTTATCATACGGGTCTTGTGCCAATAAATAAGCGCCCAAACCGAAGAGCATCTCGGGAGCAGGGCGCTTGCTTAAGGACTTCAACAATACGAAAATATTGCCATGGCTTATGGCAAAAAAGTATTAAGAGGATGTCTGAATGGCTTCGTGATAATTAAGAAAAGCCATACCCTCATTCATACTTTGTACGCCATCACAGAAGAGTACAACAGTATCTAAGTCTTGCATATTGACTAAGATAGATTCCATCTCATCAATAATATCCATACCTACACGAAGCTCTCCAACGTGCACTTGATAGCCTTGATCAAAGCGCTCCATCGGGACGATTTCAGGCAGTAATTCAAAGTCTGTCTCTGCCCAGACAAAACAGACATAGAGCGATAGATTATTCACTTCCGTGAGTAACTCTACGCCATAGTCTAATTGTCGTGCAAGTTGTGAGTGAATCAGCTCTGCCATATTATGCCTGTGGTCCTTGTACAGGAGCGGTCAAGAGATCGGATGGTGGTGGAATATCAGCCGGTTGCGCTTGTGGCGGTGTGTACTGGTTCGAGCCAGCAGCACAGCCAGCGATGAAGGCAGCCAGTAGAATTAAGAGAGGGAGCTTTTTCATAATTGACCTATACAGAGTAAAATAGGGATATAGATTACTAAAGAATATTGTACCTGCAAACTACTTATCATGCGAAAAATAATTCATATCGATATGGATGCTTTCTACGCCTCGGTTGAGCTACGCGAGAATCCTCACCTGCGTGGTCTACCAGTGGTGGTTGCGTGGGATAGTCCTCGCTCTGTGATCTGTGCCGCTTCTTATGAAGCACGCAAATTTGGCTTGCGCTCAGCTATGTCGGTGTCTCGAGCTAAGCAATTATGTCCGCAAGCAGTTTATATCGCACCACACTTTGATCTGTATCGAGCGGTGTCACGACAAGTGCGACAAATATTTGAGCAATACACAGCGATTATTGAACCCTTATCCTTAGATGAGGCCTATCTTGATGTCACGAATAATCTCAAGGGCATTCCTTCAGCCACCCAGGTGGCGAATGAGATTCGTGCAGAGATTTTTGCACAAACACAACTAACCGCTTCAGCGGGTGTGGCACCGAATAAGCTTATTGCCAAGATCGCCTCAGATTGGAATAAACCGAATGGCACCTTTGTGGTTTCACCGAAGAATATGATGCGTTTTTTATTGCCGCTACCATTAGAGAAAATTCCTGGTGTGGGCAAAGTGACCTTGGCGAAATTTCATCAGCTTGGCATGCATACCGTGGAAGACATGTCCAAGCGTAGTGCAGAGGAGTTGATTTTTCATTTTGGTAAATATGGACAGCGCTTGTATGAACTCGGTCAAGGGATTGATAAGCGTCCGGTTAAAGAACGTGAGGTGGCGAAACAAATATCGGTGGAGACAACCTTTGATGAGGATTTGCAATTAAGGCAAATGGATTTACCCTTATTGGACTTGATTCATAAACTCTGGCAACAGGCATTACGAAAAAGTCGTTTTGCTCGTAGTTTAACTTTAAAATTAAAAACCAATAGATTTAAAGTGATTACACGAAGTCGAACCTACGATGCCCCTTTTAATAGCGAAGAGGATGTGATCTGGGCGGCACAACAGCTGATGCAAGATCTTATGCTTGAAAGATCGAGTGATTACTTCCGTTTGCTCGGAGTCGGATTTAGTCAGTTTATGGATGAGCAGGAACAGCAACAGATACAGCTGATATAACAATGGCTACCGCGATAGTCGGGTAGCCATTGAGTCGTTTATTACAAGGCCTAAGACCTGAAACAGGATTAAGGCATCAATTTCGCTTTCAATAATTGAGAGATTTTACCCATATCAGCACGACCAGTTAATTTTTCTTTAAGGATGGCCATTGCTTTACCCATAGCAGGTGGGCCACTGATACCTTGCGCATCTAGCTCAGTAAGGGCTGCCTGAACTTCAGCAGCAATCTCTTCATCGGATGCTTGTTCCGGCAAAAACTCACTTAAGATAGCAAGCTCTGCAGTCTCTGCGGCAGCGGATACGGCACGACCAGCTTGTTCAAATGCAGCAATCGACTCTTTGCGTTGTTTAATTTGCTTTTCAATAATAGCCAAGATGTCTTTGTCGTCTAACTCTACGCGTTCGTCGACTTCTCTTTGCTTAATCGCGGCTTGTAAAAAACGTAAGGTGGTTAAACGCTCAGTTTGTTTTGCACGCATAGCTTCTTTGACGGCATCACTTAGGGTTTGTTTTAATGACATTCTCATTCTCTGAAATTAGGATTAAAATAGCATTTTACCAGACTCATTTTATGACGGATATCAATGTCTCAATTTATTGTTGAAAGAGCCCTAGCACCAGCCGAAGGTGACGCTGCTCAGCTATTTATTCTTTTTGTCTCACCTGAACAAGTGGAGCCACAAGCGAATGCCTTGGTGTCGACCTTAGCGCAGACCTTTCCTGCTTCAGTGATTGTGATTATTGTGCCCAAACCAGATGCTGAAGCGGATTCAGCCATGCATAAAATTTTGGCAGACGAGGCGCTCAGTGATGACGAGTTACGTGACTTTGCTTTTGCGGTGAGTGGGGAATGCGAGCATCTAATTATGCATTTGCAAGAACGCTTTTCGGTAAGCCGTGAGGCGACAGCTATCGTAGCGACTAAGCAGTTGGCCAGTGCTATTTTGGAGCTGACCAAGCTTCCGACACCACTTGCTGGGCGAGTCTTCTCTTTTGGTGGACGTTATGCTGAGTTACCGAATGCCAAGCTGAGCTTAGATCAGACCGTACATTTCCTACATGCAGGTAAGGATCCATTGATTCCTGTGCATCATACGCGTGCCGCAGATATGGCCTTTGCTGAGTTTGAGGGGGATGCAACGATTGATGTGGGGCATGCCATGGAAGATTCATTCCATCCTGAGTTGGTCGAGAAGATGATCGAGCGCTTACTAACTTGTGTGCCTCTACGTTATTGGCTTGAAGCACAGGGTATGCGTCCTTCACAAGAAGGTGGGCAAGGAGAAGATGA
>CAYFVY010000020.1:0-1363 GCA_964346715.1 uncultured Pelistega sp. | reverse complement strand
CCTGAAAACTCTGCATTTATTTTTTCTGGCTTAGCTGTATTAGTACAAGGCAGGGTAATCGTTTTGTACTAAGTGGCGTACACGAACGGCATCAGAGAAGCGTGTAACGCGACCCTGCGCATTGAGTAAAACGACCGCCATGTTTTGGCCTTCAATTTTGGTAATCATCACTAAGCAATCACCTGCTTCGCGAATATAGCCCGTCTTTGAAATATCGATTTTCCAGTCGTTATTACGTACTAAGCGATTGGTATTGCGGTATTTCTGTTGGCGACCATTGCTAGTATAGAGTTGGTGGTCATCACTGGTTGAGAATTTATGAATTAAAGGTTCATTACTCACGGCTTTTAGTAAACGCACTAAGTCTTGTGGAGAAGCCACATTCAGCGGTGATAGACCTGTTGGCTCGACAAAGCGGCTGCGAGTCATACCAATTTGACGTGCTGTTGCATTCATTTCACGTACAAATGCTTGCATACCACCAGGGTAGGTACGTCCTAAGGCATGGGTTGCACGGTTTTCAGAAGACATCAACGCTAATAATAAGGCTTCGCGGCGGGTTAAAGTGGTGCCTACTGATAAGCGAGAGCTCGATTTCTTAACACGATCGATATCGGCGTCATCAATCGTAATTACTTCATCCAAAGGTAATTTAGAACGCACAATCACTAAAGCGCTCAGTAATTTTGAAATAGAAGCGATTGGGCGCACTGTATTACTGTTCTTTGAATACAGCACCTTATTATTGTCTAATGACATGACTAAGGCGACTTCAGAACTAATTTGTGCACCATTATCTACAAAACCAACGACCTGGGCAGCGGTTAGGCTATCTGCAGGACCCACATCATCTTCTTGGGCCCAGGCGGATTGGGTAAGTGCGGTAGCAACGCAAAGCGTGCTGCAAAAGAGAGTCTTTTTCAGGCGATTCAGCATAGTCTTAATACAAATTAGGATCAGGGTAAATTAATTATAGTAGAAAATTTAAAAAAAGTATATAAATTAATAACTTATAAGATTTAATTAAAAAACTCATCAAGTATGAGTAAGAAGTTCAAAAAGTCATTGTTTTTTAAGAAAAAAATCATAGTTAAGGGAAAGTCTATGAGACTGAGTTAAGCTCTTTTAGTTACAATTTACTTGTATTAAGGGAGGAAAGGGGGTTTTTTAGACTAAGTAAGGGAATGCTTTGAATAAGAGTGTGAGTCACGGTAAAATGACGGTCTAACTTTTTAAATAAGCTGATTGAGCGAATCCTTACAGTGACTATTTATCATTTCATTCCTGGTGCAACAGCCCTGTCACCATTTAAATCCGAGCGGCTAATTAGTGATTTACAGAAAGCAGGTGTACCTGTTGAAAG
>CAYFVY010000019.1:19974-21952 GCA_964346715.1 uncultured Pelistega sp. | reverse complement strand
GGACTGAGTCCTGTGCAATACAGAAATCCGTCCGTAGCTTAACAACTAACGTCCAACTTTATGGGGTCAGTCCACTAAACTTTGGGCTTAATTGTATCTGTATTCAGAATTTGCATCCTGTAGACGAAGCGTTGGATTAATGAGCTAAGGATACATTAATGACCTAAATAAGCTTTACGCACCTCATCATTGACCAATAAATTAGCGCCTGTATCTTGCAGCACCACCCGACCAGTCTCTAAAACATAACCACGATCAGCAACTTGTAAGGCTTTATTCGCATTCTGCTCGACTAAGAAAACCGTAATGCCCTGCTCGCGAATCGTTTGAATAATTTCAAAGATCTGTGCAATGATAAGAGGTGCCAACCCTAAGGTAGGCTCATCCAATAAGAGCAACTTCGGTCGACTCATTAAAGCGCGGCCGATCGCTAACATCTGTTGCTCACCGCCTGACATCGTACCAGCACGTTGGTTGGCACGTTCCTTTAAACGAGGGAACAGTCCAAATACATACTGTATACCCTCCTCAATCTCTTGACGATTAAGAAAGAACGCCCCCATTTGCAAATTTTCTACCACGGTTAAGGCAGGAAATACCCGGCGGCCTTCAGGTGAGATAGCAATACCTTTGCGCATAATATGGTGTGTATCCAGCTTAGTGATATCCTCACCTAAGAAAGAAATCTTACCAGCTGAAGCCCGAGGACCACCACAAACCGTCATTAATAAGGTTGTTTTACCTGCACCATTGGCACCAATTAAGGTGACAATTTCGCCTTGATTAACGTCAACACTCACCCCATGCAAAGCTTGAATTGCACCATAATGCGAGTTTACATTCTCTAATTTCAGCACAATTACTCTCCTAAATAAGCTTTAATAACACGAGGATCATTACGTACCTCTTCAGGCTCACCTGTCACTAAAGGACGGCCCATTTCCATCACCATAATGCGATCGGAAATATCCATAATGAGACTCATATCGTGCTCAATTAAAAGTACTGAAATATCAAACTCCTTACGTAATTGATCAATCAAACGGGCAAGATCCTTCTTTTCTTGTGGATTGAGACCAGCGGCTGGTTCATCCAGTAAGAGCAATTTAGGACGCGTAATCATACAACGTGCGATTTCTAATCGACGTTGGTGACCATAGGCCAAATTACCGGCTTCACGGTTAGCAAACTCACGCAGGCCCATGAAATCCAGCCACTCAACAGCGTTCGTTAACGCTTGCTTTTCACTACGTTTATAAGAAGGCAAATTTAAAAGACCCGCTAAAAAACCTGCCGACATATGATTATGTTGGGCAACTAAGAGATTCTCTAAAGCGGTTAGGTTTTTGAAAAGGCGCACGTTCTGGAAGGTTCTCACCAAGCCATGTTGAGCCACCTTATGACTTGGTTTACCCGTAATATTCTCATTGAATAATTGAATATTCCCTTCTGAAGGTTTATAAAAACCACTCACACAGTTAAACACCGTGGTTTTACCCGCACCGTTCGGACCAATAATCGAAAAGATTTCATTCTTATGCACTTCAAAGCTAACTTGGTCAACCGCGACCAAGCCACCAAAGCGCATGACAAGGCCTTTTACATCTAAGATAACTTGACTCATGCTGGAATCTCCACATGTGGGCGCTTAACCGGCAATAAACCTTGCGGTCGCCACATCATCATCAAGACCATCACAAGACCAAAAATCAACATACGATATTCAGCAAAGCCTCGTGCCAATTCAGGCAAAGTCGTCAAGAGAATGGCGGCAACAATCACACCGATCTGCGAACCCATACCACCTAAGACTACAATCGCTAGAATTAAAGCCGATTCAATAAAAGTGAATGACTCAGGATTCACTAAGCCTTGACGAGCAGCAAAGAAAGCACCGCCAAAACCAGCACACATCGCACCTAGGGTAAAGGCAGATAATTTCACATTGGTAGGATTTAAACCGAGGGAGCGGCAAGCA
>CAYFVY010000019.1:0-19964 GCA_964346715.1 uncultured Pelistega sp. | reverse complement strand
AATCTCATCCTCACGTAGAGCTTCCCAAGCACGTCCAATCGGCATACGCACTAGACGATTGGAGAGTAGTAAGGTAATCACCGCTAAGGCCAAAGCCATTAAGTAGAGATAAATGACCACATCCACGCTATCAAACTTCCACCCCATCAGTTGGTGAAACGTTTGTTCACCTTCAGGTGCACGACGACTCATGCTATAGCCAAATACGGTTGGCTTAGGAATACCTGAGATACCATCAGGCCCCCCAGTCCACTCCGTGAGGTTAATTAAGAGCAGGCGAATAATTTCCCCAAAGCCCAGCGTAACAATCGCTAGATAGTCACCGCGTAAGCGCAAAACTGGGAATCCTAAAAGATAGCCAAATAACGCCGCCATCGCACCCGATACAGGTAACGCTTCCCAGAAACCCCAACCTGCCCAATGAAACAGTAAGGCATAAGTATAAGCACCCACAGCATAAAAGCCGACAAAGCCCAAGTCGAGTAAACCAGCAAAGCCCACTACGATATTCAGGCCTAAACCTAACATCACATAGATAAGTACTAAGGTGGCAATATCCACTGCAGTACGACCACTAAAGAAAGGCCAGATCGCTGCGCCTATCACCACGAACAAGATAATAAAATTAATCGTACGCGGTGAGAATGTTGGCCATTGGGGTAGGCGAATATTTTGCAAGCCTGTTTTTTTCATGATTGTGGGTCGAATCAACTGTACTAAAAACACCGCAAGACAGCCCCACATAACCACTTGCCAATCGGTTTCGATAACCGTCGTCATTCCCTTGCGTACAAGATTTAAACCAAAGATAGGAACCGCTAGAATCGCCGTAACTGCCGTGGCAAAAAAAGCATTTTTAAGATTATTCATCATACTTTTTCTACCTCCGGCTTACCTAATAAGCCACTTGGTCTAAAGAGTAGAATCAAAACGAGTAAGCTAAACGCCACAATATCTTTGTATTGGGAAGATAAATAAGCCGCCGCCAATGTTTCAGCCACACCAAGAATTAAGCCACCTAAGATTGCACCAGGAATACTCCCGATGCCACCTAGTACGGCTGCGGTAAAGGCCTTAATACCAGCAATAAAACCGATAAATGGGTTCAATTTACCAATCGTAATGGCAATCAAAACACCGCCTACCGCCGCTAAAACAGCACCAATGATAAAGGTAAATGAAATCACCTTGTTCGTATCAATACCTAATAAGTTCGCCATCTGCATGTCTTGAGAACAAGCACGAGAAGCACGACCGATACGCGATTTCTTAATAAATAAGGTAAGACTTACCATTAAGGCAAAAACTACCACGATAATTAATAAGCGTGCATAGGTTACCGTAACCGTAAAGTCATCTGAAAGCGGAATTTGAAAAGCACCAGGTAAGATATTAGGCACCGCCACATCGCGTGCGCCCTGCCCTAAAGCAACCCAGTTCTGTAAAAAGATCGACATACCAATGGCCGAGATGAGCGAAACTAAACGCGCACTATTGCGCAAGGGCCGGTAAGCCACCCGCTCAACTGCATAACCATAACAACCTGTCACAAATGCGGCTACAACGATCATCGTCATAATCAATAAGGGAACAGGTACACTGCCACCTACGCCTAAAGCAGTTAAGGTAATTAAACCAACGTAAGCACCGATCATATAAATTTCGCCGTGCGCGAAATTAATCATACCAATAATGCCATAGACCATTGTGTAGCCAATCGCAATAAGGGCGTAAATAGCTCCTAATGACAAGCCATTAAAAAGCTGTTGTATAAATTGGGGTAAGAATAAATCCATAAAATACAATCTCTATGAGTTCAAAGAACAGCCGTCACAATAGTGTAAGTAACTAAATTTATCAATAGTGGCTTACACTATGCTTTAATCATTTGACGTCTTACCTAAGTTCCACATCAGGGCACGAAAAGGTAATAAAAGAAAGAGATTCATAACCAGTTTCACCCCTAAGTCCCCCAAACCTAGAGTAATCCAGGGCACACCTGTACCTATAAAGGCAAGGCCAAAAAAAGCATAGGTATCAACCACTGCCCCTAAGAGACCAGCAATAAAAGGCGCTTTCCACCAGGTTTTGCGGCGCAATTTATCGAAAATAAAAATATCCGCTAAATGCGCTAATAAAAAGGCACTTCCTGAGGCAATCGCAATCCGCGCATCAGCATAGAGATAAGAAATAATAACGGCAACGATAAAACCAATAAAAACCACCTTACGAGCATTACTCGGCCCAAAGCGACGGTTCAGCAAATCAGTGACTAAAAAGGCAAATGGGTACGTTATCGCCCCCCATGTCAACCAATCATTCAGGTGATATTGGGGTTGCACAAGAATATTTGACATGACGATAATCACCGCCATGATAGAAACAGCAATAAGCCCCTTAGCAGGGCTTAGATGATCAAACTTCATGAGGCCTGCCCTAACTCCTGTGCCATCTCCTGAGCACGGTCTGAAGCCGCTTGCATGGCTTGTGCCACTGTGCTCATGAGTTCATGCTGCGCAAAAACATTGAGCGCAGCAGCTGTGGTTCCGCCTTTTGAAGTAACATTTTGACGTAAGACATCAGGTTCTTGCTCAGACGATGCCGCTAAACTGGTGGCACCGTCTAGTGTTCCTAAGGCTAGGGCTTTTGCCTGTTCGTAGCTTAGACCTAGCTGTTGCCCACCCGCAATCAGCGCTTCAATAAATAAGAAGACATAAGCTGGGCCACTACCAGATAAGGCAGTAATGGCATCTAATAAGGATTCCTCAGCCACAGGTACGACTTCACCGACAGCGCTTAAGATTTGTGTAGCACGTTCTTGTTCAGCATTGGACACAGTAGGCATCGAATACACCCCTGTAATCCCCTTACCTATCAACGCTGGGGTATTCGGCATCGTGCGAATCAACTTGTCGTGCTCGAACCAACGACTCAAGGTATCAATCGTTAAGCCAGCTGCCACGCTAATAATTAAGGTGTCTTTTTGCGAATACGGCTTGAGTGCTTGCGCAACCTCATGCATCTGTTGCGGCTTAACGGCCAGCACCCAAATGGCACATTGGCTTAATTCTTCGCTTGCCTGCAAAATACCTGTGGCACCAAAACTAGCCCAATAATCAAGCGCCTCTTGATTAAGATCCATCACTAATAGATGTTCCCCGCTCCCTTTTTGTTTGACAATACCGCTGGCTAAAGCGCGTGCCATATTACCACCACCAATAAAAGCGATTTCTAATTGAGTTGTCATAATTTACTTTCCGCTGTAACTGTCCCGTTGATGAAAACCAACAATAGACACGATTTATCTTAACCTTGACTATTATTTCATAGACTCAAGAAACTTAAACCTTCTTTTGAATCTTAGCTGTTTTTATTAATGAAAACCATTATAAAAAAATCTATTCATAGGCTTCATCTCGTTGTAACATACGAGTAATATTATGACGATATTGCCCACAAGGACAATATTTTAAAAAAAACTACTCTAGGAGAGTTTAAAAATGAAGTTCATGCCTAAAGCCTTATCGCTAGCCCTTTTCCTTGGTCTAGCCTCTCACGCAACAGCCGCCACAGAAATCACATTCTGGCACTCAATGGAAGGTGCTCTTGGTGAGCGTGTTAACGAAATCGTAGACAATTTCAATAAATCACAAACTGACTATAAAATCACTGCTACCTACAAGGGTAACTATGGCGAATCAATGAACGCTGGTATTGCTGCGTTCCGTGCCGGTCAAGCTCCTGATATTATCCAAGTATTTGAAGTGGGCACCGCCACAATGATGTTCTCTAAGGGCGCAATTAAGCCTATTCAAGAGATGAGTGAAGAAGTGGGTAAGCCAATTGATCCTGCTAAGTTCGTACCTGGTATCGCTGGTTATTATTCAGAGCCTAATGGTAAATTAGCTTCTATGCCTTTTAACAGCTCAACTCCTGTCTTCTACTACAACAAAGACATGTTTACAAAAGCTGGTTTAGACCCTAATACACCACCAAAAACCTACCAAGAAATTAATGCCGCTGCTGAGAAAATTAAAGCTGCAGGTTTCGAGTGTGGCTATACAACTTCATGGCCATCATGGGTGTTAATTGAGAACTTCGCTGCTCTTCATAACACACCTTACGCGTCTAAGAATAACGGCTTTGATGGTTTAGACACACGTATTGACCTAAACCAAGAAAACTTCGTTAAGCACTTCAACTACTTAAACGATATGGCTAAAGCAGGCACCTTCACTTACGGTGGTCGTGGTGATGCTGGTAACGCCCTATTCTCATCAGGTAAATGTGCCATGTTCACAGGTTCAAGTGGTTCACGCGCAAGTTTCACCAAGAACGCACAATTTGAATTTGGTATTGATCGCTTACCTTATAACAGCGATATCGTATCAGCTCCACAAAACAGCGTAATCGGTGGCGCTTCTCTATGGGTATTCAACAAGAAATCTGAAGATACCTATAAGGGTGTAACAGCTTTCTTCCACTATATCTCTGAGCCAACCATTGCTGCGAAATGGCACCAAGACACAGGTTATGTTCCTGTTGTTAAGGCCGCTTACGAAGAAACTAAAGCATCTGGTTTCTATGATAAGAACCCAGGTACTGATATTCCATTCCTACAACTTAACGTCCAAACAACTGACGCATCTCGCGGCGTTCGCTTAGGTTTCTTGCCACAAATTCGTGACGTACAAGACGGCGAAATGGAAAAAATCTTCGGACAAAAAGTATCTGTTGAAGAAGGTCTAGCCGAAATGACTCGTCGTGACAATGAATTACTCACTCGCTTTGAAAACAGCAATAAGTAATCTCACTGTATCGACTTTATTTTAAACAATGGCGGGAAGTTACTTCCCGCTGTTGTTATAACTGGGCAATCAATTATGGAAAAGCGCGTTGTTTTTACGCATAAAGCACTCCCACTGCTTTTATTAGCTCCTCAGCTACTGATTACCATTATCTTTTTCTTCTTGCCTGCAGGCCAGGCAATTTGGCAATCATTTTTTATTGAAAGCGCCTTTGGTGGCGATTCAACATTTGTGGGCTTTGATAACTATATTAGTTTATTTAACGAGCCCAATTACTACGACTCCTTCATAGTCACCATTGTTTTCTCAACCTTGGTTGCCGTGATTGGCTTGAGCGTATCTCTAGTATTAGCCGTTATGGCGGATCGTGTGGTTAAATTTGCCACGACGTATAAAACCCTAATTATTTGGCCCTATGCAGTTGCACCTGCTGTCGTTGGTGTCTTATGGGCATTTATGTTCTCACCGTCAGTCGGCACGCTCGCCGTCTATATTACTGAACTCGGTATCGGTTGGAACCCACAATTAAACTCTAACCATGCCATGATTTTAGTGGTGATGGCTGCTATTTGGAAGCAAATTTCCTATAACTTCCTCTTCTTCTTAGCAGGTTTACAAGCCATCCCTAAATCCTTGATTGAAGCGGCGGCAATTGATGGTGCTTCACCGGCACGTCGATTCTGGACCATTGTTTTCCCCTTATTATCACCAACAACCTTCTTCTTGTTAGTGATTAATATGGTGTATGCCTTCTTCGATACGTTCGCGATTATTGATACCACAACTCAAGGTGGCCCTGGTTCTTCAACCAATATCTTAGTCTATAACGTGTATAAGACGGCCTTTAAATCATTTGACTATGGCTCCTCTGGCGCCCAGTCGGTCATTCTAATGTTTATTGTGATTGGCCTGACGATCATCCAATTCCGTTATATTGACCGCAAAGTCCAATACTAATCCAGGAGCAAATTAATATGATTGAACGTCGCCCTTGGCTTGATATTATCGCTCACCTCACCTTGATTATTGGTTTGGTGTTGGTGGCATTTCCGCTGTACATTGCTTTTGTCGCCTCGACTCAGACAGCGCAAGAAGCTGCTACCGCACCCATGTCACTTATCCCTGGTACACACTTTTTTCAAAACTACTATGACGCCATCATGGGTACAGGAAGCAGTAATGCCACGCCTGTCGGTCAGATGCTCTGGGTGAGTTTTGTGACAGCTATGGTTATTGCAGTAGGTAAAATTTCTATCTCTATGCTCTCGGCTTTCGCTGTGGTATATTTCCGCTTCCCATTCCGTATGCTGTTTTTCTGGATGATTTTTGTCACCCTGATGCTGCCAGTTGAAGTACGTATTTCACCTACATTTGAAGTCGTCGCCAATCTCGGTTTAGTGAATACTTACGCAGGCTTAACCTTGCCACTGATCGCCTCAGCAACCGCTACCTTCTTATTCCGCCAATTCTTCTTAACCGTCCCAGATGAATTAATTGAAGCGGCACGAATTGACGGTGCAGGTCCAATGCGCTTTTTTAAAGATATTCTCTTCCCGCTTTCACGCACCAGTATTGCAGCACTGTTCGTGATTCAGTTCACTTACGGCTGGAACCAATACCTCTGGCCGCTCGTCATGAAAACCACCGAAGACTTCACCCCGATTGTGGTCGGTATTCGTACCATGATTAGTGGCGGTGACAGTGTAACCAGTTGGAACCTTGTGATGGCAACCGCAATTCTTGCCATGATTCCTCCAGGTTTAGTGGTTCTTCTGATGCAGAAATGGTTTGTTAAGGGTCTGGTAGACTCTGAGAAATAAAGGATTAAATTAAATGGCTACCCTTAGTTTTAAAAATGTTAAAAAAGTCTACCCTGGTGGTGTTGCCGTAATTCACGGTGTTGACCTAAACGTAGCCGATGGCGAATTTATCGTTATCGTAGGCCCTTCTGGCTGTGGTAAATCAACCTTAATGCGTATGGTGGCTGGTCTTGAGTCCGTTACCGACGGTGATATCTCCATTGGCGACAAAGTCGTTAATAAGTTAGAGCCCGCAGAGCGCGATATTGCGATGGTATTCCAAAACTACGCACTGTATCCACATATGTCGGTGTACGACAATATGGCTTATGGTTTAAAAATCCGTAAACTCAGTAAGCAAGAAATTGATACGCGTGTACAACAAGCCGCACAAATTCTTGAACTCAGTCACCTACTTGATCGTCGCCCACGTCAACTCTCTGGTGGACAACGTCAACGCGTGGCCATGGGTCGTGCAATTGTTCGTGAACCTAAAGTCTTCTTATTTGACGAACCACTCTCAAACCTTGATGCCAAATTACGTGTACAGATGCGCCTAGAAATTCAAAAGATGCATCAGCGCTTAAAAACCACTAGCCTCTATGTCACCCATGACCAAGTCGAAGCAATGACCTTAGCTCAGCGTATGGTCGTAATGAACAAAGGCTATGCCGAGCAGATTGGTACTCCGGTCGAAGTCTTCGAACGCCCTGCCTCAACCTTTGTGGCTAGCTTTATTGGCTCACCGCCGATGAACCTAATCCCTGTTAAGGTCAATGCACAAGGTCAGATTACGACTGAAGACGGTGCAGCCTTGCCTCTGAGTCATCACAAGGTCGCTGAAATTTTAAAACAGAAATCAGCTATCCTAGGCATTCGCCCTGAGCACTTAAGCCTACAAGGTGAACAATTTGAAGTAAGTGTCGACATGGTGGAAATCCTTGGCTCGGAGCAATTAATCCATTGCCAAGTAGGAGGTACATCGATTGTGATTCGTGCTGATTTACATGAAACCACAGCTAAACCGATTAAAGCGGGTGATGTGATTAAGATTGGTGCTGATGAGAAGTTCCCATTACACTGGTTTGATAAGGAAACAGGCCGTCGTATTGAGAAGGCAGATGTCGTCTTTTAAGTCACTAGACTAGGCTCGGCTTAACTATGTTTACTTGAGCTAGTCTCGGCTGATCTCGTATCGGCGGAGCTAGACTAGCTTAAGCGTTAAACCTTAAATTAGTTTTGATGTGCAGCAAATTCAAGCTCGGTGTTTTTATACCGAGCTTTATTTTTACCATAAAAAAGCAGAGGCTCACTATAAAATGAGCCTCTGCTTTTTGTACACCTTCATTCAGTTAGTTAGCTAAAAACCAATTAACTAAAATCGATTGAGTTGCTTATTAATTAAGGCGCCTTAGATTTAGAGCCGTCTTTGTGCCATTGGAACACATCGAATTCAAAGCTTGTTAAGTCACCTGAATCTTGCCAGCTTAACTCACCAATTACGGTTGGTACTTTATTGCTGTGTAACCACTCAGAGATTTTCTCTGTGTCTGTACCACCAGTTTCCTTAATACCGGCAAAGATAACTTGTGTAGCAGCATAGGCTGTTAATTGGAACGCACCTGAAGGATCGCGACCCTTGTCTTTAAAGAGCTTCACGATTTCTGCGTTCTCAGGTAATGCCGAGTGATCAGCAGGGAAAGTTAACAACATACCTTCAACAGCATCACCTGCAATTGCATTAATGTCAACGTTACCTACACCTTCTGGACCCATAAACTTAGCATCAAAACCTTGCTCCTTAGATTGACGAAGCAATAGACCTAGCTCTGGGTGATAGCCACCGTAGTAAACAAAATCAACACCCGCCGCTTTCAACTTGGTGATCACCGATGAATAATCTGACTCACCCGCGTTAATACCTTCAAATAGCTCAACCTTAACACCAAGCTTCTCTAGATTATCACGTGTCGATGCAGCCACACCTTGACCGTAAGATTGCTTATCATGTAATACAGCAACTTTGCTTGGTTTAATTTTAGCAATATACTCTGCCGCTGGAGGACCTTGCTGGTCATCACGACCAATAGTACGGAAAATGAAGTCGTAGTCCTTGCCATCAGTAATGGTTGGTGATGTACCTGATGGTGTCACCATGATGATACCCTGCTCATCAAAAATTGGTGCACTACCTAAAATTGCGCCTGAACATACAGGACCGACAACAAATTTAATTTTCTGGTTAACCACGTTGTTCGCTGAGGTAGGACCTTGTTTAGGTTCACAACCATCATCCACGGGTACCATTTCGAATGTATTGCCATTGATACCGCCTTCGGCGTTTACTTTCTCAATAGCCGTTAAAAGACCTTCACGTACCATATCGCCGTATTGTGTCAGTGGGCCAGTTACTGGACCTACTGCAGCGATTTTAATGACTTCAGCCTGTGCTGCCGAAGCAATAGCAAAACTTGCACCTAAAGTGGCAACAAGTGTAGATAAACGAAAAGCCTTCATGCATTTCTCCAAAACGTTGTACAAAAGACATTGATTAGAATAACGTATGCCTAAATTTTTGTATAGCTGCTCGCTCTAGTGATTTACCCTAAACACTTGTTTGAACGCACGTAGAAATAAAACAGCCCCCTATTTCTAGAGGGCTGCTTGCAGACTGCTTAAGATAAAGATATCACTTGTTGCTCTTAACGCCTTTTAACTTCGGCGTCTATAGAATCTTAGTGCACCAAAACCTATTAAGCACCTACGATACCACCATCATCGCGCCAGATAACGACAGTTGCCGCACGTGGACGGCCACCGCTATTTTCCTCGTCTTCATGATCACCCTTAGGCCATTGTGAGAAGGCTAATGGGTTATCTTGAGGGGCTACGTTTTTAGGTGCTCGTGGGTGTTTACCGTACTCACCTGGGTGCTGTACATTAACGAACACAAACTTGTAGTCTGGTGTGAAGGTAATACCTGTAATTTCACAACCTGATGGGCCTACTAAGAAGCGGCATAATTCATTCGTTTGTGGCACAGCAACTAGCATTTGGTTATTACCCATACCAGCAAAATCACCATCATTAGAGAAGTTACCGTCAGTTTGAATCCAGATACGGCCGTCTTTATCGAATGCTAAGCCGTCAGGACTGTTAAACATATTCTCTTTACTTACCAAGCTATTACCAGCCATCAAGTCACCCGCACCGTATACAGATGGGTTACCTGCTAGAACGTATACGTCCCAGTTAAACTCTAATGCACCTGGGTCATTGCTTGTTTCATTCCAACGAACGATTTGACCGAATGGGTTTTTCACACGTGGGTTAGCATCATCAACGCCTGGATGCTTAACGCCGCCCATACCCTTACGCTCTTTGTCTGAACCACGGTCACTGTTGTTCGTCATCGTTACATACACTTCATTGGTATGCGGATGAACAGCTACCCACTCAGGACGGTCCATTGGTGTTGCTGCCACTAAGTCAGCAGCTTGACGTGTATGAACTAAAAGTTCACCCATATCTTTAAAGGTTTCACCAAGTTTCTTACCATTTACATCAACCGTATCAAGCGTTAAGGCAATCCATTTACCATTACCTTTTAAGTCACCCTTAGTGTCGCCATCTAAGAATTGGGCAACATATAAAGTACCTTCCGTTAATAAGTCACGATTCGCATCTTGATTTTGTGCATCATATTTGTTTTTAGAAACAAACTTGTACACGTACTCACTACGTTGATCGTCACCCATATAAATTACAACATGACCATCTTTGCTCACGGCAAAAGCAGCATTTTCATGCTTGAAGTGACCTAATGAAGTCAATTTACGTGGTTTAGATTCTGGATTAAATGGGTCAATTTCAACAATCCAACCGTGACGGTTCCATTCATTCGGCTCTTGTGCAACATCAAAGCGTGCATCATGAGTTTCCCAGCGATAATCTGCTGTTGACGCTTTGCTCGATACACCATAACGCTGCATATGTTGATCGGCTTTAAAGTCTGCTTGTTCTGTACCGAAATAATCGGTCACGTTTTCTTCACAGGTTAAATAGGTATTCCATGGTGTGAAGCCATTACCACAGTTACCGAATGTGCCGTATACCGCTGTACCTGTTGGATCAGCCTTAGTTTTCATTAACTCAGCACCTGCTACAGGACCCACTACTTCCATTAGTGTGTCATGTGCATTGATACTACGGTTATATTTAGAATCTAGAACTGCTTGCCATTTCTTACCATCATGACGCACGTGTAATACACTCACGCCCTGGGCACGTTGTGATTTCTTTACCCAATCAGCATTCCAGCCTTCACCGGCTACGCGTACGTCTTTAGGGAATAAGAAGTCAGGGTTGATATACTCGTGGTTACGAACTAATAAGCCTTCGTCAGCCTTACCATCGATTGGAAAGAATGTCATACCATCGTGGTTATCACCCACTTGCATACCTTGCGCATCAGCGTTATCCGTTGCATCACCTTTCCAGTTTGGCGAGTTAGAGAATAAAGGATCACCCCAGCGTGAGAATACTTGGTAGCTATAACCTTCAGGTACTGTAATTTTATCTTCTGTATTCGCAGCAATAGCTTTAAAACCTAAGCTAGGAACTGTTGCTTGAGTAGCTTCTTTGGCCACTACTGATGCACTGGCTGCTAGGTTTAAACCAAAGAAACTGAGAGCTGAACTAGCGGCACCGGCTTTTAATACATCACGACGGCCGATTTTAGCCCCTAAGATTTGACCAAATTCTGGTGCTTCACTTGGGTTTGTTGAGAAATCATCTTGATCTAAATGCTTTTGCATGTCATTAATCCTATTATCTAGAATGTCACTAAAAATAAAGTGACTTCATTCTAGGCAATCTAAATGACAGCATTATTTCCACTTAACAAGTTCGACTAGACAAGTCAGGCTTAGTCATAAGTGGACTTGGTTAGAAAAGTGGACTTAAGAGAAAAATAAGGGCTAACTGATAAGTTAGCCCTTATGGTGTATCTAGTATGCTGTTATTAAGCTGGCTTAAAACAATTAAGCAAAGTTAGCTTCAGCAAATTTCCAGTTTACTAACTTCCAGAAAGAACCTAGGTAGTTAGGACGAGAGTTGCGGTAATCGATGTAGTAAGCATGTTCCCATACGTCACAGGTTAACAATGGCTTGTCTTCTGTTGTTAATGGTGTTGCTGCATTGCTGGTGTTCACAATCGCTACTGATCCGTCAGCTTTCTTCACTAACCATGTCCAACCAGAACCGAAGTTACCAGCTGCTGATTTATTGAACTCTTCTTGGAAAGCAGCAAAGCTACCAAATTTAGCGTTAATAGCTTCGGCTAATGCACCACTTGGCTCGCCACCCGCATTAGGTGCTAAACCATTCCAGTAGAATGTGTGGTTCCATACTTGAGCTGCGTTATTGAAAATACCGCCTGAAGACTTCTTAACGATTTCTTCAAGTGAAGCATTCTCAAACTCAGTACCAGGAATCAGATTATTCAAGTTGGTTACGTAAGTTTGGTGGTGTTTACCGTAGTGGAACTCTAAAGTTTCTTTAGAAATATGTGGCTCAAGAGCGTCAAGTGCGTACGGTAATTCTGGTAGTGTGTGTGTCATTGGTTTTGCCTTTTAAAAAAAGTTAAACAGTCCCTAGATGATACAACATAAATCACTCTTTGTGTGTAAGCACTTGTACCGTTGCTGAGCCTTGAGCAAATTCAATGCGCAAATTCTCCTGCTCACTTAACTGTTGCGCAGACAAAATAATTTTCCCTTGACTATCATACGTAATTGAATAACCACGTTGTAAAACAGCACGTGGATTAAATGCCTGTAATGTACTTCGTAGGCCTTGTAAGTTTTGTTGTTGATAACGCATATAGTGCGCATGCGCCATCGGTAGACGCTCTATTACTTTATGTAAGCGTTGTAATGCGCCTGGAAGATCAGGTCCCTGCTGCTGTAAGGACTTGACACTAGATTGCCAACGCTGCTGTGCCTGCTGCAGAGATAATTGCCCCGCTTTAATTAAACGATGACGTAAAAAGTCATGCTTTTGCTGCCACTGATCTAGTTTTTGTTTGGGCGACAGTAAGCGCGTGCTCGCTAGATCCAAACGAATACTCGCATTCTCTAAACGGCGAATCTGACGCTCACTTAAGCGTTGCGCAAGTTCATGTACATAATTAATCCAATCGGCTTGACTATAACTGGCGAGCTCCGCTGCCGCGGTTGGTGTTGGTGCCCGTAAATCAGCAACAAAATCGGCAATCGTAAAATCAGTTTCATGCCCTACTCCACTAATGACGGGCAACACCATCTGGCTGATAAAGCGCGCTAACTGCTCATCATTAAAAGCCCAGAGATCTTCTAAACTACCGCCACCACGAACGAGAAGAACCACATCCACCTCATTACGCAGCTGCGCTTGCGCCAAAGCCTGCATCAATGCTAGTGGAGCTTGCGCACCTTGCACCAGACTGGGATAAATAATCACATTCACATGCGGTGCGCGGCGGCGTAAAGCAGTTAACACATCATGTAAAGCAGCAGCTCCTAGCGAAGTCACAATCCCTATCGTCTTTACATAGCGAGGGATTTCTTGCTTGCGTTCAGCCGCGAATAAGCCTTCTGCCTCAAGTTTTTGCTTAATTCTTAAAAAAGCCTCATGTAAATTCCCTAGGCCCGCTTGGCGCATTTGCGAGACCTGAATTTGATAGTCACCACGCGGTTCATAGAGAGTCACACTAGCAAATACTTCGACCTTAACGCCATTTTGTGGGCGAAAATCGACATTACTCGCTCGCCCACGAAACATAACGCCCTTAACCGCCGCATCTTGGTCTTTCAGGGTAAAGTACCAATGCCCTGATGCCGCTTGGACAAAATTCGAAATTTCACCTTGAATCCAGAGAGCAGGAACTGCCTCACTAAGTACACTGGCAACCGTTCGATTTAGCTCAGTAACGGTCAGGATTTTTTCCTTAGCACTAGCATATAAATCATCAAAAATCATCATTCTTTTTTTAAAAAAATTTATTTTTCCACAAAGCGAAAAAAATCAAGGCTTTAGGGGCAATTTGCTAATCTTACAGCACTCTCATCAACTTTACCCTTAAGAACATAAAATAAGCTATTGATATATAAGGAATTAATTTATTACAGTTAAATTGCATAGGTTTTAAGCAATCGAAGGCTTAGCCGTATAAATACGTACAAGTAGATAGTTTTACACAAAGTTATCCACAGAAAATGTGGGTAATTATTTTCACTGAATTTATCCACAGTAGATAAAACACTAAGCTCTTAGAGACGCTTTAGTCTACAATGCTTAAGGTATCGTGTTCTAGCTTTTTAGGCTTTCATGAAAAAATCTTGGCAACAATCACTCCGTGAATATATCCAAACACAATGGCAAAAATTAGGCCTTGTCGCTGTATTTTTTTTTCCGCTTAGTGCGGTAATGTACCTCATCACAACGCTGCGCCGCTTTCTCTACCATCACGGAATCCTCAAAAGTTACCGCCCCAAACTCCCCGTTATCGTTGTCGGGAATATCTTTATTGGTGGTACCGGTAAAACCCCATTGACGATCGCTTTAGTCCAGGCGCTACGCCAACATGGTTGGCATATTGGTGTTATTAGTCGTGGTTATGGTGTCGATATTGGGGAAGAAGCCAGGACTGCTTTTGGCCCTAGTGCCAAAGCTAGCGAAGTGGGTGATGAACCCAGTCTCATAGCCGCCTATGTACCCGTAGCCGTTCACCCTAATCGACGCCTTGCGATAGAAAAGCTTCTTGAAGAATATCCCTTAACACGACTCATTATCGCTGATGATGGCTTACAACATTTGGCCTTACAGCGCGATATTGAAATTGTGGTCCAGGACAATCGTCGCATCGGCAATGGACTTTTACTACCTGCGGGTCCCTTACGCGAACCCGCTCGCCGCCTTAAACAGGTTGATTATTTAGTAACTAATCTGCGAGAGCGCCCTGCCAGCACAAGTTCACTCAGCAAAAAAGCCAAATCCAGGCTTAAAACACCTGCGCAGCAACTCAATATGTGGTTAGAAATCAGTGAGATTGAGCAACTATCAACAGGTATCAGCCTTAAGGTTACTGATTTTTTAAATCAACATTACAAGAGTCGTATTTATGCAATTGCAGGGATAGGACAACCAGAACGGTTTTTTACGAGTTTACGAGAACATGGTATCTCAGCTGACCAATGCCAAGGTTTTGCAGATCATCACACCTACTGCGAACAAGATTTACGACCATTTGATGATGGTATTGTGTTAATGACGAGTAAGGATGCCAGTAAGTGCCGTCAAATCATGACCTCTAATCTTTGGGTCGTTCATGTACAAGCGCAGTTTTCGGATCCTCAGTTTTTTCACTCAATTGATGAAAAACTCCGTAAATTGCCGTTATACTAGCAAACAGAATACCAATTTAACTCAATGTAACTATGAACCCAAGCCAACTTTCAACTCTGCTCTGCCCTCTTTGCAAACAAGCTTTACGCTATGAAGCTGAAGCACAAGAATTAGTCTGTGAACACGACAAACTGGCCTTTCCCATTAAAGACGGTATCCCTGTGATGCTTAAAGATGAGGCACGCTCATTAGTTGGTGAAGCGACTAGCACAACCCAAGACTCCCAAGCGGAATAGTACATCCTAGAAGAGTGCATACTCTAGGTGCTATGTTCAAAAAGACATCGCCAACTCTACAGCACAACAGTCCAGAGGTTATTCATCGTCTATGAGCACACCCTTTATCGCTATTATCCCTGCTCGTGCAGCGTCAACGCGTCTGCCCGGTAAAATGTTATTAGATGTCGCTGGTTTGCCCCTCGTTGTACGCACCGCCAAACAAGCGGCCCTATCACAAGCGAGTCGATTAATTGTCGCCACGGATACACAAGAAATTGCTGATGCGGTACAAACCCATGGAATTGAGAGTATCCTAACGCGCGCAGATCACCCTTCTGGCACCGATCGTTTAGCGGAAGTGGCCAATCTCTTAACTTTGCCTGATGAGCAAATTATTGTCAATGTCCAAGGCGATGAACCACTCATCGATCCAGAACTGATTAACCAAGTTGCACAGACTTTAGCGGCCAATCCGCAAGCCAGTATTGCGACTTGCGCCTACCCCATCCAAAGCAGTGAAGCCCTGTTTAATCCGAATACTGTCAAGGTAGTTTGCAGCGTTAATAATCGCGCCCTTTATTTCTCACGCGCACCGATTCCTTGGGCACGGGATGCTTTTTCTAAGGATAAATCCCTATTACCAAAAGATTATATTGCGCTGCATCATATAGGCTTATATGCTTATCGGGTTGGTTTTTTAAAGCAATACCCTCAGCTAAGCGTTGGGCAATTGGAGCAACTCGAAGCCCTAGAGCAGTTACGAGCAATGGAGCACGGGCATCAAATTCAGGTATTAATTACCGATGCTGCACCTTTGGCAGGTGTGGATACTGAACAAGATTTGGAGAGAGTTCGATATTTTTTGCAGAATAAGTCATAAGTTACGATTTATTTAACTTAAGTCATATAATGCATTTCCTGACGTCTTATAATAGATTTCATACTTTTATAACTTATATATTTTATTATTTTTTGGAGGTCATATGCGTTTAATTCTTTTAGGCCCACCTGGTGCCGGTAAGGGAACACAAGCGAGTTTTATCACAGAGAAATACGGTATTCCACAAATTTCTACGGGTGATATGTTACGTGCTGCCGTTAAAGCGCAAACCCCAGTCGGTCTAGAAGCTAAAAAGGTTATGGACGCAGGTGGTCTAGTATCTGATGATATTATTATCCGTCTTGTCAAAGACCGTCTAACTCATGATGATTGCGCTAATGGTTACCTATTTGATGGTTTCCCTCGCACTATTCCACAAGCCGACGCACTTAAAGAAGCAGGTGTAAAACTAGATTATGTGGTTGAGATTGATGTACCAAGCGAAGATATTATTCAACGCATGAGCGGTCGTCGCATCCACCCAGCAAGTGGTCGTAGCTACCACACTGTATTTAACCCACCTAAAGTCGAAGGTAAAGACGACGTAACAGGCGAAGATCTTGTACAACGTGACGACGACAAAGAAGAAACAGTACGTAAACGTCTTGAGGTTTACCAAGAACAGACTCGCCCATTGGTTGACTATTATTCTAGTTGGGCTGCTGAAGGTGCTGCAGAAGCACCGCGTTACGTGAAAGTTGCTGGCGTAGGTAAAGTAGAAGAAATTACTCAGCGTATCGCTGATGCACTCAAATAATGGAGTAAACCATGGAAATTCAAGGTAAAGTATTTATCGTTACAGGCGGTGCATCAGGTTTAGGCGCTGGCACCGTTAAGATGCTAGTCGACAACGGCGCTAAAGTCGTTATTGCAGACGTTCAAGACGAAGCTGGTCAAGCACTTGCACAAGAATTAGGTCAAACCTTCGTGCACTGTGATGTGACGAGTGAAACCGATGCCCAGAGCGTTGTAGATGCCGCAGTTAATCAAGGCCCATTATTTGGCCTTATCAACTGTGCTGGTATTGCCCCTGCCGCTAAAATCACTGGCAAGAACGGCCCTCATGCTCTAGATTTATTCCAAAAGGTCATCAACATCAACCTAGTTGGCAGCTTCAATATGATGCGTTTAGCCGCTGTTGCTATGGAGAAGAACACCCCTGACGCAACTGGTGAGCGCGGTGTAATGATTAACACAGCGTCGGTCGCTGCCTACGAAGGACAAGTGGGTCAAGCCGCTTACTCTGCCTCAAAAGGTGGTGTTGTTGGCATGACATTGCCTATCGCTCGTGACTTAGCTCGCTCTGGCATCCGTTGCAATACCATTGCCCCAGGGATTTTCGGTACGCCAATGATGTTTGGTATGCCGCAAGAAGTACAAGACTCTCTTGCCGCAAGCATCCCATTCCCATCACGCCTTGGCCGTCCAGAAGACTATGCTAAGCTAGTTCATAGCATTGTTATTAATGAGATGATCAATGGCGAGACTATCCGTCTAGATGGTGCGATTCGTCTACAACCACGTTAATTGGTGATCCAGTTTTCATGGCGCCCGACAACATTATGGCTGTCGGGCGTTTTTCATTACATTCACCGTTTTATCTATGAGTCTATTACGCTCTGCCGCTACCGTTAGTGGTCTAACTTTACTATCACGCATTACGGGTCTTATTCGCGACATTCTTATTGCCCGTACCTTTGGTGCCAGCCCTCTGACCGACGCCTTTTGGGTTGCGTTTCGTATACCTAATCTCCTACGCCGTCTATTTGCCGAAGGAGCATTCTCCCAAGCTTTCGTGCCAATCTTAGGCGAACAAAAAGAAACGCGTAGCGAGCAAGACGTTAAGACTTTACTAGACCATGTCGCCTTGGTCTTATTTGTTACCTTATTAAGCATTACGGTACTCGGCATAATTGCTGCGCCCATTGTCGTGTGGATTATGGCCTCGGGAATGTATGAAAAAGGCGAAGCTTTCCTAGATGCGGTTTGGATGACACGCATCATGTTCCCCTACATCTTGTGTATGTCCCTGGTAGCATTTGCCTCGGGTGTACTCAACACTTGGCGTAAATTTGCCATACCCGCATTCACTCCCGTCTTACTTAACTTAAGTATGATCGGAGCGAGCTTATTCCTCGCCCCCTATTTCAACCAACCCATCTATGCTTTAGCCGTGGGTGTGGTAATCGGTGGTCTCTTACAATTAGGCGTACAATGGGCTGCTTTGGCGAATATTGGTGTCTTACCAAGTTTTCGTCATCGTATCAGTACAGCCTGGAAAAATCCAGAAGTCCGTCGCATCATTAAACTGATGGGGCCTGCCACCTTAGGCGTTTCAGTGGCTCAGATTTCACTGTTAATTAATACCAATATCGCCACTTGGTTACCATCCGGAAGCGTCACCTGGCTGAGTTTTGCTGACCGCCTTATGGAGTTCCCAACAGCACTACTAGGTGTAGCGCTCGGCACCGTCTTATTACCAAGTTTAGCCGCTGCACATGCGAAGAACGATACACAAAACTATAGCCGATTGATGGACTGGGGCTTACGTCTTGTCTTTCTGCTTGGGCTACCTTGTGTTATTGGTTTAGCCTTATTAGGTGGTGGTTTAGTTGCTAGCTTATTTAACTACGGCGCCTTCTCTCATCAGGACACCTTACAAACTCAAGCAGCTGTCACCACCTACGCGATTGGCCTGATTGGTATGCTAGCTGTTAAGATCTTGGCCCCTGCTTTCTATGCGAAGCAAGATATTCGTACACCGGTGAAGATTGCTATTTTTGTCTTAGTCTGTACGCAGTTGATGAATATTGTCTTTGTGCCTCTTTTTCAGCATGCTGGCTTAACCCTCTCAGTCAGTTTAGGGGCAACGATTAACGCAGTATTCTTGTATATTGGCCTGCGTCGTAAGCAAATTTACCTGCCGCAACAAGCCATGAGTACTTTCCTATTACGCCTACTCCCCGCTCTCCTCGCTCTAGCCGCTTGGTTATATTTCAGTCAACAATATATTGACTGGAGCATGCAAGCGACTGATAGTGTCAATTATTGGTTAGCGAGTCAGATGCAGAATCTTGTTAACTGGAGCGGTATTCCTGCCATTGCTCGCTTAATAAGTTTATTTGGAGTATTGCTGGGTAGCTTAGTTATTTATTTTGCAGTACTCGTGGTGTGCGGCTTTCGTCCAAGAGACTTTGCTCGCCAACGCTAAGCGATACTTTGCTGTAGCGGTTAATAATGCATAGTGGTAGGGTATGATGAACCAAGGAGTGGTATACTTAGCCTAGTTATTACCCACAAATTTTCAGTAAAATCTATGTATCTTAGTGTCTTTAGGCAACAATAAGAGAATTATCCTTGCATTATTAGACACTTATTGCTAAAATACTAGACTTTGCTGAATTAACTTAATCTTAATAGAAGAAATTACATATGGCCAATACTGCCCAAGCACGTAAGCGCGCACGTCAAGCTATTGCACGCAACAAACACAATTCTAGTCTACGTTCTTTGCTACGTACCTCTATCAAGCGCGTACGCCAAGCAATTGAAGCGGGTGACCAAGCTAAAGCTAACGAAGTTTTCGCACGTACAACTAGCGTGATCGATCGCGTTGCTGATAAGAAAATCATCCATAAAAACAAAGCCGCTCGCCATAAGAGCCGCTTAGCTGCTGCCATCAAGGCAATTGCTGCTTAATCTTAATTAAGACATTAAGTTAAGCACACTGAATAGCGCATTAATCACGCAACAGTGCTCTGCTAGCTTTCAGCAATACAAAAGGATGCTATTGTCAAAATGGCATCCTTTTTTA
>CAYFVY010000018.1:15664-22892 GCA_964346715.1 uncultured Pelistega sp. | reverse complement strand
CCAGGCTATTTTCATTAAGTTTTACTAAAGTTAACGTTGTAAAGCAGATAATAATAAAAACAAGTAGTGTTTTTTTATAAATTTGCTATATAATTCATAGCATTATTGAACATAGTTCAATTTAATTATTAGCTGTGCTGGTTTTATTATTTATTTCTTGTTTTACGCTAGAATTTTAGCTCTATATTTTTGAAAGGTCGTTTATGAAAGTTACTCGTGTTTTAGTGCTTGCTGGTTTAACTAGTTTATTGAGTGCCTGCTTAGCTACAGGTAGTAATGGTCAAAGCAATAAGGTCAACGATCCAACACCAGCACCTGTTGTTGTGAAGTCTGGCAAGTCTGCGAACAAATTCCAATTATATGTTGGTTCAACTCAAAAAGGCACGGTGAAAACCACCACGAAAAAGGGTAAAAAGACAACAACTAACACGGTTAACCAAGACGTAGCGGTTAATTCGGGTAATGTGACGTATTACACAACTGGTCCCGTCGTAAGTCAGGTTGATATTCGTACCGCTTTTGTTGCTAAAACAGCTTTAGATCAACCAGCCTTAGCCTTACGTCTTAACGACGCGGGTAATGCACGCTTAAGCTCAGCGTTGAAACAAGTGAAATCAGCAACAGTATTGGCAAGTATGAATGATTCTGTATTTTCAACTGTAAATAGTGCAGGCGCTAAGCTTGAAGATGGTGTATTATTATTACCAATGCCAACACTTTTAGCTGCTCGTGATGCTGCTGATTTAATTCGTAAAAAATAAATACTTAAATCAGCAAAAACAAATACTTGCCGCTAAAGCGTATTTTAAGATACACTTTATTAACAAAATTTACTTTTTTCAAAGTTTATTTTTAAAACAGTTTGATATACTTTACCGTATATTTCTTACAAAAAAGGATTGGATATGAAATTATCACGCAAATTAGCTCTTGTGGTTTTACCTTTGGCTGCTGTTTTAGCAGGTTGCCAAACAACAGGTACAAGCAATACTGCCGCTGACCAAACTGCAGCTCAGACACAGCAGCAAGGCGCTGCGGTTGAAGTATTTGCTGCTTCAGATCGTCAAGTAAAAGGCTATCGTCCAGTTCGTATCTCTGAACAACAAGTTATCTATGTTGCTCAAGAGCCAACATTGACACGTGCGCATTTAACTGCGATTGAGCCAATCCAAGACAACCAAGGTCGTCACTTTGTACGTTTAGGTCTTAATGCTGATGGTGTTAATGCACTAAATAAAGTGCCACAAAACCAAGGTTACGTTACTGTAATCGGCGGTCAAGTTGCTTCTCTAAGTGGTGTTACTCAAGGTACAGATTTCTTGTTCTTGACTCGTGATGCACAAACAGCGCAAGCAATTGTGGGTGCTGTTGCTGGTCAACAAGCAAAATAATAAGCTAAAGCTTATAAGAAGAATCCCTGCTATATTGGCAGGGATTTTTTATGTCTGCTCGTTTTATGCTCACTCTTAATTTATGTCTGCTTAATTTTGTGTCGATTTAATGTTATGTCTGCTGGTTCTATGCTGGCTGATTATATGTATGCCAGCTTATTCTTGCTCGTCCATTCTACCCGTCAGGTCTAGTTTTATAAATTAAGAATCGTATGATACTATTTTCATAGTTTTGCCTTTTACCATCTTGGATAAGCCATATGTTGAATCGTATTTTTTCACGCTATTCTGTCTTTGTCCTACTCATTATCGGTTTTGTTCTTAGCTTGATTTTTAGTTTTCAAAATCTTTCATGGCTATACTTGGTTGTACCTTGTGGCTTACTTACCCTACTTGGCGTCTATGATTTGATTCAGAGTAAACACTCTGTACGTCGTAATTATCCAGTGATTGGTAATTTACGTTTTATGTTTGAAGCGATTCGACCAGAAATTCGTCAATATTTTATTGAAGACGACACTGAGAACCTGCCTTTTTCGCGTGTGCAGCGATCCATCGTTTACCAGCGCGCCAAGCAACAAATAGATAAGCGACCATTCGGCACGATTAAGGGCGTCTACGAAGAAAATTATGAATGGATTAACCATTCTCTGCACCCAAGCGCGATCGAGAATTTTGATTTTCGAGTGCAAGTCGGCGGGCCGCAATGTAAGCAACCCTATAATATGTCGATTTTTAATATTTCGGCGATGAGCTTTGGCGCTTTGTCATCGAATGCTATTTCTGCTTTAAATACGGGTGCCAAATTAGGTGGCTTCGCTCATGATACGGGCGAGGGTGGCATTAGCCGTTATCATCTAGAAGGTGAGGGTGATTTAATCTGGAATATTGGCTCAGGTTATTTTGGTTGTCGCGATTTAAATGGGCGTTTTAACGATAAAGTATTTGCCGAGAAAGCAGCCAATCCCAATGTGAAGATGATTGAGCTGAAACTCTCCCAAGGTGCTAAACCCGGTCAAGGCGGTATTCTTCCTGGTGCTAAGGTTACAGCAGAGATTTCATTAGCTCGTGGTGTACCGATTGGTGAGGATTGTATTTCTCCATCCGCACATCCTGAGTTTGATACACCGATTGGTTTATTGCATTTTATTCAACGTTTGCGTAACTTATCAGGTGGTAAACCGGTTGGTTTTAAATTATGTATTGGTCATGCATGGGAGTTTTTTGCGATTGCTAAAGCCATGCTTGATACCAAAATTTATCCGGACTTTATTGTCGTCGATGGTGCTGAAGGGGGTACCGGTGCCGCTCCTGTTGAATTTTCAGACCATGTAGGTACACCATTACGTGAGGGTTTGCGGATTGTCCATAATACTTTGGTTGGTATTGGCTTACGTCAGCATATTAAGATTGGTGCCGCGGGTAAGATTATTTCGGCGTTTGATATTGCTCGTACGATGGCCCTGGGAGCTGACTGGTGTAATAGCGCTCGTGGCTTTATGTTTGCAGTTGGCTGTATTCAAGCTCAGGTCTGTCATACCGGTATGTGTCCAACAGGTGTAGCGACACAAGATCCGACTCGTGTAGCGGGACTTGATGTCGAAGATAAGTCACAACGTGTTTATAACTTCCATAAGAATACCTTGCACGCGTTGGCCGAGATTCTGGAAGCTGCAGGTCTACAACACCCCTGCTCATTACGAGCTCACCATATTGTGCGTCGCGTCTCAGCGACTGAGGTGAAGTTACTCTCAGCGATCTATCCCGCCTTAGAAGAGGGCGATTTAATCAATGGTAATTATCGCTTCCGTTTATATGAAGTGGCTTGGCCTTTAGCGAAAGCAGATTCTTTTAGTCCTTCAGGATCGGAACAAAGTATGCTTTATCAGCTGAATGAGGCCTACCGCAATGCACCGCCAGCAGCTAAAGTAATCCCGATTGTGCAAGAGTCTTAATGGTGGAGCCCAGATCCTAGGCTTGAATGAACGATCTGGGCAATCTCTAAATTATTGTGCAGATTGATTCTCTTGTTCTATGCCACGACACTGCTGCATAAATTGCTCGATAAAGGCTTCACGTGCAACGAATTGTTCTTTAGGTGTGGCCCAGAGACTCTTAGCAAAGTTTAAGAAAGACTCCACTTGTTCATCAGGAATATTATCGTCATTGGCAATAAAGTCAGCGATTTCTTCCTCAGACTTGTCAGCCATACGAAGATCATATAACTTACCGACGATTTCATCTGCTGCTTCGCAAGTCAGATTAGGCGAGGGTGCGATATTCTCTTCGGCAGAGGTGCTCGAGTAGACATCGTCAGTGGATAAACTAGGTGGCTCAGCAGGTGTAATTGGTTTACTAGGTAGAGCCTGACTAGATTCGAGAGTAGGTGGGTCTTCTTCAGTGCCAAATAAGGTATTGTCTAATAATTTCCAAGCAATCAGAACCAAAGCGCCAATAAACGCAAGCAGCAGCAGAAATTTGACAAATGATTTCATCACGATCCTTCGTAAAACGGGTAGAACTTGGTGTTGTGCACACCTATTAAGTTAGAGTTATGGTCAAAGTGATAATAATTGTTAATCCATCGCCTTGATGCTAAGCATTATAATCCCATCTCTTTTGTATGAATACCCTTTAGTAAGGTTTTTTGCAATGCTGTGAAACCAGAAGTATGCATTCGTAAGCACTAAGCGTATTGAACCTGTTTTTATGCCTGTTTTGTTCGTTTAAGTTGATGAAGAAGTAAAAAGCAATAGATTAAATTAATTGCTGCAAGGCCTAAAAATATTTCTTGTACACTTAAATTAGCACTTAATAAAAAGCCCACAATTAAGGAGCTTACAATTAAATAGATTGAATTTAAAATATTATTAGCGGCAATAATGCGTGCAACAAAACTGCGATCGCTCAGTGACTGTAGTTGTGTGTAGAGCGGCACAATGAAAAGACCAATACTTATACTGAGGCCTAAAAATACTAACAACAGAAGCCAATTACTGCTGTCACCGATAAAGCTTACTAGACCTAGTAGTTGAGGGTAAGTTTTAGTCTGTAATACAAAATATAATGCAAATGAAAATACTGACATACCACTTGCGCCAATTAAGGACAAAGGCCACTTACGTTGTGCTAAGCGTTCGCAAAGGAGAGAGCCTAAACCTATACCAATGGCAAATACCGCCAGTATTAAACTCGCAACTGATTCATTGCCACGAAGAATCTCTTTGCTAAGAAGCGGAAATAAGTTGAGATAGACAGCGCCAAAAAACCACATCCAACTGATTAGTAGCATTGTCATGAAAAGCAGAGGTTGTCGATAGGCAAGCTTTAGATTGTTACGGATCTCACTCAAGGGATTCCAGTTAAAACTTTGTGTTGTAGTGATAGTAGAGGATTTAGGTAAAAAATGCGCCATAATTCGGCCGAGCAGCGCTAAGATAAGACAACTCATCACTAAGAGTAATAGGCCATTCTGAGGCAGACTTAAAAATAAACCAGCCAATAGATTACCCAGTAGAATGGCTAAAAATGTACCCATCTGCACTAGTGCATTTGCCCCCATTAACTGTTCCCTAGCCAGAGTTTGCGGCAGATACGCATATTTAACGGGGCCAAAAATAGTCGAATGCAATCCCATTAAAAAAATGCATAATAAGAGTATGCTGGCTTGTTGAGCATAAAATCCCCAAGCAGCAAGGACCATAATAAGAATTTCCAGGTCTTTTACTCGGCGCATAATAAGATCGCTAGGATAGAGATCGGCAAGCTGACCTGCACTGGCGGAAAAGAGTAAGAAGGGGAGGATAAATACGCCACCAATGACGACACCTGCCATCGCACTGTCGAATAGTGAGGTGGACAATTGATAGGTTAAGAGTAGAGTGACGCCGAACTTAAAGAGATTGTCGTTACTGGCACCACTAAATTGCACCCAGAAAAATGGGGCAAACAGACGCGAGCGAAGTAAAGAGAATTGTGATGCCATAAGCCGCTCAAATGAAAGATCCGCTTTAAATAATGCTTCATGATACCCTAAATAGCCGTACTATAAATGCGCTCAAGTAACGAACTATGCGCACGAACTGTGCGCACGTCAAGTCTGGCTACTCTTACGTGAGCGCACAACATATAAGTAAGAAAGCCACTTATTGTCTCTCGGTGGCTTTTGCGCAACATAGTACGCAATGAATTGCCATCAAGTCTTCATAGAAATCGCTTATACTAGGGGCAATTTTTCCGGTATTTTTCTTATGTCTTGGATAATAGTGAATGCCATGAGAATATGCAGCGCCCAAGATCAGGAGCAGAATAATTGAGTATGCCAGCTACCCGCCGAGATAATGAAAGCATGATGTATCCTATGAATAAGGTCTTCTGTTTTTTGCCAAGCAAGCCGATTTTTACACTTGTGTCTTGTCTAGTACTTAGCTTATCGTTAGGCGCTCAGAGTGCTTGGGCGATGGGTAAGGCACCCACAGAGTCTGAGAAGCAAGCCACTCAGCAAAGTACTCAAGTAAACTCACAGAGTAAGGCTAAGAATGAGACAAGCAAGCAGAGCGCTCAACAGAGTAAGTCTCCAGGAACTGTAGCAGCGAATACATGCGAGCGTGTCTTAGCGGATTTTAATAAGCAGCAACTCAAGCAGCAAATCGACGTGGCGCAACTGAGTGAAATTGTGCGTAGTCTAGATCAAGATAATCGCTTACCCGCTTACTTTATTACCAAGCGACAAGCAGGAGAATTAGGTTGGAGTCCAGGAACGTACTTTAATTCGGTTCCTGCCTTACGTGGTAAATCAATAGGTGGCGATCGCTTTGGTAATTTTGAGCGTCGACTACCACAAGGTCAGTGGCAAGAGGCTGACCTTGATTACCGCGGCAAGAAACGCAATGCTAAGCGTCTGGTATTTAGCCGTAATGGTGAGCGTTATGTCACCATTGATCATTATGACAGCTTTAAAAAGGTGCCACCATGTCAGTAAAACATAACCCACGCCAATTAAAAAAGAAACAGAAAAAAGACCAACGTGCTCAGTTACGCGTTTGTGAACTTAAGAATATTCAGACCGTGGATGATGTCTATGATTGTTTAATCGCCAGCATCCACTTGCCTAAATATTTTGGGCGTAATTTAGATGCACTCTATGATAGCTTGGGGGCTGATGTTCCTGGACCCTATAAGATTATCTGGTTAGATCATGTGAGCAGTGCTGATCGCTTGGGCGAGCTGTATTACGAAGGGCTTATAGATGTCTTTAAAGCGATTGCCCAAGAGCGTGCGGATGTACAGATCGTCTTAGATAAAGAGCAAGAAAGTGAGTGCCGAGCGGCTGGCGTAAGTAAGTAGCTAAGTGAGTAGCTAAGTGAGTAGCTAAGTGAGTAGCTAAGTGAGTAGTAGAGCGAGTTTATTTCATTTGGCGTACAAAGCGATACTCATAGCCTAAGACCAGAGCGGCGAGCAGAATTAAGAATAGACCCAGCAAGCAAACGGCCACCCAGCCTTGAACCTGCCAAGCTATGGCTCCTAGCGTGGAGCCTGCTGAAGCTCCAATAAAGTAACTCGTCATATATACTGCATTGATACGTGAGCGTGCTTGTGGAGCAAGTGCATACACCATATTTTGATTACAGATATGCATACCTTGTAGAGCCAGATCAATAAGGAGCATACCGGCAAGAAACCACCATAGATTGTGGGCCCCCGCATACAACATGGCCCAACTCAGAACAAACAAGACTAAACCAGCTTTGGAGATCGTGTCACCATAGCCCTTATCGTATAAACGACCGGCAAAAGAAGCCATTAAGGCGCCTGCCACACCGATTAAACCCACCAAG
>CAYFVY010000018.1:6503-15654 GCA_964346715.1 uncultured Pelistega sp. | reverse complement strand
AGCCAATTTCCGTATCATTCAGCAGATGTTCAGGGCCAGCGAGTAATAAGGCCATGGTTGAGAATAAGCTACTCACTGAGGCAAAACTGAGAGCACCTAATAAAGAGCGCGTGCGTAAAAGTGGGTGCTGCTTAAGCAAGCTCATCATAGAGCTTAAGGTTGCTAAATAAGAAATCTTCTGTGGGTTACGTGAGTCGGGTAAGGTTCGCCAGAGCAATAGGGCGATTAAGACCATTAAGGCGCCTGCGACAAAGTAGACAGTCTGCCAACCACC
This sequence comes from uncultured Pelistega sp., assembly GCA_964346715.1. Lineage (GTDB taxonomy): Bacteria > Pseudomonadota > Gammaproteobacteria > Burkholderiales > Burkholderiaceae_B > Taylorella. Next base: position 15,380 of record CAYFVY010000018.1, on the reverse strand, counting down.
GATGGATGATAGTAAACCGGCTGCGCTTCGAGCAACAAGAATACCCGTCAATAAACCGCTCATCACAATACCAACAGAGCGTCCACTACGATCGGGGGCGGAGAGAATTGCCGCCAGGGGTACTAAGACCTGAGCAGCAACAGAGAATAAACCTGCGGTGCCCATGCCAATAAATAACATCTCGCTGTTTATCGCAAAACCACTGATGAATTGCCCAAGAGCAGCAATGAGCATAAGCACAAGCACTAAGCGACGGCGCTCAAACATATCGCCTAAAGGTACGATAAACAGCAAACCCAAGGCATAACTTACTTGAGCCACGGTGACTGTGAAGGAGGCGCTCGCCTCACTAATTTGTAGACCTTGTGCAATAGAGTTTAAAAGTGGTTGATTAAAATAATTACCTCCTGCACATAGGCCACATGCTACGGCCATTAATAGTAGAGTAGGCGTAGAGAGGTACTCAGGAGCCTCGCCTAGTGTCTTGCCTTGCTGCAATTCAGACGGATTAGAGGGAGTGCTAGAAGAGCTGCCGGTTGATGCGTTAGAGGAGTTGCTAGTCATGAATGTAGTTAATAAAACTTAAGGGCTTTAAAGAGTTACTCTTGAAGATTATACTCTGCAGATTGCGCTTTCAGGACGGCGAGTAAGAAGCGTTCACACTGCTCTAGTTGTGCCAATTCAATATACTCATCGGGACGGTGTGCCTGTTCAATTGAGCCTGGTCCACAAATTACCGTTGGCACGCCAGCCTTTTGGAATAAACCACCCTCGGTGGCATAGGCGACTTTCCTTACTTCGTGGTCTGCTGTTAAAGCACGCACTAACTGGGTAATTGCCTCTTGCTCGGTCGTATCCATCGCGGGACTTGCAGACATACGTGTGAGTTGAATCCCTGCTTGTGGATATTCAGCCTGCATTTGCGGCAACAACACATCATCAATATAGTGACGTAATTGCGTATCAATATCTTCGGGAGATTGAGTGGGAAGAGTACGGAACTCAAACTCAAATTCACATTCTGCGGGCACGATATTGATTGCCGAACCACCACGAATAGTGCTGGTTTGGCCTGTGGTATAAGGCACATCGAACAAGTCATCAAAAGGCCCCGTTTGCTTAATCCTATCGGTGAGATCACGGAACATACAGATAAAACGCGCAGCATATTCAATCGCATTCGACCCTCGAGAAGTGAGAGAAGAATGTGCAGCACAGCCGTGCACCACACAGCGATAGGTATTAATGCTCTTGTGTGCGACTACGGGACGCATGCTTGTGGGCTCACCCACAATACAACCCTGTGGATTAATACCTTGTGCTTGCATAGCTGCCAACATACTTCCTGCACCTAAACAACCAATTTCCTCGTCATAAGAGAAAGCCAGATGTAGGGGTTCTCGTAAGGGGGCGCTGACAAATTGTGGAACAAGACTTAGAACCGTGGCGATAAAACCCTTCATATCGCAGGTACCACGACCGTACAATTTATCGCCACGAACCTCAGGAGTGAAAGGATCACTACTCCATGTCTGACCATCAACAGGGACCACATCGGTGTGTCCGGATAAGACTAAACCACCTGTGGTATTGCCTTGGATATCAGGGATGCTCGCCCATAGATTGGCCTTAGTGCGCTCCTCATTAAATGTCAGCTCTGTTTTCAAATTGTGTTGCTGCAAATATTCTGCTACATAGTCAATCAGCGCGAGATTCGAGAGACGACTCGTGGTATCAAAAGACACTAGCTTTTTAGTCCAGTCAAGTGGAGTACTAGGATAAATAGTCATAAATTCATCTTACCTTATGAAGTCGTTTTGATCTTAGATTGGTGTAACTCTTTTATAGCGATAGCGATACCACTTGCGCAAATAATCGCAATACCCACCCAGGTGAGAAGGTCGGGGAATTGACGCCAGATTAACCAGCCGAGGGCACTTGCACTAATAATCTGTAGATAGGTAAAAGGGGCTAACTGAGAGGCGGAAGCATAACGATATGCCTGAATTTGTAAAAGGTGACCGAGCCCACCGCTAACACCAGTAGAAACTAATAAGATCCATTGCCAGGTAGAAAGCTGCCCCAGTTCCCCCATCACATAATCAAAATTGAAAACTGTATAGATGCACATTAAGACAGTACCACAGAGCCCACTCCAAACTAGGGTCGTCATTGGGTTTTCAGTGGCTAGACGGCGGGTGACAATGAATTGTGCGGAGAAGAGTAAGGCATTCAATAGACCAAAGAATACCCCCGTCATATTTAAACCAGCGCTTGGTCGAATAATGATTAAGATACCAAGAAAGCCCACAAGTGCCGCAATCCAACGCGATAACTTGGGCTGCTCTTTAAGTAAATAAGGGGCGATCGCTAAGACAATAAGGGGCGCAATAAAATTAATCGCCGTCGCTTCAGCTTGAGGCAGATAACGTAATGTTGTGAAAAAACATATGGTCGCTGCCAGCATAATGCTACCGCGAACAATTTGTGCGATTGGTTTAGCAGTGTGCAGCGCCTTGATACCATTCTTCGGTAAGACCATGGCGAGAACAATGACCGTATGCACGGAATAACGTATTAAGCAAAGAACTAGCAGAGGCAAGCCAACAGCCATTAACCACTTAGCCGTACCATCTAAGACTGATAAAGTAAATAGGGAAGTCACCATAAAAGTGATACCCGTCAGCACTGAGGCTGATGAATCAGATGGACTGTGCATAGAATATGACAAAGAAGAGGGTGAAAATAATAGAGCGAAAACTAGAGGCTAGTAATCGCTGCTAAAGTAATAAGGACTTATGCGCAAGAAGCAGCAATAGTCTTATGAGAAAGCATATAGTACTTACATCATATAGTCTAGTGCTGGCCTAGAGAGGTGGTTGAATTGTAGGTTTTATCGCTGATCGTCTTGATGAATAGATAATGCTTCAAGAAAACGTGAAACCATATTGTATGCACCAATGGTCGCGGTGATTTCAACCAACTCTTGCTTAGAAAAATATTCTTTGATTGGCTCAAAAATATTCTGTGGCACTTGGATTAATTTTGTCATGGCATCCGTATAGGCTAAGACTGCTTTGGTTTTTGGATCAAATAGTACGGACGATTGCCAATTCTCTAACTCGTCTAATTGCGCTTGAGTAACGCCTTCTTTAAGCGCGATGGGAGCATGTTGATCGGCCTCGTACGGAGCACCATTAAGAATAGCGACACGCATAATAATCAGCTCGCGTAAATCACCCGATAGACTACTTTTTTGTCGGATAGTGGTTAAATAATCAAGCCATCCTTGGGCAATACTTGGACTGTGTAAGAGCATTTGATAGAGATGAATAACACTACCACGTTCTGCGGTGATTTGCTCTACTAAGGGTTTGATTCTGGGGCAATTAAGATCTGCATAAGGTAAACGAGCCATAAATCATATGCTCCTTTGATAGGGTAAGTTTGGGGATTGTATTTGGGATAGATGTCAACGCAAATCACCCTACAGCATGCAGAGGTGTAGTGTTAATTTACGTTGACAAGGTGTTATGCGGAGAAGTTTAGACTTCTTTAGCAATGGTGTTGCGTAGAACACCAATTGCATCTACTTCGATTTCAACAACATCCCCTTCTTTCATAAACACGGGTGGATTACGACGAGCACCAACACCACCAGGAGTACCAGTAACAATCACGTCACCAGGATTTAAAGGTAGGAAGCTAGAAATATAAGCAATTTGTCGAGGAATGCTATGAATTAACATATCCGTTGTAGCACGTTGCATCTCTTGACCATTTAAGCGCGTAATAAGTGTCAGTGTTTGTTTTGCTTCGATCTCATCGGCTGTTACTAGCCATGGGCCGAAACCACCCGTTTTCCAGAAGTTTTTGCCAGGAGTCCATTGAGAGGTTGCTGTTTGCCAATCGCGAATACTACCGTCGTTATAGCAAGCATAACCAGCGATATGGTTCCAAGAATCCTCTTCAGAAATACGACGACCGCCTTTGCCAATAACGATGGCAATTTCACCTTCATAGTCAAGTTTTGCAGACTCAGGTGGCAGGATGATAGCTTTATTATGCGCAACTTGTGAATCGGCATAACGGGCAAAAATAACGGGTGCTTCGGTGACTTCCTTATTGGTTTCTTTGACGTGCTCATGATAATTGAGTCCGATACAGAAAATCTTACCAGGATTAGGGATAACAGGCAGTAACTCTACATCATCATAATTGAGATTTGCTTGGTGATTTGCTAGTGCGGTTTTTACAGGAGTCAAATCTTGATGAGCAAGTAAGCTGACTAAGTCTGGAAATTCTGAACCGAGTATAGGACCTAAGTCTAAGACTTTTTTATCAGCAGTTACTACGCCATAGGTATTTTTGTCATTTAGGATAAAGCTAATTAGTTTCATAGTATGTGTCTCAAGAGTTAATTAAGTTTTTGTGAAATAAGAAGAGCGGCTTCTTTAAGTAAAAAGAACATTTTGCTGATATCAACGACTTCAAAACGGCTGAGATCAGCGACTAAAGAAAGCGCTGCTCGTGCGCCTGTTTCCTCTTTATTTAAAATAGGAACAGCAACCGCACCAAGATGAGCTTCAAGTTCACCATGCGAAAAGTAATAGCCCTGCTTTTTGATATTCAGGTAATAGGCACGAAAGGCATCCCAATCATCAGGAAGATTGCTTTGGATAATTTCTTGAGTATGTGCATTAAAAATTTTCTTTAAATAACGAGGGTTCTCATAAGCCAGAAGAATTTTTGGAGATGCGCCTAAAAACAAAGGGCGTGGACGGCCACGACCATATTTCAATAAGGGATTATTGCTGCTTCTTTCATGGTGCGTATCTAGAATTTTGTCGCCATAGGATGCTGTAAGCAAACAATCGAATCCTGTTTTACTCACAAGCTCCTTAATATAAGGTGTGCTTGCATGCAAGACAGGGTCGGTCTCTCGTACATAATAATCAAGCGTTAAAATTCTAGGCCCAAAGGTATACTGGGATTCAGATTGATGTTGCAATAAACCAGCCTCAACCAATAGCTTAAAGTAACGATAGCAAGTTGGAATGGACACATCTAATTGAGTGGCCATTTCCTCGACCGACCAATAAGGTCTTTCTTCAGTGAAGAAATCTAGGACGTTAAGCATTCTGCCAAGACTAGAGATATTTTTTGAGCTCATCATCAATCCGCTTCAAAGGTTAAACAACAAGAGACAACACAGACTCTAATTGTGCCTTATTTTTGCCTAGCCCGAGGATATATCGGTCAGGGCGAAGCACAAGGAACTCTGCATCTCTTTCGTTTAACCATTGATTAATATCCTTATGGGATGTGGTTAAAATAGAAATATCTTTTTGCTTTAGTGTGCTCTTTGTCTCCTCATCGAGGTAGTTGATCGTGTCTGAGGTAATCAGTGCGTATTTATTACCGATAAAATCATCAAGATAGTTGTCTTGATTGAGTAATGCTTGGAAAAATAGGCGACCTGCATGCTCGCTGGATTCGTCCCAGAGTCCTAGACCAATTTTGGCTTCAGGCATCACAAATTCTTTGGCATTATTTAAACGAAATTCCGCGTCTCGCTTTTGGGCTTTTTCTTTGTCGGTGGTTTGGATGATACCGCCTAAATAAACAGCTAAACCAATCACCTCATGAACATGAGGAGAGCGTTCAGACTCATAGGTATCTAAAAGTGAGTCATCAGTGTTATGCTGAATAATTGATTTGAGTTTCCAGTGCAAATTAGCAACATCGCGGATCCCTGCACAAAGACCTTGGCCAAGGAAGGGGGGGGTCTGATGGGCAGCGTCGCCAGCAATAAGTAGCCTATCTTTTCTCCAGCCCTTGGCGATTAAGGAGTGGAAGGTATAGATAACTGCTCTTTCTAAGTTTGCCATTTCTGGGGTCACCCAGGAAGCAACTAATGGCCAGATATTTTCTGGCTTAACTAACGCTTCTAAATCATCATCCGGCATCACCATAATTTCCCAACGTCGTCGATTATCAACAACATTGCAATAGGTCATGGGACGATTGGGATCACAATGTTGCACTGTATAAGGCGGAAGATTAACTTCTTGATTTAGCACAACATCAAAAACCAGCCACTGTTGTTTTAAACCTAAGTCTTCCATAGTGCTACCCATGGTATTGCGTACAAAGGATCGTGCTCCGTCGCACCCGACGATGTATTTAGCCCGAAAGGTCTTGGCTTCCTGACTGAGTCGATGCTTAGTGCTGAGTTCGGTGAATTCAGCATATTCCTTAATACCAATAAGTTCTGTTTGAGAGTGAATCACAACATTGGTGTATTGAGCAACTTTGTGGCGTAGAAGTTTCTCTAATTCAGGTTGATGGAAGTAATAGTTATTAGCGCAAGCATTGGGCCCATTCTCTGAGCTGCCACCACGGACTAATAAAGTATCACCTTCAGCATTGACAAAATGCATACCATAAATACCTGGGCGACTAATTTTTAAGACTTCTTGTTTGAGACCAAGTTTTTGAAAAGTACGCATTACCTCACCATCAAAATGGATGGCGCGAGGAAGTGGGTAGATATCTTGTTCTTTTTCAATTACTAGGACCTTAAGGCCATCTTGTCCGAGTAGAGCAGCAAGAGTTGCTCCAACGGGTCCATAGCCGATAATAGCGACATCGTAGATCGTACTCATTCTGATAGTCCCATTAACTCACGCATTTCTTGTTGCCATACCGAACGAGGTTTGAATTTTGGATATTGTCTAGCTATGCGTTCTGCTTGAGCCAAAATTTCCTCATCGCTTACATCTAAATTAACGGGCTCTCTCAAAGGTTGATCGCAGTACCATGGAGTATCCATAAAGATTTCTAAGCGGTTACCTTCTGGATCTCGGCAATAAATTGAGACGGCATTACCATGTGTCACTGCTTGAACATCAGTAATGTCCGAGCAATTTCGAACCTTATTGTAGAAATCTCGAAGATTTTGCAAATCAGGAACGCGGAATGAGATTTGATTGATTAAATTAAAATTTAAATCATCAGGTCTGCCCGTTGCTAAAACCAATTGATGGTGTTCAGTTGGATCCCTACTTAAAAAAATTAATTTTACGTGCCCTAAGTCGCCAATATCCGTTTGCGTAAAACCTAATACGTCCTTATAAAAGTTCCCCATTTTTTCCAGATCGCTGACATAAATGCCTAGGTGGCTAAATGCAAGTGATATGTTTTTTTCTTTTGATGACATATGTCCTCCTTTTAAAATTATCTTATTAAGATAAATTAATTAAATTAATGAAATAAATATTTGAATAGTTTATTATAATATGATAATTTGATAAAAATCAATAATAATATTTTTTAACCATGTTAGGAGACTATATGAAAGTTTTTAGTAGTACGTTTATGATGAAAACCTCTTTTTGTGCAGCACTTGTGGCTGCTTCTGGCTTGGCCTATGCGGCTTATCCGAATCAATCGATCCGCATTATTGCGCCTTTTGCTGCAGGCACTGGCCCTGATGCGAATGCTAGAGAGGCCGCTACGGAATTAAGTAAACACTTAGGCGTAACGGTTTTTGTGGATAATAAGCCAGGTGCAGGAGGAGCAATTGGTAATGCCTCTGCTGCTCAGGCTAGGAAGGACGGCTATACCTTATTGATTGGCACGACGAGTAGCTTATCGATTCAGCCACATTTATATACGAAGAAAACCTTGGACACAGAGAAGAGCTTTACCCCCGTTAGTCTATTGGGTGCGATGAATACTGGACTTATCGCCAATGCGAATGTGGATGTGAAAGACTTACAAGATCTAATTAAGAAATTAAAAGAAGATCCAAATCAATTTAATTTCGCCACAATGGGCGCAGGGACATACTCTCATTTAGCGGGTGAGTGGTTTGCCAAGGTAAGTGGTACACAACCGATGTTTGTCCCCTATAGCACAACCAGCCATTTCGGGGATTTGATGGCGGGACAAGTGCAATTTATGTTTGATGCATTACCAGCTGCGGCTGGAAGCATTAAGATGGGTAAATTAAAGTTAATTGCAATTACGGGTAACGAGCGTCATCCAAGTTTTCCCGATACCCCGACATTTAAAGAGTTTGGCCTAGAAGGCTACGATCCCTTAGGCTGGCAAGGTCTTTTGGCACCAGCAGGAACGCCTCCTGAGGTGATCAAGGTCTTGGAAGAGGGTATGCAAAAACTACGACAGAATAAAGAGTTGGCCGACAAGTGGGAGCAACTTTATATTGGCAAACTTATTGCGAGTTCATCAGAAGAATTTAAGAAATTTATTCTAGAGGATGGTGCCAAGTGGAAGAAAGTTATTGAAGAAGCGAATATTGAGCTAGATTGATACAGGAGTAGATAGGATATAGATGGCGACTTCGGTCGCCATTTTTGTTTTATTCTTCTTTGTTGTCATTATGCTGGCGGCTTTTGGTGTATTACCAGGGACGATTCCTTTTGACGTGATCTCCATTATCATGGCAGTGATTGTTGCTGCGATGTTTTATGCCACAGCAATTAGTAAGAATGTAGGTCTTATCGAGGATCCTGTGATGACTAGGGATAATGATTAAGCAAGATGGGGAGAAATTCATCCAATAACAGATTGCATCTAAAATTATGGGACACACTAAAGGCACACAAAGTACATCTACACGCTCTGAACGCAAAAAAGCCGCTTAAGTAAGCGGCTAATTTGTTGATTTATATAGGTTATGTTGGTGGCTCTTCCCCGATTCGAACGGGGGACCTGCGGATTATGATTCCGTCGCTCTAACCAACTGAGCTAAAGAGCCTCTAACAACCTAAGAAAAAGATTATATTACCAATAAAACAAGATGTCAATCCTCAATCTGACTAATTTAACAATTAAGAATTTCTTAGGTAT
>CAYFVY010000018.1:0-6493 GCA_964346715.1 uncultured Pelistega sp. | reverse complement strand
CTAACCGACTGAGCTAAAGAGCCAACTGAACTACCTAAGAAGATAACTATAATAAATCTGATTTACCTTGTCAATTTTATGACGATAATTGGGTTGTTATTGTAGGTTTTTGCCAACAAAATGCCAAGTTTTCAGCTTGGCATTTTTGTTGCATGAAACTCTCCCACCTGTCAGGATTAATGCATCTATCAAGCAATCTTCGCTTCTAAGACTTCCCAGCGCTCAAATAAAGCCATTAACTCATCATCAATCTTGCTTAAGCGATCATTGATACCCTGAGCCTTATCCGTACCATCACTATATAAATCAGGATCGGCCAATTGCTCGCTTAAATCATGCTGCTCTTTCTCTAATACGGCAATTTTATTTGGCAACTCATCCAGTTCTTTCTGTTCCCAGGTGCTGAGCCGACCTGGCTTATTACTGCGTGCTTTAGCAGTGACTTCACTTGCTGTGACTTCCTTAGCACCTAGTCCGTCTTTTGTCGTATTGTCGCTAGCTTTAGCTTCAGCTGTTTTCGTATCTGTACTGCCTTTTTTACCCTCAGACAGACTCTCTGTTTGCTTTGGTTCAGGGCGTTGTGCTAGCCACTCCTCATAGCCGCCGACATAATCATGCCAACGTCCATCACCTTCATAAGCGATGGTTTGGGTAATGACATTATCTAAGAAACTACGGTCATGGCTCACTAAGAGCACAGTACCATCGAAGGCTTGCAACAACTCCTCAAGCAACTCTAAGGTTTCAATATCGAGGTCATTGGTCGGTTCATCCATCACCAGAACGTTTGCGGGACGAGCAAATAGGCGGGCAAGCAATAAGCGTGCGCGCTCGCCACCTGATAAGCTATGCACGGGAGATTGTGCACGGGCAGGGGAGAAGAGGAAGTCACCGAGATAACTCATTACGTGTTTACGTGTATTACCAATCTCAATCCACTCACTACCAGGATTAATTACCTCAGTGAGTGCAGCATTCTCATCGAGTTGATCGCGCATCTGATCAAAGTAGGCAATGGATAAATTCGTGCCTAGTTTGACCTCGCCCTCGTTTGGCTGCAAAAGACCTAAAATAATTTTTAAGAGCGTAGTCTTGCCAGCACCATTAGGGCCGATCAGGCCGATACGGTCACCACGCATAATCGTTGTTGAGTAGTTATCAACCACGACTTTATTGCCAAAGGCATGATGGATATTCTTCAGTTCGGCGACGAGTTTACCGCTACGCTCGCCTGTTGAGACAGCAAAGTTCACATTGCCAACACGTTCACGACGCTCAGCACGCTCGCGACGTAGGCTCTCAAGGCGTCGTACCCGACCTTCATTTCGTGTGCGGCGAGCTTCTACGCCTTTACGAATCCAGACTTCTTCTTGGGCAAGAAATTTATCGAAGCGTTCATTTTGTAATTGTTCAGCGGCCAACCATGCGGCTTTTTGTTCTTGCCACTTGCTGAAGTTACCAGGAAAGCTATGCAAGATACCACGATCTAATTCAACGATACGAGTCGTCACTGCATCAAGGAAGCGGCGGTCGTGGGTAATAATGACGCAAGCACTTCGACTACTTTGAATGAGTTCTTCTAACCATAAGATACCATCGAAATCCAGATGGTTAGTTGGTTCATCGAGTAGTAAAAGATCTGGCTCTTCAAGAAAACCCTTGGCCAGAGCGATACGCTTGCGTGTCCCGCCAGAAAGTGACTTCACAATACTGTCCGGGTCTAAACCGAGACGATCGATAATTGCTTGCGCGCGAGCAGGGCGTGCCCAGTCTTCGCTTTCTAAGATATCACCGACAAGATTATCGTAGACGCTTTTGTCTTCTTGTAAAACAGGCTCTTGTTCGACGGTGATGCTACGTAAGGAACTCAGACGTGATACTTCACCATCATCGGCTTGGATGCGACCATCAAGAATACGCAAAAGAGATGATTTACCTGAGCCATTACGCCCAATTAAACCAATCCGTTCACCTTCTTGAATGCTCAAGTTAGCGCCCGCTAAAAGAGCGTGATGACCAAAGGCTAAATGGGCATTCGTTAAGGTAATTAAAGTTTGAACTGACATAATAAACTGCTATAAATACTGACTGTTTAGAACTACTTTTGTAGGGCTTTTAAAATTTTCTGACCAGGGTGACCATCGACTTTCATGCCAAGACGAGCTTGTTCTACTTTAACAGCTTCACGTGTCTTTGCGCCAATTAAGCCATCAACCTCACCAATATCATGACCACGTTGAATAAGTAAAGTTTGAAGCTCTTTACGTTCAGCCCTTGATAAACCTAAATCATCTGTCGGCCAAGGCGTGACAAACTCACCACCTCCACGTAAGCGATCGGCTAGATGACTAATGGCTAAGGCATAGCTTTCAGCAGCGTTATAACTATAGATAACGTCGAAGTTTTTGAAGGCCAAGAAGGCTGGACCTGTGGCACCGGCAGGAGTGACTAAGCCAGCGACTCTTGAGCCATCAGCAAAATTCAGCAATGAACTGCCGTCGGTTAAGGTAACACCGCGACTCGCCCAGTTACTTAAGGACTTTTTCGTGCGGCGGCCTTCGCCCTTAGTATTAAAGCCTGCTGGAAGTTTGACTTCGACGCCCCAAGGTTGGCCTGTTTGCCATCCATTGCGTTTAAGATAATTAGCGGTTGAAGCGAGTGCATCGTTCACATTGTCCATCAAGTCACGGCGACCATCACCATCGAAGTCTACAGCTAAGCGCTCGAAGGTGGTGGGCATAAATTGGGTATGACCAAAAGCCCCAGCCCATGAACCGACTAAACGCTCTTCGGCAATATCGCCCGATTGAATGATACGCATGGTAGCGAAGAATTCTTTGCGGAAATAATCTTGGCGACGACCCATGCAGCTTAAGGTGCCAAGTGCTTGAACGAGAGGGTATTTGCCTTGTGTCATGCCGTAGTTACTTTCAACTCCCCAGACTGCGACGACAGTCGCTGGGTCAACCCCATAGGCGCTGGCAACACGGTTCAAGACGTTCGCATGTTCTTTAAGCATCTCTAAGCCAGTATCCACACGCTCTTGGTCAACTAAGGCAGCGAGATAGTCCCAGATAGCTAAGCGAAACTCAGGTTGGTAATTGAGTTTTTCGAGAATGCTGAGGTCGGGTGTGAGGTTTCTCGTAAGATCACGGTAGATGTGTTTAGCGATCCCCGCTTTACTGGCCTGATCTTCAAGTCCTGCTAAGCAAGCGTTAAAACTATTGGCTTGAGCTGAAACGGTCTGCATGGTCGCTGCCGTTAGTGCCGTTGTCGCGAGAGCTTTTAGAAAGAAACGTACAGGAGTATGCATACCAAGGCCTCAAAGAAATCAGGTGAAATAGGAATTTAATTATTTTAAAGCTTTTTAAAGCATTCTGCCCCTGAAGGGAACTAGAATACAGATTTACGGTCTAAGCAAGAAACTATTGTTAAAATAGCTCTTGTTTTACTTATTCGGATCCATTGCTTAACGCCATGATAATGAAAAATATGAAGTTAAAAACTCTTTTCTTAGCTGCTTCATTGACTATCCTCTCAGCCTGTGTTTATGCTGATAAACAGACGCATGAGCGGATTGAGCAATTACACGCAAGTACACAAGCGACACCGACGACGAGTGCGAACTCAACGGGTGCGCAAGCGGCTGAACCCTTATTGGCTAAAACGCAAGCAGCGAATGAAGTGGCACCGCATAGCAGTACACGTCTTCCTGAAATTCCAGCGATTGCTCCAGAAATCAGATTTACTAAAGCGTCAATCATTATTGCGAATATTTTGACGCGCTTTGAATATGATAAAAAACCGCTCGACTTAGAAATGTCGAAGCGTATTTTTGATGCTTACTTTAAGAAATTAGATCCACAGAAGATGTACTTTCTTGAAAGTGATGTCGAACAGTTTCGTCAGTATCAGCCCTTGTTTAGTGAGATGCTCCTTAAGGGCTCACTGAATATTCCGTTCGATATTTTTAGGCTCTATCGCCAGCGTGTTGAAGAGCGCTATGACTTTGTCTTGAAGACCTTAGAGCAACCGTTTGACTTTTCAGCCGATGAATCCTTCACCATTGATCGCAAGGACATGCAGCGCGCAACGAGTGCTGAGCAGATTAATGATGTATGGCGTCGTCGCTTGAAGAATGACTTTTTACGTTTAAAACTTGCGAATACTGAAGAGTCGAAGATCCGTGACACCTTGCGTAAGCGTTATGTGAATAACCGTAATCAAATTCTACGTATGAATAATGAAGAAGTCTCTGAGCTCTTCTTAAATGCATATGCGGATAGCACAGACCCACATACTAATTACTATAGCCCAACTTCGGCGAAGAACTTTGATGTTCAACTAAGCTTGTCAGTCGAGGGAATTGGAGCGGTTTTACAAAAACGTGATGAATATGGTCAGATTCGTGAAGTGGTTGTTGGTGGTCCTGCTGCACGTTCAGGTCAAATACATCCAGGTGATCGCATCGTTGCCGTTGGCCAGGGTGACTCAGGCCCAATGGAAGACGTGGTGGATTGGCGCTTGGATGATATCGTCAAGAAAATTCGTGGTAAGCGCGGTAGTGTCGTGCGCGTTGAAGTAATTCCTGCTGAGGGTGGTCTCGACGGTGAGCACCGTACGATTCGCTTGGTACGTGAAAAAGTGATGATGGAAGACCAAGCCGCGAAATCTAAAATTCTGGATATTGAGTTGGATGGCAGCACCAAGAAGATTGGTCTTATCACTGTGCCATCGTTCTATGAGGATTTTGATGCACGCATTAGTGGTGATTCAGGCTATAAGAATGTGACTGCTGATGTGCGTAAAATTCTAGAAAATTATAAGAAAGATGGTGTTGAGGCCGTTGTTTTAGATATGCGTAACAATGGTGGTGGTTCTCTAAATCAAGCGGCGAATTTAAGCGGTTTGTTTATTGGTAATCAAAAAAGCGTAGTGCAGGTACGTACGGCTGAAGGGCGTGTATCGAACGTTCGCAGTTCAGGCATTGAGCAAATTTGGGATAAGCCTGTCGTCGTGATTGTGAATCGTATCTCCGCTTCGGCTGCAGAGATTTTTGCTGCCGCCATGCAAGATTATAATCGTGGGGTTGTTGTTGGTGATCCTACCTGGGGTAAGGGTACAGTACAGACTTTCCGTGAGTTAAATGAGTTTTTACGTAATCCGGAGAAGGAAGATTTAGGCTCATTGAAGTGGACCATTCAGAAGTTCTTCCGTGTCACTGGTAGTTCAACTCAGGTTAAGGGTGTAACGCCTGATATTATTTTCCCATCAACTTTTGACCCGAAAGAATTGGGTGAGTCAAGTTATGAGAATGTAATGCCTTGGTCAGAGATTGAACCAACAGGCTACGATAAGGCGGCCAGCTTAGAGAAGACCATTGCCCGTTTAACTGAACAGCATCAAGAGCGTGCTAAGACTTCAGGCAGTTGGAAGCTTATGCTTGATGAGACCAAGTATGCGCTTGGCTTATCGCAACGCAAGACCTATTCTTTGAATATGAGTGCTCGTCAAGCTGAACGTGAGCAGATGAGCGAAACCTATAAGGAATTTGATGAGCGTCGTAAAGCACTTGGCGAGAGTGATGTCGCTACATTCAAACTCGATGATGGCTTAGCGCATGGCGAAGGCAATCTTAAACAAGAGCTTGAGGATGAGAAAAAGCGTAAAGAAAATATTGACGCGATTGCTCGTGAATCTGCTAATATCGCAGCCGATCTTGTCATGATCCAAAAGCCTTAGTTATATAAAACTATAGACTTAAACGAGTTTGTTAATACTTAATTTATTAATACTTTATGCCCAAGTTAGACCATTCATTTAAGCCCACTGAGAAAGTTTTAATCCTCGGTGCGAATGGTCAGCTTGGGCAAGCTTTTGTCCGAGCGCTGGCGGATGCTTCGATTAATAGTGCTCTGAGTCTTAGTATTAATGACGAAAATCAAGCGCGTAGACGCTTAATTCTTACCTGGCAGGGTCCAAGCCAAGGGGGAGCTGATTTATCCTCTCAAGCGGGCTTAAATGCCTTAGAGCGATATCTATTGGAGCATCGTCCCCATGTGGTAATTAATGCTGCTGCTTATACAGCGGTAGATCTGGCTGAGCAAGAGCGTGAAAAAGCCTATCAAGTCAATGCCATAGTACCTGACTTAATTGCACGTACTTTGAAGCAATGGCAAGGATTCTGTATTCACTTTTCTACCGATTATGTCTTTAATCCAACGCCGGTAGTCTACTTGGGGACTAGGCAAAATAAGCCGGAACAGAGCGAGCAGCTCGTTCCATATGAGCAGATTGTTCAGAGTGAACAGCGTGTCCAGTGTGAACCGATCGTCAATTGCTCTGAGCTATCTGACACGCAACCGATTAATTATTATGGTGTCAGCAAGTTAGCGGGAGAGCAGGCTTTGCTGCAGAGTGGCTTGGATACCTTAATTGTTCGTACTAGTTGGCTGTACAGTATTTCTGGGCAAAATTTTCTGACTACGATGCG
>CAYFVY010000017.1:8579-23560 GCA_964346715.1 uncultured Pelistega sp. | reverse complement strand
GATCTAAATATTGTTCAATGGTTTCCATATCACGGATACCACCACCAATTTGTACAGGAATTTCGTCTCCCACCGCCTTAACAATGCTGCTAATTGCTGCAGCATTCTTCGGCTTACCCGCAAAAGCACCATTCAGGTCAACTAAGTGCAGGCGTTGTGCCCCTTGCTCTAGCCATTGGATGGCCATCGCACTTGGGTCATCAGAGAAAACAGTGACATCGTTCAGTTCACCTTGGCGTAAACGGACACAGCGTCCGTCTTTTAGATCAATTGCAGGGATTAGCAGCATAGCAATAAGTAAGATTAAAAAAAATCAATGAAAGTAGTTGTAAAACCGAGCTTTCGCTCATCTCATCAAGCTTAGGCTTGAAAACAAAGTATATTCAGTAAAGTGTATTTATAACGCATTTTAATCCTTGTCTGGTCGCTAAATCTCCCATTCAACAAAATTACGGTATAAACGCAAGCCTACATTCGCACTTTTCTCCGGATGAAACTGGCTAGCAAAAATATTATCGCGTGCGACTGCACAGGTAAACTCATGGCCGTACAGTGTCTTTGCCGCACTTAGTTCAGGCTGTGCAGGCACAACATAGTAGCTATGAACAAAATAGAAGTAACTTTTGTCAGGGATGCCCTGCCAAAGAGGATGAGCGCTGCATTGCTCAACTTGTGACCACCCCATATGGGGGACTTTTAGTTGTTCTTGGTGGCTGTCAGAGGCTGGTTTGGCAAATGCTGCTCCACTAAAACGCTGTACTGTGCCAGGAAACAAGCCTAAGCACGAGGCATTGCCTTCGTCACTACGTTCAAACAACATCTGCTCACCAACACAGACACCAAACAAGGGCTTATTCTTGGCTGCTCGTAATAGGGCTTCTTGCAAACCTGAGCGCTCCAGGTTCAACATGCAATCTCGCATCGCTCCCTGCCCAGGAAGCACAACACGGTCTGCTTGATCAATGTGTACAGCCTCAGTAGCCAATTTGATGGTGGCCTCTGGGGCTGCATATTGTAAGGCACGGGCAACCGAGTATATATTGCCCATGCCGTAATCTACGATTGCTATCGTGGATGATTTCATAAAGTGTAAGCGCCTAGTACGCTAAGGGTTAAAAGTCAGTGTTCGCACTATTCGACATTAAGCTTAAAGCACACCCTTGGTCGAAGGGATCACACCACTCATGCGTGGGTCTAAAGTCAAGGCCATACGTAGAGCACGACCAAAAGCCTTAAACACTGTTTCAGCTTGGTGATGTGAGTTAATGCCGCGGATATTATCCACATGAATCGTCACCAAGGCATGATTCACAAAGCCTTGGAAGAACTCTTGCACTAAATCCACGTCAAAACGACCAATCATCGCGCGTGTAAATGGCACATGGAACTGTAAGCCAGGACGACCTGAGAAGTCGATGACGACACGTGATAAGCACTCGTCTAAAGGCACATAAGAATGGCCGTAACGGGTCATGCCCTTTTTGTCGCCGACTGCTTTAGCAATCGCCATACCTAAGGTAATGCCAATATCTTCCACACTGTGGTGATCATCAATATGGGTATCACCATCACATTCAATATCAATATCAATCAAGCCATGACGGGCAATCTGATCTATCATATGATCTAAAAAAGGTACACCTGTGTTAATGGACTGCTTACCAGTACCATCCACATTAATTGAAACTTTAACCTTAGTTTCATTGGTATTTCGAACAATTTCAGCTGTACGCATAATAATTATTTTCCCGTAGATGAAAAGCGGTATTCTGCACTTTTGGCATGCGCTTGCAAGCCTTCTCCATGCGCTAACTTACTCGCAATCTGACCAAGGGTTTGAGCGCCTTGTTCTGATACTTGAATTAAGCTTGAGCGCTTTTGAAAGTCATACACACCGAGTGGTGAAGAAAAGCGTGCCGTACGTGAGGTCGGCAACACGTGATTAGGACCAGCACAGTAGTCACCCAGTGATTCTGAACTGTAAGGCCCCATAAAAATCGCACCAGCATGGCGGATTTTGTCTGCCCATTGAGCCGCCTCTTGGGTTGAAATTTCCAAGTGCTCAGGGGCAATAAAGTTAGCAATTTCACAGGCCTCGTCGAGGTCTTTGACCTTAATTAAGGCACCACGATTCTTTAAGCTAGTAGCAATAATTTCATGGCGTGGCATCTGCGGTAGTTGACGTGCGATCGACGCTTCAACTTCGTCCAAATACGCTTGGTCTGGACACAATAGAATCGCTTGCGCAAGTTCGTCGTGTTCGGCCTGAGAGAATAAGTCCATAGCAATCCAATCTGCAGGCGTGCTACCGTCACAGATAATTAAGATTTCACTAGGCCCTGCCACCATATCAATACCAACAACACCGAAGACGCGACGCTTAGCTGCTGCCACGTAGGCGTTACCTGGACCGACAATCTTATCGACTTGGGCAATGCTTTCAGTGCCATACGCAAGCGCAGCTACTGCCTGGGCACCACCAATCGCAATGACGCGGTCTACTTTAGCCACGGCTGCGGCCGCTAAGACAATAGGATTGCGTTCGCCATTAGGCGTTGGTGTGACCATCACCACTTCTTTAACACCAGCGACTTTAGCCGGCATGGCATTCATTAAGACAGACGAAGGATAGGCCGCCTTACCACCTGGTACATAAAGGCCAACACGATCCATCGGTGTGACCTTCTGACCGAGCACCGTACCATCCGCTTCGGTATATGTCCAAGAGCTTGCTTGTTGGCGTTCATGATATAGGCGTACGCGCTCTGCAGCCTGCTCCAAGGCTTGACGTTGAGCTTCAGGCAAAGCTTCTAAAGCAGCTTGACAATCCTCTAAAGAGATCTCGAGATCACTCATCTGGTTTGCGCTGACATGGTCAAATCGACGCGAAAACTCAAGTACAGCTGCGTCACCCTCGCGCTTAACACGCTTTAAGATATCAGCGACCGCTTGTTCAATCGCATCATCTTGACTCGACTCAAAGGCTAATAAGTTCGCTAATTCCTGCTGAAAACCAGCGTCGGTAGAATTTAAACGATTAATTAATTTGCTCATAATTACTCAGATAAAGATGCTTTAGCAAATGCATCTAATAAAGGTTGCAATAAAGCGCCACGCGTTTTCATTGACGCTTGATTGACAATCAGACGTGACGAAACTGGCCACACATCTTCAACTTCGACCAAGTTATTGGCACGTAAAGTGCCTCCTGTCGACACGACGTCAACAATAGCATCGGCTAAACCAACCAAAGGAGCAAGCTCCATGGAGCCGTATAACTTAATGATATCGACATATACGCCTTTGCGGGCAAAATGTTCACGTGCGACGTTGACATACTTGGTCGCTACGCGTAAACGCGCCCCCTGTTGTACCGCAGCGTCATAATCAAAGCCTTCACGCACAGCCACAGCTAAACGACACTTGGCAATGTCTAAATCAATCGGCTGGTATAAACCGCCAGGATGCTCTTGTGTATGCTCATACAAGATATCCTTACCTGCAATACCTAAGTCCGCGGCACCATATTGCACATACGTAGGTACATCCGAAGCACGCACGACTAATAATCGTAAATTGGGGTCACTGGTTGGCAAAATCAACTTGCGCGAGGACTCAGGACTTTCTGTCACATGGATCCCTGCTGCTTCTAGCAAAGGCACCGTATCATCAAAGATACGACCTTTTGATAAGGCTAGGGTGACGAGTTGATTGTCGCTCATGCTACAGCTCCTGAAATACGCTCGATATTGGCGCCAACTGCTCTAAGTTTATCTTCCATATTGGCATAACCACGGTCTAAATGATAAATGCGATCGATAATCGTCTCACCTTCGGCCGCTAGGGCGGCAATCACCAAACTGGCTGATGCGCGTAAGTCGGTGGCCATCACTTTGGCTCCCATAAGGCGCTCAACGCCATTCACTACAGCGGTATGACCATCAAGAGAGATATCCGCACCAAGACGAATCAACTCTGGCACATGCATATAGCGATTCTCAAAAATATTCTCAACAATCACACCAGTACCAGTAGCAATCGCATTCAAAGCCATCATCTGAGCTTGCATATCCGTCGCAAAACCTGGGTGCTCGTGAGTACGAATATTTACCGCACGCGGACGTCCTTGCATACGAGCACGTACCCAGTCTTCACCGGTCTCAATCTGCAGGCCAGCTTCAATCAATTTATCTAAGGTTGCACCCATCGTATGTGGAGCGGCTTTACGCAAAGTAATATCACCACCCGCAGCACCCACAGCACATAAGAAAGTACCCGCTTCAATACGATCTGCAACCACCGTGTAATCCGCTCCGTGCAATTTCTCAACGCCTTCAATCACGATGCGATCGGTGCCATGACCACTAATCTTAGCGCCCATCGCAATGAGCAGCTCTGCCAAGTCCACGACTTCAGGCTCACGCGCGGCATTCTCTAAGACAGTGGTGCCTTTGGCTAAAGAGGCTGACATTAAAAACTGCTCCGTACCCCCTACAGTCACCATATCAGTACGAATCGATGCACCGATTAAGCGTTCAGCTTGGGCAATAACAAAACCATGCTCAACCTTGATATCTGCCGATAAGGCTTCTAGACCCTTAATGTGTTGATCAACAGGACGCTGACCAATGGCACAGCCACCTGGCAGACTAACCTTAGCACTACCAAAGCGCGCGAGTAAAGGCCCCAAGACCAAAATCGAGGCGCGCATGGTTTTGACGAGCTCATACGGCGCTTCATAAGAGATAATCTCATCAGCCTGCAATTGCAGCGTATCTTCACTTAACCACTGCGACTTAACACCCAACTGCTCAAGCACACGAATCGTTGTCTTGACATCGTTCAGCTTAGGTACGTTACGTAAAATAACTGGTTCGCTCGTCAGTAGAACAGCACACAAAATTGGTAGGGCTGCATTTTTAGCCCCAGAAATAGTGATCTCACCATGTAGTGGTGTGCCACCGATAATTCGTAATTTATCCATTATTTTGGTACTCAGCGGGGGTTAGCGTTTTCATTGATAAAGCATGAATTTCAGCACGCATACGATCACCCAGCGCCGCATACACAAGTTGGTGACGCGCGATTAAACGCTTACCTTCAAACGCATCACTGACAATTAAGGCCTGAAAGTGCGAACCATCACCTTCGACATGGAGATGCTCACAGGGAAGATTGGCCGCAATATATTCACGAATTTGTTCAGGTGTTGGTAACATAATTAAGTCCGTAGCTTATAACCACTGGCTAATAAGCGCAGGGCTAATAAAGAAAAAACAATAAAGGTAAAAAGTACCACAAAAAAACTTTGCCATGGAGAAACGTCGGAAACTCCGAAAAATCCATAGCGGAAACCGTCAATCATATAAAACACTGGATTAAATTTAGAGACGGTCTGCCAAAAAGGCGTCAAGGTGTGGATTGAGTAAAACACCCCTGACAAGAAGGTCATTGGCAGAATAAAGAAGTTCTGAAAAGCGGCTAACTGGTCAAATTTCTCTGACCACAGTCCAGCAATTAAACCCAATACAGCCATAATGGCACAGGCGAAGAAAGCAAACACTAAAACCCACAAGACGCTGTGCGGTATAACGGTGGCGAATAAGAGACTAAAAATCCACAGGACAATGCCTACAACAACCCCACGTAAAATACTGGACAGCACATACGCTGAGAAAATTTCAAAGTACGAGAGCGGTGGCAATAAGATAAAGACCAAATTACCCGTAATACGACTCTGAATTAGGGATGATGATGGATTGGCAAAGGCATTTTGCAACATACTCATCATCATTAAACCAGGGATTAAGAAAGCCACATAGGACACATTACCATGTGTGCTGACTCGCCCCTCAAGTACGTGAGCAAAGACTAATAAATACAACAAAGCAGTAAGTACGGGCGCGGCAATCGTCTGAAAGGCCACACGCCAGAAGCGCACGAGTTCCTTGCGTAATAAGGCAGGAAAGCCAGAGCCAAACTGTAAGTTTTCTTGGAGCTTATGCATTAGGTAAGACCTCCTCGTCCATCATATGAATAAAGGCATCTTCCAAATCTTGACCACCAAACTTGGCCATTAAGGCTGCTGTCGAATCAAGCGCCACTAAATGACCACGGCGCAAGAACGCAATACGCCCACAAAGAGATTGCGCTTCTTCCAGATAGTGAGTGGTTAATAAGATAGTGTGGCCTGCGCGGTTAAGACGAGAGATAAATTCCCACAAATTGCGACGTAAGTTGACATCCACACCAGCGGTAGGCTCATCAAGAATAATCACCGGTGGTCGATGCACCAAGGCCTGAGCGACTAATACACGGCGCTTCATACCGCCCGATAAGGCACGCATATTTTCCTCAGCCTTATCGCTTAAACCGAGATTAAACAGAACCTCGTCAATCCAGTCATCATTATTGTAGAGACCAAAGTAACCTGATTGGTTACGTAAGGTCTCGCGCACGGTGAAAAAAGGGTCATACACCAACTCTTGAGGCACCACGCCAAGTGAACGACGTGCTAGCTTGTAGTCAGTTTGCACATCATGGCCACACACCAATGCACGTCCCTTGCTCGGATGCGAAAGCCCGGCAAGAATAGAAATTAGGGATGTCTTACCGGCGCCATTAGGGCCAAGAAGACCGAAGAACTCGCCTTCTTGCACTTCAAAGCTGACATCTGTTAAGGCCTTAAAACCTTGACCACTCGTGTGTTTACCCGTAATCCGTTGCCAGATAGAGTCCTCACTGGGATATATTTTACTTACATTCTGAATGCTTAAAGCTGATGACATTGTTGCCTACTATTCCACCAAGGTAAATCATGCAAACCCATGATTACTCACGAAAAAAGCTCACCCTCGTTAAATAAGGGCAAGCTTTTCTATTATACCATCTCGCGAGCAGCTATATTGTGGATACAGCCTAGTCAGTGCTTAGCGTGCTAATGATTTAATCAAACCATCAATACCGCCACGATTAATTTGATCGGCAAATTGGTTACGGTAGTTCTGTACCAACCAGATACCCTCAACGCTGAAGTCATATACTTTCCAACCATCACCTACTTTCTCTAAACGATAGTCGACCGAAGTTGGGCCACTCGCAGTAACAATGCTAGAGCGCACCACCACATCATTGGCGTTCACATCACCGCGGAATGGCAACATCTTGATGGTTGTACTGTTATTCACATTTTTGAAAGCGCCACTATAGGTGCGCACCAAGGTACCCTTAAACGCGTTGGTAAGGTCAGACTTTTGCTGAGCTGTCGCCTGACGCCATGGCTGGCCTGTGGCTAAGCGCGTAGTGCGCTCAAAATTCACATGTGGCATCAAGTATTGGTTAACGATAGCGTTAATATCACCAACATTACCACTACGTGCACCTGGATTTTGCTTAACAGCATCTAAAGTTTGATTGGCGATTTGTTCAACGTATTGGTTGGGATCTTGTGCCGCTTGCACAGAAAAAGCAATACCAAAAGATAGCGCCGTGCCTAATAAAACGCGCTTGGTTTTTGTCAATGTTTGCATTGTATTCTTCTCCTAAAGACAGTCATTAACCGCCTCGATTAATCATTCGTTTTGATAGAATTTCTTAGTTCAGAAACTCAAAAAACTTAAGTTACTATAAGCGATTTCAGGCCTTTTTGCTCTGAAATTTTGTCAATAAAGTAAGCATATCTTACACTGTACTAGGCTCGCTTTTTAAGGCCGAAACCTGGTGTAATAAAGCAATCGTTAAGAAATGAAAAACATAAAAAAAGGTCGCTACATCATCAGTAGCGACCTAAATTCTTCAAACCTAATTTACTCGCCTGGATCCTCGTACACTGGGACACTGAACTCATTGTACTTAGCATTATCTTGGAGACGAGCTTCGCGCTTCTTGGTACGATACTCAATCTGACGCTTAGCACCAGGGATTGGATTACCGCTCTCTGTCGTCTCGACAAATTGATGAGCTGTAAACTCGGTGCCATCTGTAATTTCCTCTGCTAATTTAGAGCGCAATAAGGCTTCACGGTTTTGCTTATAAGCGTCGCGCACAAACGTATATTTATCTAGAGATACATCGGTGGCTAACTCATCGGCATTCAGCAATTGATAGCGTGTATCGACCACATCAACACCCGCCACGACATTACGTAGTGGAACATTATCAATTGCCCAAGGTGAGGTATGCGTTAACGTCGTACCAACTGAATCACCCAAAAGACCCGCAGTATCACGTGCCGAACTCGAACCAAAGAAAGGTAGCACAACATACGAGCCACTACCTAGCCCCCAAACGCCAAGTGTAGTACCAAAGTCGTTCGGGATTTTATTTGCGGCATTCATCGTCGCCACATCAACGCAACCACCTAGACCGACGGTCGAATTAAATAGCACACGACCCATGGTATTCACAAAATCCAAACCGCGGCCTTGTAATAGGCTGTTTACTCCAGACCAAACATCACCCACATTACCAAAAATATTGCTCACACAGGTACGTACAGGCGAAGGCACAACGGCCTGGTAACCCTGTGCCACTGGTTTAAATATAGCCTTATCCACCGCCTCGTTAAATTGGAACATAGTGCGGTTATAGCTCTCTAAAGGATCTTCTGGATTTGGGTTAGGTACACTGACGCAAGCACTTAACAATAAGGCGGTTCCTGCACCTAGTGCCAGTCTACTTAATTTATAATTCGCCATATATTTCTCTCTTAATTCTTTTAAATTCTCTCTAAGCCCAAACGCCAAGTCGAGAAAGACGCTAATCGTCATATGTTAATGTTAAATACTATGCTTTACAGCGGCTCAACCTTATTCGGCACCTTCTTTTTCAGCCGTAGAAAAGAGAAACTTACTGATTAAGTCTTCTAAGACTACAGCACTTTGCGTAATTTGAATCTCTGATCCTTCGCTCAAATTCGTGTCGTCCGCACCCGCGGTCAAGCCAATATACTGCTCACCTAATAAACCCGCCGTCATAATTGAAGCAGAGGTATCGCTAGGGAATTGATAACGTTGCTCGATATCAAACCAAACGATAGCCTTAAACTCATTATTATTAAAGTCAATTTTAGTCACTCGACCAACGACAACACCATTACTTTTAATGGCCGCACGGACTTTAAGTGCTCCAATATTATCGAATTTCGCATGCACTTGGTACGTTTTTTCAAAAGAAAAGGTACTCAGATTACCTGCACGCAATGCTAAGAATAGCACAGCTAGCGCACCTAATACCACGAATAAACCCACAAGAAAATCGGTTCTTTTATTTGCCATATGACACCTTACATCTCAGCTCTACTGGCTGAGAAAACTCATTCTACTAAATTATGAAAACATGATTGCGGTCATGATGAAATCTAATCCCAAGACCAATAATGACGCCCTGACCACGGTACGTGTAGTGGCGCGAGAAACTCCCTCAGGTGTTGGGCGACAATACCAACCCTCATAGAGAGCAACCATCATCACAGCGGCACCAAAAACAAAACTCTTAATAATGCTGTTGCCCACATCAGTAAAGATGTCGACACCATTTTGCATCTGCGACCAGAAAGTACCATTATCGACGTCAATCAATAAAACACCAACTACCCAGCCACCGATCACGCCTACCGCTGAAAAAATCGCCGCTAATACGGGCATGGCAATAACACCACCCCAAAAACGCGGCACCACAATACGACGCAAGGGGTTAATTCCCATCACATCCATTGCCGCGATTTGTTCACCCGACTTCATAAGGCCAATTTCAGCGGTAATCGAAGTGCCCGCTCGGCCAGCAAACAAAAGCGCCGTCACGACAGGACCTAACTCACGCAGTAAGCTCAACGCCACTAATAAACCTAAGGCCTCTTCGGAGCCATACATGGATAGTGTGCTATAGCCCTGAAACCCCAAGACAAGCCCAACAAAAAGCCCTGAAACACTGATAATCAACATCGAATGATTGCCAATGAAATGCACTTGCTGGGACACTAAGTGGGGGCGCTCAAAAACCATCAAGGACTGCGCCAACACACTGAAAAACAATTTCGTAAACGTGCCAACACTATTAATGCTATCTAGGATATAAGCACCTAAAGCACTGATTGAATTCACAAGATATCGCATCATTTCAATCGCTCCTTGCGCGCCTTATACCACTGATCAAATGCTGTCGACTCAGGATACTCAAACACCACAGGCCCTTCAGGCTTACCATGTAAAAACTGCTGCACGTAGGGATTGTCAGAAGCACGTAAATCCTCTGGTGTGCCTGCAACTAATAAGCGCCCTTGACCAACCATATAGACATAATCCACAATCCGAAATGACTCGTCAATATCATGGGTAATCAAGACACTACCGCACTTTAAACGGTCCGCTGTATCACGAATCAACTTGGCCGTCATACCTAAAGAAATCGGATCTAAGCCAGCGAATGGCTCATCATATAAGATCAATTCTGGCTCAAGCACGATTGCACGCGCTAATGCAACACGGCGCGCCATCCCACCTGAAATCTCCGATAGGCCCAAATGGGCAGCAGTGCGCAAGCCCACGGCATCAAGCTTGCTCAACACCTTGTCGAAAATCACGCTTTCAGACTCGTTGCGCAGCTCACGTAGGGGAAAAGCCACGTTTTCGAAGACATCTAAATCGGTAAATAAAGCACCCTGCTGAAACAAGACACCCATGCGCTGACGTAAGCGGCGCATTTCCTCGCCACTCACTTGCGTAATATCTTGACCATACAAGAAAACCTGACCTTTTTGAGGGCGCAACTGTCCTGTGGCAGCACGCAATAAAGTCGTCTTACCCGAGCCCGAGCCGCCTATTAAAGCAATGACTTCACCACGGCGCACACGCACATTGAGATCGCTTAAGATGGTTCGGTCACCATAACCCAAAGACGCATCACGTAGTTCCAGAATAGTTTCTGAATGTAGATCTACACTAGACACAATAAATATAATTAAAAGGAAAGACTCTCATTTTAACGAATTTTCCCAAAGTTTGCCAAAAGTCACCCTACTATCTGCCTAATCAGATAGTTAAGAATCAACAATTCGAATTTAAGCGGCGCAAGAACAACAAAAGCCTTACAATAGAGGCTTGATATTGATAGCGCACTGCGCCTTTTAGCGACGACGATAACCATGACCCAAGTCACTGATTTTGCCTCTCTGCCTCTTTCACCAGAACAATTACGTAATCTAGACGATCTTGGTTACCATAGTATGCGCCCTATTCAGGCCTTGAGCTTGCCGCCTATTCTTGAAGGCAAGGATGTTCTGGGTCAAGCCGAAACAGGGAGCGGCAAGACACTCGCCTTCGGCCTGGGCATTATGCAAGTGATTAATCCGCGTTTTTTCGGCGCGCAAGCCATCGTCTTATGCCCTACACGCGAACTCGCTGATCAAGTGGCCAAGGAGCTACGCAAACTCGCTCGCGCCCTTAGTAATATCAAAGTGCTAACACTGTGCGGAGGCCAAGCCCTACGCCCACAAATTGAGTCCTTACAGCATGGTGCTCATATTATTGTAGGAACTCCTGGTCGCGTCTTAGACTTAGTGCGAGAACAACACTTAAATCTCAGCCAAGTTAAAGTCTTTGTCTTGGACGAAGCGGATCGCATGATGGATATGGGCTTTTTCGAGGATATTAGTGAAATATCTCAAGCTACCCCGTTGCGTCGCCAAACTCTATTTTTCTCAGCCACTTTCCCTGAGCATGTTATGCGTATCAGCGAAGGTTTCCAACGCGACCCCGTTCGTGTTCAAGCCAATACCGAAGCCGTTAATTTAAATATTAAACAGCACTTCTTCATTACCACGCCTGAAAGCCGTTTTAAAGACTGTGCACGCCTCTTAAATCACTACCGCCCGACCTCAACACTGGCTTTTTGTAATACCAAAGCGCAGTGTGAACTTCTTTCTGACTCCTTAAACCAAGATGGCATTGTGGCACTTGCCCTTCATGGTGATATGGATCAACGCGATCGTGAGGATGTTTTGGTGCAATTTGCGAACCGCTCTTGCTCGGTACTTGTGGCTACTGATGTTGCGGCTCGCGGCTTAGATATCGATGCACTTGATGCCGTCATTAATGTCGATGTCTCACCGAACGTAGAAACACATATTCACCGTATTGGTCGCACTGGGCGCAAAGGGGAAAAAGGCTTAGCCTTAAGCTTAGTGACTGAGAAAGAAAAATACCGTGCCGAACGCATTGGCAAGACCATTGAACAAGAGCTCTCTTGGTTAGAGCTACCAAGCGCCAAAAAACTCAAACCTCTCACTCCTCCCATGCGCACTATCTGTTTGCGCTCAGGTAAGAAAGAAAAATTACGTGCGGGTGATATCCTGGGTGCCCTTACCAAAGACCTCGGCCTACCTGGCTCTGCAGTAGGCAAAATTGATATTTACGATTTTGTTAGCTTTGTAGCAATTGAACGTGAACTAGCCGAAGAGACGATTGCACGCCTGCGTCAAGGTAAGATCAAAGGACGCCAGATCTTAATGCGTTTTATGGATACCTAATTGTCTAACACCTAATTGTCTAACACCTAAGCGCCTAACACTAAATCTGTAGCTTCAGCAGCTAATTCTTAGAGCTTCGCTTCATTCGCAGCCTATTGTTCAGCCTGCTTTTGCGCGTGTTCTTGCGCTCGTCGACGCGCATGCTCTTCAGCGTGTTCTTGTTCCCAATTCTTGCTACGGTTGGCTACCATGTCTTTTTCACGTGGTGGCCAAGTCATATACCAAGGATCGGGAGCACATTTAGGCATCTTGTAGCGATTATAGTTCCACAAATACTGCTCAGGCATCAAGCGCACTAACTCTTCCATCGCTGCATTCATTGCTGCTGCCTGATACTCCACAGCCAAGCCATCCAGTTCAGGCCCTTCGCGAAAATGTAAACGCCACCCCTCTCCACGAGGCAAGCGCTCGCCAGCTACCATAACGATTTTGGCGCCCGTTTGTAAGGCTAATTTACCCGGCAAAGTAACCGTAAACGCCAAGCGACCAAAATAAGGCACCCATACACCATCTGCTGTAGAAGCCACCTGATCAGGCAGAAGACCGATATCCCCATCTGAACGCAAAGTTTTAATAAATTCTCGCACACCGGTGAATCCTGCAGGAACAGAAAGCAGATTCGGTAAATCACGCGATAATTTCATCGCTGGTTCAACAAAACTTCGACGAGGAGGACGGTACATCACCACAATCGGTTTCTGCTGCGAAAGATAGCGCGCGCAAATTTCAAAACAGCCGACATGCGGTGTCACAAAAACAATACTCTTGTGCTGCTCACGCATTTGCGCCAACAGCTCAGGATTCGCCACTTGTACATGACTGAGTGCAAAATCAGGACGTAACCACACTTTGGGCGTTTCAAAAATCATAGCGCCCACTTGAGCGGCACTACGGCGATAAAAAGTAGGCTCCATATAGCCTGCCTGTTGCGCATTCATGCGCAAACGGCGCGCAAATTTAGGGGAACACCAATACATTAAGGTTCCCACACCACGCCCTATAGCATGTAAGAGCCGCAAGGGTAAACAGGCAAGAAAGCGAAGTAAAAGTATCGTCATTAGTTGCAAACACGAAAAAGCCAAAATACAGTAAATAAGCCACGCGTATACTGTATACATCCGAGATCAATCCGTCGGGCTCTTTCTAGTCCTGCAGATCTCGTCTATGAATTATTGATAAGTATTACCTATATATTATCGCTATTTTTTCAATCGTATAGTCAATTCCCTAATAAAATCCTAACGATTATTAAAAAATTTAGCCGACTCAATGCGCTATTGAAACATATTAACCCTAACAAAAAACGGGTTTTAACGCCTCAAAAAATTTATGAAATCACCCCAAAAGCCTTACCACTACACGATCTAGATATTTGTGACGGACTGAAATATCTACGTCTGCCTTTTTACATTAAAAATTAGCACTCTAGGCCATAGAGTGCTAAAATGAATCCATTATTGAAATGAATTATGGGAAACCTAGGAAATTATGACAAGTAACTCTCTTGTATTGCAAAGCAATCTAGCAATGGCCGTGGCGAATCCAGGCTCTATGGGCTCGATTGAGGCTTACATCAGCGCCGTCAATCGTATTCCTCTACTTTCTCCTGAACAAGAGCAAGCCTATGGTGAGCAACTCCAACAAGATGGCAACTTAGATGCTGCGCGTGGCTTGATTCTCTCGCACTTACGCTTAGTTGTCTCGATTGCACGCCAATATTTAGGCTATGGTCTGCCACATGCTGACCTTATCCAAGAAGGCAATATTGGCCTGATGAAAGCGGTGAAGCGCTTTGACGTGACTCGTGGTGTTCGCCTCGTGTCATTCGCAGTTCACTGGATTAAAGCTGAAATTAACGAATACATCATTCGTAACTGGCGCCTAGTAAAAGTCGCCACCACTAAGGCACAACGTAAATTATTCTTTAACTTACGTAGCATGCGTCCTGATGGCCAGACCTTAGATCCTGAGCATATCGAAGGCATCGCCGCTAAGTTAAATGTGCGCCCTGAAGATGTCTCTGAGATGGAAGTTCGCTTATCGGGTCGAGATATGTCTTTTGAGTCTTCGAGTCAAGACGATGATGACGATTTTGCACCAATCTCTTACCTCTCTGACGAGGGTGAGCACGAGCCTAGCTATGTCTTAGCACAACGTGACCGCATGGAGTTGCAGACAACTGGTGTGGCGAATGCCTTAGAAAGCTTGGATGCGCGCTCACGCCATATTATTGAGGCTCGTTGGTTGCAAGACGATGGCAGCACTACCTTGCAAGAACTCGCCGATGAATATGGGGTTTCTGCTGAGCGTATCCGTCAGATTGAATCTGCTGCCATCAAGAAGATGCGTAAAGCCTTAACAGTCGGCTAATAATTATCGCTTCTTCATAAGACCTCAAGCCGAATGCCTTGACGATAATTACTAAGCCATGTTTCTACTCGCTCAAGATAGCTCGTAT
>CAYFVY010000017.1:0-8569 GCA_964346715.1 uncultured Pelistega sp. | reverse complement strand
CATTGGGTCCGCATCGCTATGGTAGAACAAGCGTGGCTGAGCCTTTTTATCAAATAGATAGAACTGACTACTATGCTCCATGGTGTAGCTTGAGTTTTGTGCTATGCGACGATATTTCACACGAAACTGCTTTGCCATGGCAGCAATCTGCTCAGGCGTGCCGGTAAGCCCAATGAAATTCCCCTCAAAATTATCAAGATAAGCACGCAAGACCTCTGGTGTATCACGTTCAGGATCGACCGTCACAAACACCATTTGCAACTGCGCTTGATCTTCAACACTCAATTCCTCAAAAACTGCAGATAAGTTGACGAGTGCACTAGGACAGATATCAGGACATTGGGCAAAGCCAAAATAATACAAATGCAACTTGCCTTGCATCGCCTGACTATGCACAGGCTGGGCGTGCATATCTATCGCATCCCACTCTTGTCCTAGACGTGAGCCTTGTAAAGAGCCACCATAAAATGTTGTGGCAATACTGTTGCTTGCACACAATAAAAATAAGACTAAAATACTTAAAAAATTAGTAAGTGATAGAGTTCTGTTTTTCATCTTCTTTTCTCGTTACAATCGTATTTTCTCACTGGTGTTTCCTCTCCGTGCGCAATCGTATCCTCAAACTTATCCAAGAGTTAATCCCCCAATTACAGATTCCTCCAGTCAAGGGTAGTCTACCTTTAATGCTGCTCGGACGATGGGCGGGTTTTGTCTGGCCAGATGCCTTAAAGCAACTTCAAGGGCATCCGCTCCTACAATGGCACGATGGCTATGTTGAAATTATTCCTTGCCCTAATGCATTGAGTTCACTGGTTCTAAACTCACCTACATCCTCTAAAACCGTATCAAACCAAGACCCAGAATATCAAGAGTCGTACGCAGCTCACCAAACAACAGCACTTAGCATTAGCTTAAACCAAATTGCTGATGAATTGCGTGTAAGCGGCTGTTTGCCCTTTTGGCGTGATGAACAGGTATATGCTTGGGCTGAAGGGGAAAAAATCGCTCACCTGGAACGTACCGCCACTCGCCCATTAGGTTTATTAACACAAGCCGTACATTTAAATGCTTGGACTCCCAATGGTCGAGTTTACTTAGCCTTACGTTCGGCCAGCAAGCAAACGGACCCAAATATGTGGGATACCTTAGTAGGAGGCTTATTAAATATGCATGACAGCCCCGAACAAGGCTTGGTGCGAGAATGCTACGAGGAAGCGGGCCTTATCCCTGAGCAGATTAAGCAACGCGGTCCACTACGCTTAATCACGCGCGTGCGCATTCCTCTTATTGAAGGGTATCAAGTAGAAGATATTCTCACCAGTGACTGTATTTTAGACTCTGAAGTACATCCGCAAAATGTAGATGGTGAAGTCAGCGAGATTGCCCACTTTGCGCCACAGGAAGTTCTTGATATGATGGAGCAAGGTCTGATTACGACAGAAGCCAAGATTGTATTGTTAGAAAGTTTTCAACATAGAACGGCTGTGTAGACGTAACCAGCTACGCACAACATTACTCCAACTCAATACAAAAAGCTTATACCTCGCATAAGAAATAGGTATCACTTATGCGCGCAATTAGGTACACTTTATCTAATCACTCATAACATTCATAAGGCGGAGATAAGCCATGAGCAACGACAACTTTTTAGGCGGCTTTAATTTCGACACCAACCCCTTTACCCAAGCATTGCAAAGTAGTGTCGAGCTAATGTCACAAACATGGCAAAATCTTGGGACCAGTAAAACCATGCCCTTCGCCACCCCACCTATGAATATTGATGAGCTTGATAAGCGCATTGAAGAGTTAAAACATGTTGAAAGCTGGCTTTCGATGAATCTAGCCATGCTAAAAAACACCATCCAGGGCTTAGAATTACATCGTCATAGCATTGCTTCATTTAAAGACTTGATGCAAACCGTGAGTGATCAGCATAAGGATACGCCATCACTTGATGAGGTATTAAGTAATTTCTCAAAAAGCTCAGCAAGTTCTGCAACAACGGAGCAGACTGACAGTATCCGAACGGAGCCTAAGGTCGAGCCCAAGCCTGATTCTGAGCAGGCTCCCACACCTGACTTAGGCATTGATGAAGCGATAGAAAGCGCTGCAGCTGGTGCACAAGCCGCCACTGAGGCTATGCAACAAGCAGGACAAGCCTGGTGGGGGTTATTGCAAAACCAATTAGAAACGTTACTCACTAGCCAAGTCGAACAACAAAATCAGATTCAACAAGTGACCGAAGCGGCTGGCGTTGAACCCAACCCTAAAGCAGACAAACTTACACCGACACGTATCAAACGTGCGAGTAAACCTGCTGCTAAACGTGTTAGTAACAAGGACGCCAATACCACAAGCAACACTGAAACAGTCAGTGCGGCAGCGAGCCCAGTGAGCTCTAGCATTAGCGATCCAAGTACGATAGCCACACCAACCGCAAATGAAGCTACGAGCAGAACCCGTAGTAAAACGGCTAACAAAACCGCCAGCAAAGCGCCCGCTAAGAAAGTTGCCGCTCGTAAGAAAGTCCCTAGCACCAGCACAACGAGCAAAACCACCGCTAGCGCTAGCAAAACACGTGCCAGCACCACTGCCAACAAAACCGTTGCCCCTAAGAAAAGCAGTTAAACCGTCAGTGTGTTTAAATCTTGTTTAAAAATTGCTAATCTTAGAGGCCTAACGCTGATTTTCAGCGCTAGTTGCGGTAAATTAGTAAGTTCGTTTTATTGACTTTTATATCTCTCGCTTTATGCAACTAAATATCGTCATTCTCGCTGCCGGCATGGGCAAACGCATGCAATCAGACCTTCCTAAAGTCCTCCATAGTTTGGCTGGTAAGCCTATGCTAGCGCACGTTATTGATAGTGCCAAGCAGCTAAAGCCAAGCAAGATTATTGTCGTAGTAGGTCATGGTGCTGATACCGTTAAGCAACACTTCGCCTCACACAATGACTTAGGCTTTGCCTTGCAGCAACCACAACATGGCACAGGCCATGCAGTACAACAAGCTGTTGAGCAATTGGTCGGTGGTGATAAGCCAGAAGATATGACTCTTGTTTTGTATGGCGATGTACCACTCGTGCAAGCACCAACCTTGCAGCGCTTACTGAGCGCCGCTGGTGAGGGCGTTGCCGTGCTTACTGAAACGCTTAGCGATCCAACGGGCTACGGACGTATCGTACGTGATACCAATGGACATGTCGTGCGCATTGTTGAACATAAAGATGCAAATGCCGATGAACTTCGTCTGAATGAAGTGAATACCGGCATTCTCTGTGCACCAACAGCTCATCTAAAGGACTGGCTCGGTCGCATCGATAATAATAATGCACAAGGCGAATATTACTTAACCGATATTATTGCGCTAGCTGTACAAGATAATGTAAAAGTCAATGCAGCTCAACCAGCAGCTAGCTGGGAAACTTTAGGTGTTAACAGTCGCATTCAACAAGCGCAACTCGAGCGCTCTTGGCAACAAGAACAAGCTCGTCGCTTACTCGAAGCTGGAGTTACTTTAGCTGACCCACAACGTTTTGACCTGCGCGGTGAACTGATCTGTGGTCGTGATGTGTTTATTGACGTCGGCTGTGTCTTTGAAGGCAAGGTCGAGCTTGCCGATGGCGTTCATATTGGCCCTCACTGCGTACTGCGTGACGTCAGCCTAGGCAAGGGCTCTCGTGTTGAGGCCTTCAGTCATCTTGATCAAGCTAGCGCTGAAGAAAATACTACAATTGGACCTTACGCACGTTTACGCCCTGGTGCCTCTCTCGGTGCTCATAGCCATGTGGGTAATTTTGTAGAACTCAAGAAGACTCGCTTAGGTGCCTATAGCAAAGCGAACCACCTCAGTTATTTGGGTGATGCCGAGATTGGCAGCCGAGTGAATATCGGTGCTGGCACGATTACCTGTAATTATGATGGGGTAAATAAATTTAAAACTATTATCCAAGATGATGTGTTTATTGGCTCTGATACGCAATTAGTCGCTCCCGTTACTGTTGGTAAAGGGGCAACTATTGGTGCTGGTACGACCTTAACCAAGGATGCCCCTGAAGAACAGCTCACCATTTCAAGAGTTAAACAATTCACTATCCCTGCTTGGAAAAAACCAGTAAAAAATAAAAGCTAAGCAATGAGAAGTCAATGAATACTGATTTGCCCCAGAGTATTGCACATCAAGATGGCCTGCCCACCCCCCAACGCTATTGGGCAGCAGCGGGCCTACTCTTGGTGATTATGATCGGCGTCATTGACACAAGTATCACGAATATTGCCCTACCAACAATTGCTCAAGAACTAGGGGTAAGCCCATCAGCAGTAATCTGGATTGTGAATGCCTACATGATCACAATCATCTCAACCTTACTGCCCTTCTCTGCGCTCGCTGAACGCCTAGGTTTTCGTCGTATGTTTCGGATTGGTGTAGGGATCTTTATGCTCGGGGCAATTGGCAGTATGTTGGCAGATAGCCTACTTGCCCTAGCCATCTCACGTACTGTTCAAGGCTTAGGCTGCTCCTGCTTTATGTCCTTATTTGGTGGTTTGGTAAGAAATATCTACCCACGCTCTAAACTGGCTTTTGGTATCAGCCTAAATGCCATGATCGTCGGCGGAGCGGCTTTAGTAAGCCCCTCTCTTGGTGCTTTTATTATCTCTATTGCTAATTGGCACTGGATTTATGGCTTTACTATTCCATTGTGCTTTCTAGCGCTTTACTTCTCCTTGTATCTACCTCGTCTCGAGCGTGTACAAGCACGCTTTGACTATATCAGTGCGATTTTGAATGCTATCACGCTGGGCGGTTTTATTTGTGCCTTAGATTTACTCTTTACAAGCCCCACAAGCAGTACGATTTTATTTGTGGTGATTACGATTTCAGGTTACTTTCTCTTTAAGCGTGCTCGTCAACAAGAGGCCCCTCTCGTACCTCTCGATTTATTTCGCATTACCGTGTTTCGTGATGCCATTATTATTTCTTCCCTATGCTTTACCTCAGCCACCATGGTTATGGTATCTGCTCCTTTCTATTTTCAAAATACCCTAGGGATGCCAACCCATATTGTCGGTCTATTATTTAGCTCATGGCCTGTGGCTGGACTCTTTACCACCCCTCTCGCAGCACGACTTTCGAATCATTACCCATCCTCGCTATTAGCTGGCTCTGGTAATGTGATCTTATTTATTGGTATTGTTGTCCTGCTTTCTTGGCCAGCTGGCACTCATCCCTTCTTTTACGGCTTATCGTTATTTATCTGTGGTCTTGGCTTTGGTTTTTTCCAAACACCAAACAATAAGGCAATGCTCTTATCAACCCCAAATAATCGCAGTAGTGCAACTGGTGGTATGCAGTCCACTGCTCGTCTATTTGGCCAAAGTACTGGTGCCGCTCTTGTCGCCGTGTGCTTCGTTATAGATCCATTAGGGGGGCATTTTTATGCTATGGTGACAGGGGCCGTCGTTGTCCTTATTGCCGCAAGCATTAATTTGGTACGATATATCAATAAATCCGATATTGGTGTCATCTAATCATCGATAAGTTTTTGCCATGAACTCAAAAAAACCTACTCTTGCTATTGCCTTAATCGTCAAAAACGAAGGTGCTATTCTTGGCGCCTGCTTGGACTCAATTAAGGATCTTGCAGATGAGATTATTATTCTCGACTCTGGTAGTACCGATGACACCGAGGCTGTAGCACGTCGCTATACAGAGAAGTTCTATCTCAACCAGCCATGGCCAGGTTTCGGCAAACAACGTCAAATCGCCCAACAATACATCACCGCGGATTGGGTTCTCTGGCTAGATGCCGACGAGCACGTCACACCCGAACTCGCGAAAAGCATACGTCAAGTTTTAGCTAATCCACCTGAGCAAACCATCTATGCTGTAGCTCGTTTAACCTGGGCCTTCGGTCAGTTTATCCGTCACTCTGGCTGGTATCCTGGTTATGTCGAACGCCTGTATCCAACACGACTCACGAGCTATAATGACAAACTCGTCCATGAAAGTGTGATTGTTCCTAGTGGCGTTAAGGTTGAAAAATTACGTGGCGATCTTCTGCACTACACATTCCGTGACTTACATAGCTACCTACAGAAATCCGCTCAATATGCTCATGCCTGGGCTGAACAGCGTTACCAGCAAGGCAAACGTGCAAGCTTAACCGGGGCAACTATACGTAGCCTTGCACGTTTTATCCGCACCTATTTTTTAAAAGCAGGTTTTCTAGACGGTAAGGCTGGCTTTTTAATTGCTATCTTATCGGTTCAATCAGTCTTTAATAAATACAGCGCATTATCTTTAATGCATGATAAAGACAAGAACGATAACGAATTCCCTAAACCCTAATTGGAATAACGGCATGAAAATTTTACAGCTGAACTTAGAAAAAGGCTGGCGTGGTGGAGAACGTCAAACATTATTCTGTATGCAAGCATTTCACAATGCTGGTCATGAGGTTCATCTCGCCGCTCGTAAAGGCAATGCACTTGCCCAGCAAGCCAAAGCTGAAGGATTCACCGTATATGAGTTTAAGAAACCGTATCAACTCTATCTCTGGCTAATTCGTCATGCAAACAAATTTGATATTATCCACTCTCAAACAGCGAACTCCCTAACATGGGCCACACTCGCTAAACCATTTATCAAAAGTAAACTGGTCTATACACGCCGTACTGCTTTTCCCATCAAAGCACACAAAACAAAACGCACTCTGGCAAAATGGCAAAAAGTCGATTTATTTATCAGTAACTGCACTGCTAACGCGCAAGAACCTAAGCGTCTCGGTGTGCATTCCATAGTTATTCCTAGTGCAATTCATGCTTATACAGTAAATACGCATAGAGCCCAAAAATTCAAACAAGGCTTAGGTGATCTTGAGGGCAAATACATTATTGGCACTACCTCTGCGCTCACCCGTGAAAAAGACCCTATCACGATGATTAAAACCATCGCCATTCTGAAAAACAAAGGTCTTCCTATCGTTTTCCTACATTTTGGTCAATTTGGTGATGTTAGCGAAGCCTGTCAAACCAAAATCAAAGCCTTAAATTTAGAGCAAGAATATCGCTTACTGGGCTTTCATGAACAAGTCGAAGACTATGTTTCGCTCTTAGACGTATACACGATGAGTAGTACTATGGAAGGCTTGGGCAGCAGTGTCTTAGATGCTTTTTGGCAAAAGATCCCCGTGGTATCGACCAATGCTGGCGGTCTCAAAGAGGTTTTAGCTGATGGCCGCGGCAAGCTTTGTGAGATTGGCGATGCCTATGCTCTCGCCCAAGGAATTGAGGAAGTACTCACCAACACTGAGGTGAGAAATCAAATGGTTGATAAGGCCTATCGCTATGTGCAAGAGAATCATCTTGTTGAATCAATGGGTCAAGCCTACTTAAAGGCCTATAAAAAAGTGCTTAAACAAGACGCCTAGATAAAAATTTACACGCTAAGACTCAGGCCTGTGAGCTAGAAAACTTAGGAACTTGTGCCCAATTTAAGCCCTCTGCATCTTTAGACGAAAGCCTAGGGGAGACAAAACCTTCAGGCCACTCGATCCCTACAAATGAGTCATCATAACGCAAGCAATACTCATCATCTGGACGGTAATAATCTGAGACCTTATACATCACCAAGGCTGATTCAGTGAGCGTTATAAAGCCATGCGCACAACCAACTGGCACATACAATTGCTCCCTGCTCTGAGCACTCAGTGTATACGCCATCCACCGCCCAAAAGTCAGTGAGAATTCACGTAAGTCGACGATAACATCCCAGATCTCACCTTGCAATACACGCAACAACTTAGCTTGAGGATAGCGATATTGATAGTGCAAACCACGTAATACACCTTGCTCAGAGAAAGACACATTATCCTGAACAAATTGCATCGTTGGCTTAAGAGTTAAGGCTTGATGGTGCACTTGTTGATTATAGCTTTCAAAGAAATAACCACGTTTATCCTCAAATACCTGAGTAGAGAGTATTTTTACGTCCTCAATAGCGACACCTGCACTTGGCGTAATAGGCTTCCTTAGCATCTCATTTAGCTCTTTAAATTATCACTGTAGCGCTGCAGATACTGTTGGTAATCACTCGATGGCATACAGCTAATCAAGCCCTCTAATTGTCGACGATGAATATAGCCTTGCTGATAAGCCACTTGCTCAGGACTCGCAATCTTCATGCCCTGGCGTTGCTCTACGGCTTGCACAATTTGACTAGCTTCAGCCAAGCTCGTAGGTGTCCCCATATCCAACCAGACAAACTCAGGGGCAAGACACTGCACCTGTAATTGCTTACGCTCTAGATAAATTTGATTAATATCGGTAATTTCTAACTCATCACGAGTACTAGGCCGCAGCTCATAAGCTAGCTTAGCCACTCCTGGTGGATAAAAGTACAAACCGGTCACCGCCATACGTGATGTTGTCTGTACAGGCTTTTCAATAATCCGCACTGGCTGTTGCACCTTATCAAACTCGACAACCCCATAACGCTGTGCATCCTGAACAGGAATCGCAAAAATTACCGCCTCATTAGCTAGGCTTGCTTGCTGTAATTGCTGAGAAAAGC
>CAYFVY010000016.1:13460-24778 GCA_964346715.1 uncultured Pelistega sp. | reverse complement strand
GCAGCAAAACCTAGACCACCAGCCGCACCTGCGCCTTTGGCATGAGCGTAGTCTTGTGCGAGTAAGGTTTTCACTTTTTCAGCGAAATGATGTAGAGCTTGATCGAGTTGTAGGACTTGCTCAGGAGTAGCCCCTTTTTGCGGAGCAAATATACAGGCGGCGCCTTCTGGTCCATATAAGGGATTCTCAACATCAGCCGCAAGAATGATATCAAGCGCTAATAAGCGCTGATCTAAGTTGTTGATATCAATCCCTTGGATTTGCTCAATCAAACTAGGTTTCACCTCAGAGATGGCGTGTCCTTGAGCATCTAAGAAGCGTACACCAAGTGCTTGCAACATGCCAATTCCAGCATCATTAGTGGCTGAACCACCAAGTGTTAAGACTAGCTTGGTGATAGGGTAGTTAAGGGCATGTTTAATTAACAGCCCAACACCATAAGTAGAGGCTTGCAGAATATCACGTTGCTCGCTAGGGATTTGTTGTAAGCCTGCGGCACTCGCCATTTCGATAAAAGCTGTGCTTTGTTGGTCAATTAAGGCCCATTGAGCCTTAATTTCCTCGCCTAAGGCATTCACAGTCAGACTCTCAATCACTTGGCAATCGGCAACGCTTTGTGCCAAGCAATCAATGGTTCCCTCGCCACCATCTGCCATAGGAATACATTGTAGATCGGCATTCGGCAAAATTGTCCGAATGCCTTCTTGTATGGCTAGGGCTGCTTGCTTAGCTGACAAGCTTTCTTTAAATGAGTCAGGAGCAATGACAATCTTCATGAAGAATGGCCTTAGTCGTTAAGACCCTTACCAGTAGCGTTCATGTCTTTGCGTTCAATAAGTTCAATCTTGTAGCCATCTGGGTCTTCAACAAAAGCAATTACGGTGGTACCGCCCTTAACTGGGCCCGCTTCACGCGTTACATTACCACCTGCTTTTTTCACAGCTTCAACCGCTTCATAGGCATCAGGTACGCCAATCGCGATATGCCCGTAAGCCGTCCCCATCTCATAGCTGTCTTGGTCATAGTTATAGGTTAACTCCAACTCAGCTTGCTCAGGGTTGGCGGCAAAACCTAAGAAGGCTAAATCATATTTGTATTCAGGATTTGATGAGGTTCGTAAGAGTTTCATACCGATGACCTTGGTATAGAACTCTATTGAGCGCTCTAGATTGCCAACGCGTAACATGGTGTGTAAGAATTGCATGGTATTTCCTTATATCTTATAACGGTAGAATATAAATTGACTGACTCTAGCTCTGATGCGAGCACTGCAGCAAGCCCTGACGCGTGTTCAGCAGCAAGCTCGCATGGAGCAGATGTTGAGTGTATTATAAGCGCTCTAGGACTTTAGGTTAAGCACTTGCAGGCTTATAGTCTATTCGCTCGCGGAGTTATCGAAAGAGTCTGAGTCTATTAAGCGCCTAGCGATATAGAGCTTATTCGCACGCTTCAATACGATGGGCACGCAAGGCTTTTTTAATTGGGGCGTAGTTTGGCATAATGCGTTCAACCTCAGCCCAGAATTTAGGACTATGGTTCATCTGACGTAGATGTGCTAATTCATGGGCAATGACATAATCTATTTGTTCTTTGTCAAAATGAATTAGGCGCCAATTCAGACTAATAATGCCACGACTATTGCATTGCCCCCATCGAGTGCGAGCACGACTGATACGCCAGCCTTGGGGCTGAATCTGTCTGTTTTGTGCAAACCAGTCTAAGCGCTCGGAGAACCATTGCTCTGCACGCGAGGCTAACCAGAATTGGGCGTGCTGTTTGATTAACTCTGGGCTAGCATCCTCAGCGATAGGTAGGGCTAAGCGATCATGCGCACTCGGTGATTGGTAGTCCCCATGGTAATGAGGGGCAATAGCCTCAGGTGCAGCAATAAGCGTAATGGGCAAGCCAAGGTACTGAATGCTTTGCCCAAAAGCCCACTGATTAATCGGTTCGGCTTGTTGATTAATTAAGCGCTGGCGTGTTTTAAGAACCCATTGCGCATGTTGCTGGATAAACGCTTCAATGGTCGTCGCAGACGTGCGCATAGGAGCGTTGACTTGTATCGTATCAGCAGTAACTTTGAGGTTTAAGGTACGACGTTGACTGAATTTAAGTACATACTCCAATACCCCAACAGCTGTCGAAATACTACGCAGATCCTTCATAGCATCTAGGCGTTATTTACCCTGGTTTGATGATAGCCTTCAGGAGCAGGATGTATATCTGGATTAAGTTCATGTACCTTGCTCTCAATCCAAAACTCGACTTCCTTGTTTAACTCTTCAGGTGTCTTGCCCGTAGATTCAATCGCAGGACCAAAAATTACTGTGACTAAGCCTGGTTTCTTGATAAAAGCTTTACGCGGCCAACAAAGGCCAGCATTATGTGCAATCGGAATAACTGAAGTACCCAAATGTACTGCAAGGCGAGCGCCACCTTGTTTATAACGGCCTTTTTGACCAACCGCAACGCGAGTGCCTTCGGGAAACAAAATCACGTTACGACCTTCTTTCAGATAACGAGAACCCATTTCAATTACCTGGACCATCGCATCTTTACCGGCGTTACGGTCAATTGAAATTTGTCGTAAGCTCGCGAGTCCCCAGCCAAAGAAGGGGACATAGTTCAGCTCTTTTTTGTAGACAAAGGTTGACGATTGTTTTAAGTAACCAGGAATAAAAAGAGTTTCCCAAGCGGACTGGTGCTTGCTTAAATAAATGGCGGCATGATCTGGAATGTTTTCGACGCCTTTTACCTCGTAGCGGATGCCAAGAATGTGTTTAGCTGCCCAAACCATGCCAATCGGCCATTGTACAATGACTTTCCAGCGCCACTTAAAGGGCAGGATATAAATAATCCCCGCCAAGGTACCAAATAAAATAGTGTGGAATGTTTGGAAGATAAAAAATAGAGTAGAGCGTAGAATATTCATTTTATTCTTCAAGTAATTCGTCTGCAATGGCAGCAAGATCGGCATGAATTTGCGTGCCCTCTGGTAGGTTGCCCTTAGCCTGTGTTTTTGTTCCATTACCTGTTAAGACGAGATAAGGACTAAAACCAGCACTAGCAGCGGCTTGTAAATCGCGTAGTGAGTCGCCAACGGCAATGATGCCTTGAGGCTTGATGTCGTAGCGACGAATAATTTCCTGAAACATACCAGGTGCCGGTTTACGACAGTCGCAACCCTCATCTGGGTGATGTGGGCAGATAAACAATGCATCAATCTTAGCGCCAAGTTCACGTAAACTCGTTTGCAATTTATCATGCATAGCATTCAAGGCATGAATGTCAAAAAGACCGCGTCCTAAGCCAGATTGGTTAGTAGCGACGACGAGCTTATAGCCTGCGTGATAGAAGCGAGCGATGGCCTCAAGACTGCCTGGTAGGGCAATCCATTCATCGGCAGTTTTGACGAACTCTGAACTGTCCTGATTAATGACGCCATCACGGTCGAGAATAATTAGCTTCATTGGGCAAGCTTGGCTAGATCAGCGACTAGGTTCATGGTGTTATGCAGTTGATTTAGGAGTGCTAAGCGATTGTTACGCACTGCCATATCGTCCGCCATGACCATGACATCGTTGAAGAAGTTATCCACGGCTTCACGAGTTTGTGCTACTGCTTGTAAGGCTTGAGTGAATTCCGCCTTGGCAAAATGCGCTTGTGCTATAGGCTCAACTTGTTCAATTTGCTGAGCTAAAGCAATCTCAGCTGGCTCAACAAGAAGCTGCTTATTAACGGCACCTAGTTCACCTTCAACTTTCTTGAGGATATTGCCAATACGCTTATTCGCAGCCGCTAGGCTTTGTGCTTCAGCTAGCGTATTAAAGTGAGTCACGGCTTGTACACGCACATTGACCTCATCAAGATCAGGATTTAAAGCTAATACAGCATCGACCACTGAACGATCGTGCTCATTATTTAACTGATTACGTAAACGCTCATAGATAAACTCTTGCACTTCTTGTACAGTATTATCGGCCAAAGAAATTTTCGGGTCTTGAGCGAATACGCTTTGCGCGTAGGCTAACAAGTCACGCAGATTGAGCTTATTCTCAGCTTGGAAATAA
Organism: uncultured Pelistega sp.; assembly: GCA_964346715.1. GTDB lineage: Bacteria > Pseudomonadota > Gammaproteobacteria > Burkholderiales > Burkholderiaceae_B > Taylorella. The sequence goes on along the minus strand of CAYFVY010000016.1, from coordinate 20,708 downwards.
TTGGCTTCGTTCAAACGATCGAAGGCACTAATAATACCTAAAGCCGCACGACGTAAGGCATACGGATCGCGCTCACCAGTTGGAACTAAGCCAATACCCCAGATGCCGACTAAAGTTTCAACACGTTCAGCGATAAATAAGATGACGCTGATCAGCTTGTCTTGCGTAACGGCCTTATCATAGCGGACTTGATATTGCTCGGCTAAAGCTGTCACAACAGGCTTAGGCTCATTATCACCGTCGGCATAATAGGCGCCAATAATACCTTGTAATTCAGGGAACTCGCCCACCATATTCGAGGTAAGATCTGCTTTCGCTAATAGGGCAGCGCGGTCGGCAAGCGCATTATCAGCACCGAGCTTATCGGCGATATAGCGTGCAATAGAGCGCACACGCTCGACCCGTGCTAGCTGACTACCAAGTTTATTATGATAGACGATATTCTCAAGCGTCTTAACTCGCTCTTCAAGTGGTAACTTACGGTCGGTCTTAAAGAAGAACTCCGCATCCGCTAAACGGGGACGCACAACACGCTCATTACCTTCGATAATATGGCGTGGGTCATCTACTTGCATATTGCTAACAATTAAGAAGTGATGATCTAGTTGGCCAGTCGCCTTATCGAATAAAGGGAAATACTTTTGATTTAAGCGCATGGTTAGAATTAAGCACTCTGGCGGTACGGCCAAGAATTTTTGCTCAAACTGACCCACATAAATTGTAGGATGCTCGACCAATGAAGTGACTTCTTCTAATAAATCGCTGACTTCAGGACCTTCGCCGATGGTTAAATTCAAGGCTTCGGCTTGCTCTGCTAAGAGTGTTTCAATCTTAGCGAGACGCTCATCATATGAGGCGATGACCATGCCTTCTTGCGCCAGTTGCTGTGCATAGCTCTGCGCATTCTTTAAGTGAATTGTGCGTTCACCCATAAAGCGGTGACCACTGGTTTGATTGCTCGCTTGCATGCCGAGTGCACTCACTGGGACAATATCAGTATCATGTAGAACGACTAAACCATGTACAGGGCGCACAAATTTCACTGAAGTTTTGCCATCCTCAAGTTGGTAACGCATAACTTTAGGAATGGGTAAATTTTCAATCGCATGATCAAGTGCAGTCTGCAAATACTGACTTAACTTCATTCCAGCAGCTTTACCTTTTGCCACTAAATACTCTTGTTTACCATCAGATTCGTGGCTTAATTGTTCAACACCTAGGTCCTCTAGACCTTTGCTTGCGAGTTTTTTAACAAGCGCAGGTGTGGCCTGACCATCGGCATCCAGACCGACTTTAACAGGCATAAGCTTTTCCACGAACTCTTGTTCTGGAGCTTGGCTTAAGACGCCTTCAATACAGACAGCCAAGCGACGCGGTGTCGCAAAGCTCTTAAATTGGCTATCAGCGGCTACTAAATGCACCTTAACAAGGCTGTCAAAAATGCTTTGTGCAAATGAAGCACCGAGGCGACGTAAAGCTTTCGGTGGTAATTCTTCAGTAAATAATTCGATTAATAGAGGTTTTGTAGACATGATTAGTTGGCCTCCTGTTTCAACATAGGAAAGCCGAGTTGTTCGCGAGAGTCGTAGTAGCATTGGGCTACTGCGCGTGATAGATTGCGGATACGGCCGATATAGGCTGCGCGCTCGGTAACACTAATAGCGTTACGTGCATCAAGTAAGTTGAAAATATGCGCGGCTTTAAGCACTTGCTCATACGCTGGTAGGGCAAGTGGTGACTCGAGTTGCATTAGCTTTTGGGCTTGTGCTTCATGGTCACCAAAGTGTCTAAAGAGCACTTCAGTATCGGCGTATTCAAAGTTATAGGTAGATTGCTCCACTTCATTCTGGTGGAAAACATCACGGTAATAAATCACATCACCATTCGGACGTACTGTCCACACCAAGTCATACACACTTTCAACATTCTGTAGGTACATGGCAATCCGCTCTAGGCCATAAGTGATTTCGCCTGTTGTGGCAGGACAATCAAGACCACCCACTTGTTGGAAGTAGGTGAATTGTGTCACTTCCATACCGTTTAGCCAAACTTCCCAGCCAAGTCCCCAAGCACCAAGAGTTGGGTTCTCCCAGTCATCTTCAACAAAACGAATATCGTGTTCTTTCGGATTGATCCCTAAGGCTTCCAGAGAGCCAATGTATAAATCAACGATGTTCGGTGGTGCTGGTTTTAATACCACCTGGTATTGGTAATAGTGCTGCAAGCGATTTGGGTTTTCACCATAACGCCCGTCTTTAGGGCGGCGTGAAGGTTGTACATAGGCAGCAAACCAAGGCTCTGGGCCGATTGCACGTAAAAAAGTCGCTGTATGCGAGGTTCCCGCACCGACTTCCATATCAAAGGGCTGAAGTAATGCACAGCCTTGTTTATCCCAATAGGTTTGCAAGGTCAAGATAATTTGCTGAAAAGTTATTGGCATGGAGTTATCGCTTGTATCTATTTACTAAAACCTAGATTTTAGGGTATTTTATGGAGCTAAGTAGTAATAAACGGCTCAAACTGTAATAAATGCATGCTTGAGTTAGGAGTTAGTGCATTCATTGCGTATTCCATTCATGGCTGAGGCGTGGATTGAGTAAAATATTTGCAATATATAGGGTACTTTTTATATTGCGTGCTTTTCATATGGCATGCTTTTTGAATCGCAAACCAGTTTAATTTATCAATGTTTAGGAGGACGTAGTGGAACCTTTAGTATTAACGGAAAAGATTGGTCGGGTTTTGGTCATTACCATTAATCGCCCGCAAGCACGTAATTCATTAACCTATGACACCTCATTTGCTTTGGCAGATGCCTTAGACGTATTAGATAGTGATCCAGAAGTTTCAGTAGGTATTTTGCGTGGCCAAGGCGAGACGTTCTGCTCGGGTATGGACTTGAAAGAGTTTGCTAAGACCCAACGTCGTGCGGTAGTACCAGGGCGTGGTTTAGGGGGCTTATGTGAAGCACCAACTGTTAAGCCACTCATTGCAGCGGTCGAAGGTTATGCCTTAGCTGGTGGTTTCGAGTTGGCATTAGCTTGCGATATGATCGTCGCTGCGAATAATTCTAAATTTGGCCTGCCAGAAGCTAAGCGTGGTTTGGTACCAGGATCAGGTGGTATGTTACGTTTGCCACAACGCGTACCTTATCCAATGGCCATGGAAATCTTGCTAACAGGTGATATGTTCAGTGCGCAGCGTGCTTATGATCTCGGTCTTGTCAACCAATTGGTTGAGCCAGGCCAGTCTTTAGAGGCGGCTCTAGAATTGGCTAAGCGTGTTGCGGCGAATGGCCCCTTAGCCTTACAAGTGATTAAGCAAGTTGCACGAGCAGCGAGTGATTGGCGCCAAGAAGATATGTTTGCCTTACAACAACCGCGTATGCAGCATATTTTTGCCTCAGAAGATGCGAAAGAGGGGGCTACCGCTTTTGCTGAGAAGCGTGACCCTATTTGGAAGGGCCGTTAAGTAGAAAATTAGAAACTACTTATAAATCAGGTGCTTGTTAGACGTGACGAGCACCCATTGCCAAATAGTCCGGAAAAATTCGCTGAACAAGCCTAATGAATTCATAACTAAAACTGTGTTTTTGGTTATGATTAGGTGTGTTTTACTTTTCAATGAGTGTAAGAGATCATGACAACCCTTATTAAAGAAGCTGATTTAGTGCAATCGATTGCTGATGCCATTCAGTTTATTAGTTACTACCACCCTCAAGATTACATCCAACACCTCGCACGTGCTTATGAGGTAGAGCAAAGCCCAGCAGCAAAAGATGCGATTGCTCAGATTCTAACCAACTCTCGTATGTGTGCAGAAGGCCACCGTCCTATCTGCCAAGATACGGGGATTGTGAACGTCTTCTTAAAAGTGGGTATGGATGTGCGTTTCGAACTCAAAGGCACGCTACAAGAAGCCTGTGATGAGGGTGTACGTCGTGGTTACTTAGACCCTGATAATAAATTGCGTGCTTCGGTATTGGATGACGCAATTTTTGAACGTAAAAACACCAAAGACAATACTCCCTGTATCTTGCATGTTGAATTAGTGCCAGGTAATAAGGTTGACGTACAAGTCGCGGCCAAAGGCGGCGGTTCTGAGAACAAAACGAAATTCGCTATGTTAAACCCAAGCGATGATATCGTTGAATGGGTTCTAAAAACTGTACCAACTATGGGTGCGGGTTGGTGTCCTCCAGGTATGTTAGGTATTGGCGTTGGTGGTACTGCTGAGAAGGCCATGTTAATGGCCAAGCAAGCCTTAATGGAAGACATCGATATGTATGAGCTGCTACAACGCGGCCCACAAAATAAGTTGGAAGAAATGCGTATTGAATTGTACGAAAAAGTCAATGCGCTTGGTATTGGTGCCCAAGGCCTTGGTGGTCTAACAACAGTACTCGATGTGAAAATCAATACCTACCCAACGCATGCAGCCTCTAAGCCAATTGCTATGATTCCTAACTGTGCCGCAACTCGTCACGTGCATTTTGAACTCGATGGCTCTGGTATTGCAACCTTACCAACACCATCATTATCAGATTGGCCTGACGTGCATTGGGCACCAGATTACAATAAATCAACTCAAGTTAACTTGGATACGCTAACAGCTGAAGAAGTTGCTAGCTGGAAACCAGGTCAGACTTTATTGTTGAACGGTAAGATGTTAACCGGCCGTGATGCAGCACATAAGCGCATTAGCGATATGTTAGCTAAGGGTGAGTCATTGCCCGTAGAATTTAAAAACCGTGTGATCTACTATGTCGGTCCAGTTGACCCAGTGGGTGATGAAGTAGTTGGTCCAGCAGGTCCGACGACAGCGACACGTATGGACAAATTCACTGAAACCATGTTAGCTGAAACAGGCCTTATCGCCATGATTGGTAAAGCGGAACGTGGCCCAGTAGCGATTGAGTCAATTCGTAAGCATAAGAGTGCTTACCTAATGGCGGTAGGTGGCTCAGCTTACCTAGTCTCTAAAGCCATTCGTTCAGCCAAGGTAGTTGGTTTCGAAGACTTAGGTATGGAAGCGATTTATGAGTTTGAGGTAAAAGATATGCCAGTAACGGTTGCGGTTGATGCTGAAGGTACTTCAGTACACAACACAGGACCTAAGAAATGGCAAGAAATCATCGGCAAAATTCCGGTGAGTGTTGAATAAGTAAGAAACCAAGGTGTACTGTAACGGAGGAGTTGCAGTACACCTTTTTTGTAAGCACGCTAACCTTTACCAAGGTAGCAAAAATAACTGTTCTCAAAAGGATCATCTTTATGAAGAAAATAACGAATAAGGTTTTATTGGGTGCTTTGCTTGCTGGTTTTGCCAGTACGGCTCACGCTGCAGGCTCTTTAGTCTATTGTTCTGAAGGCAGCCCAGCGGGTTTTGACTCTGCTCAATACACTGCAGGTACTGACTTTGATGCTGGGGCGAATAACGTCTTTAATCCATTAGTGCAATTTCCACGTGGTGAGACCTTAGCAGCACCTGCTCTAGCGGAAAAGTTCGAGGTGAGTGATGATGGTTTGGTGTACACCTTCCATCTACGTAAGGGTGTCAAATTCCATACCACGCGTTACTTCACACCGACTCGCGACTTTAATGCTGATGATGTAGTTTGGACTTTTGATCGCCTTGGCAATAAAGAAAATACCTTTAATAAAGCGTATCCTGTTGAGTTCCCTTACTTCTCAGATATGGGCTTGGCTGAGAACATCAAATCAGTTGAAAAAATTGATGACTACACAGTGAAGATGACCTTAGCCAAGAACGATGCTTCATTTATTCAAACCATGGCAATGCCGATTGGCTCTATCTACTCGGCTGAGTATGCAGAGCAACTGCTCAAAGAAGGCAAGGCTGAGATGATTAACCAACAACCTGTTGGTACCGGCCCATTCATTTTTGAGCGTTACCAAAAAGACGCAGCCATTCGTTATAAAGCCAATAAAGATTATTGGGACAAGAGCGATATGCCGATGGTTGACAATCTGATTTTTGCTATCACCAAAGATGCTTCTGTACGTCAACAAAAGCTTAAGGCGGGTGAGTGTAATGTCATGTCTTATCCGCTTCCAGCTGATATTGATAATTTGAAGACAGATACAAAGTTAAACGTCTTAAGCAACCCTGGTTTTAACGTGGGCTTTATCTATTACAACACTGAGAAGAAACCTTTTGATTCTGCTGATGTACGCGTGGCTTTAGATACCGCCATGAATAAAGAAGCGATCATTAAAGCGGTATACGGAGGTCAAGGTCAATTGGCACCGAACCCAATGCCGCCGACTCAGTGGTCTTTTAATAAAGACATTAAGGTGCGTGATCTCGATGTTGAGAAGGCCAAAGAATTATTAGCTAAAGCGGGCTATCCTGATGGCTTTGAAGCCACTTTATGGTCATTACCAGTACAACGTCCATACAACCCGAATGGTCGCCTAATGGCAGAGTTGGTACAAGCTGACTGGGCTAAAATCGGTGTTAAAGTGAACATCATGACCTACGAATGGGGTGAGTATCTTAAACGTGCCAAAGCAGGTGAGCATGATATCGTTATGGTCGGTTGGACAGGGGACAATGGTGACCCAGATAACTGGTTAGGCAACTTATTTGGTTGTGAAGCAGTTGGTGGTAGTAACTACTCTCGCTTCTGCTATCAACCTTTCCAAGAGCTTTTGGTTAAAGCCAAGCAGTTAAATAATCAAGAAGAGCGCGCTAAATTATACGAGCAAGCGCAAGTGATCTTCCATGAGCAGATGCCTGGTTCACCTGTAGGTACTTCTGTCGTTAACGTGCCTTTAACGAATAATGTAGAAGGTTTCAAGATCAGTCCATTTGGCGCTTTCCAGTTTACTGGTGTTAGCGTTAAGTAGTTGACAGCTAAGGTCTAAATACAAGGAGTGGTCCTGGCTGTGTTGAGCAGAACCACTCTTTTATTTTCTCAGTCTGCTGATGAGCAGTCTATTATCCATAGACCTTGCTCTACGCATTCGTTCGTGTCTAAAAGACTCTGGAACAATACTTATGCTCATGTTTCTACTCAAACGTCTCTTGCTATTAATACCTACCTTTTTTGGTATTACTTTACTGACGTTCTTACTTATTCATTCAATCCCTGGCGACCCAGTACAGATTATGCTGGGAGAGCGCTCCAATGACCCTGTTGTGTATGCCAATATGATGGCAAACCTAGGCTTAGATAAACCGCTCTACGAGCAGTACTTTAATTACCTTGGTAGCTTAGCTCAG
>CAYFVY010000016.1:6952-13450 GCA_964346715.1 uncultured Pelistega sp. | reverse complement strand
GTAATTTCGGTAAGTCTTTTGTGACCAGCACAAGTGTCTGGAGTGAATTTAAGGCCTTATTCCCAGCAACATTAGAGCTGGGCATTATGGCACTCTTATTTGGTACTTTTTTTGGTGTCTTATTTGGTGTCTTAGCAGCCGTTAAGCGTGGCTCAATCCTTGATCATGGGATTATGGGTGTCTCGCTGACGGGTTATTCCATGCCTATCTTCTGGTGGGGCTTGATGCTGATTATGTTGTTCTCATCAATTTTAGGCTGGACGCCCGTATCGGGACGCATTAGCTTGATATATGATGTGCAACCCCATACAGGCTTTATGTTAATTGATGCGTGGATCGCTGAGATTGAAGATCCTGAGTTCAATAAGGGTGCTTTTCTTGATGCCTGTCGCCACTTAATTTTGCCGACTATTGTCTTAGGCACGATTCCGCTAGCCGTAATTTCTCGTATGACCCGTTCTTCCATGCTAGAGGTCATGGGTGAAGATTATGTTCGCACAGCGAAGGCCAAAGGCTTATCACCACGCCGCGTTATCTTTGTTCATACTTTACGTAATGCCATGATTGCCGTGGTGACCGTGATTGGTTTACAGATTGGCTCTTTAGTAGGTGGAGCCGTATTAACGGAAACAATTTTCTCGTGGCCGGGTATTGGTAAGTGGTTAGTAGATTCAATCTTCCGTCGCGACTATCCTGTGGTGCAAAATGGCTTACTGATTATCGCCACCCTGATTATTATTATTAATCTGCTTGTGGATATGGTGTATGGCATTGTCAATCCACGCATCCGCCATTCACGCTAAGGAGAATAATGATGACAACAGAACACGTCAATAAGTTTTCTTCATCGACGAGCACAGAGCTAATTACGTATCCTTCGCCGTTTAAGGAGTTTCGCCAAAGTTTCGCTCAAAACCGTGGTGCTGTTATAGGTTTGGCATTTTTGTTGCTTATGGTATTGGCGGCGATTTTTGCGCCATTAATTGCACCGCATAGCCCTATTGACCAGTACCGACAGCATATGTTGCAGGCTCCTGTCTGGGCTGAAGGTGGTAGCTGGCAATTTATTCTGGGTACAGATGAAGCAGGGCGAGATATTCTATCGCGTATTATTCACGGTGGCCGCTTATCCCTATTTATTGGTATTTCAGCAGTCTTGATTACCATTATTCCGGGCGTATTTCTTGGGCTTTTAGCCGGTTTTTATCCGCGCATTCTAGGTCGTGCCATTATGCGAGTGGCCGATATTATGATGGCCTTGCCTTCGGTCTTATTAGCTATTGCCATTATGGCGATTTTGGGGCCGGGCGTCACGAACGCGATGATTGCGATTGCGGTGGTTGGCTTACCTGGCTATATACGTTTGGTACGTGGCTCAGTCATGAGTGAACTGAATAAGGACTATGTTGTGGCTTCGCGCGTGGCCGGAGCAGGAGCGTGGCGCTTAATGTTTATCGCGGTTTTGCCGAATTGTATGGCACCGATTATTGTCCAAGCCACCTTAGGATTCTCAACGGCAATTCTGGATATTGCGGCCTTAGGCTTCTTGGGCTTAGGTGTGCAACCACCAGCACCTGAGTGGGGGACCATGTTGGCAACAGCGCGTGACTATATCAGTCGTGCTTGGTGGGTAGTCACTTTCCCAGGCTTGGCGATTCTTTTAACCGTTTTAGCGATTAATCTCATGGGTGACGGCTTACGCGATGCCCTTGATCCTAAATTGAAAAAAGCGGCCTAGAGGAGTCACCATGAGTTTATTAGAAATACAAAATTTAACGGTACGTTTTGGTACTGAAAAAAAACCTTTTTATGCCGTTGATGGTTTAGAGCTACGTGTTGACGCTGGTCAGCTGGTCGGTATTGTGGGTGAGTCTGGCTCAGGCAAGTCGGTGACGATGATGGCCTTAATGGGCTTACTGGATGGCCAAGGTAAGATTACTGCTGACCGTATGCTGTTTGACGGTAAGGACTTATTAACAATGAGTCCTAAAGAGCGTCGCAAGATTATTGGTAAAGACATCGCCATGATTTTCCAAGATCCGATGACTGCCTTGAATCCTAGTTATACGGTCGGTTTTCAAATTGAAGAGGTGCTGAAGCTACATATTGGTTTGCGAGGTCGTGCTTTGCGTGAGCGCGCGATTGAGCTGATGAAAATCGTTGAAATCCCTGAACCTGAATCTCGTCTTGATGCCTATCCACATCAGTTATCGGGTGGGATGAGTCAACGCGTGGCGATTGCGATGGCGATTGCCTGCGAGCCCAAATTGCTGATTGCCGATGAGCCTACGACAGCACTTGATGTGACGATTCAAGCGCAGATTATGGACTTATTAGTCAATCTTCAGCGTGAAAAACAGATGGCCCTTATCATGATTACGCATGACTTGGCGGTGATCTCCGAGGTCGCTCAGCGTGTTTGTGTGATGTATGCAGGTCAAGCCGTTGAAAAGGGGAATATGCCAGAGATGTTCAATCATCCAGCGCACCCTTATACCGAGGCCTTACTAGCATCGATTCCGGAATCAAGTAAAGGCGAACGCCGTTTGCGTACCTTAGCGGGTATTGTTCCTGGTCAATATGACCGTCCTTCAGGTTGTCTCCTAGCGCCACGTTGCCCTTATGTGGAAGAGCGCTGTACGCAGAGCAGAATTTCTCTGCAACGCTATGGAAGTAGAGAAGTACGTTGTATTAAACCCCTGATTTCTTTGGAGCAAAATCATGACTAATGTCGTTTTAAGCGTGCGTGATTTAACCCGTCATTACCAAGTATCACGGGGTTTTTTGAAAGAAAAAGCGACGGTTAAGGCCTTAAACGGCATCAGCTTTGAACTTAAGTCTGGCAAAACCTTAGCGGTAGTGGGTGAGTCGGGTTCGGGCAAATCGACCTTGGCACGCCAATTAACCTTGATTGAAGAACCAAGTTCAGGCCATCTGATACTTGATGGAACTGATGCCTCGAAACTGAAACAACATGAGATCCAAGCCTTGCGTAGCAAGGTGCAGATGGTCTTCCAGAATCCTTATGGCTCTTTAAATCCTCGCCGCAAAATTGGTGATCAACTGGCTGAGCCCTTGATTATTAATACACAACTCAGTGCGAGCGAACGTAAGGCGCGTGTGGATGAGATGATGAAAATCGTTGGTTTACGTCCCGAGCATTATTATCGTTATCCACATATGTTCTCAGGTGGTCAGCGTCAACGAATTGCGATTGCGCGTGCGATGATTTTGAATCCGAAAATTGTGATTGCAGATGAGCCGACATCCGCTTTAGATGTGTCGATTCAAGCACAGGTGCTGAACTTATTCATGGATTTGCAAGAGCAATTGGAAACTGCTTATGTATTTATTTCGCATAATTTAGCGGTGGTTGAGCATGTCGCTGATGATGTCTTGGTAATGTATCTCGGGAAGACAGTCGAGTTAAGTGAGAAGCAAAAACTCTACGCCAAACCCCTACACCCGTATACGCAAGCTTTACTATCGGCTACACCGTCGATCAATCCTGAGAAACGGTATAAAAAGATTAAGATTCAAGGTGAGTTACCATCGCCGATTAATCTGCCAAGCGGTTGTTCCTTTCACAAGCGCTGCGCCCATGCGGTGCCTCGCTGTAGTCAGGAAGAGCCTATGTTACGTGAAGTGGATGGGCGCCAAGTGGCTTGCCACCTGGCTGAACAGTTTGTTTAGCAGTTTGCTACGTAGCACTCATCTGACTAATCGCTTGACCGCTAGCCAATGCTTGCTTGAGCAAGTCGGCTAGCGAGCCTTGTGCCAATTGATACTCTGAGCCAAGCAACTCAGCTAATGGCGCCAAAACAAAAGCCCGTAGATGCATGCGTGGATGTGGCACGGTGAGCTCTTCGGTCTGGCTGCTAAAGTCCTCAAATAAGAGCAAATCTAAATCTAAGGTGCGTGGTGCGTTAAAGTAAGGACGCTCACGCCCGTGCTCAAGTTCAATGGCTTGCATGATATGCAGTAATTCCAGAGCAGATAAACTGGTCTCTAGACGAGCAACGGCATTGATATAATCCGGACCAGAACTATCCACAGGGGCGCTACGATAATAGCTTGATACGTCTTTAAGCTTGATGCTTAAATGTTGTGATAGATCACGTAAAGCCTGTGCCAAAATATCTTGAGATTCACCTAGGTTTGAACCTAAACCAATATATGCCCAACTCATGCCGTTCTCCTCATTCGTTGTTATTGCTTCCCTGACCATCCTCTTGCCATTTCTTACGTGATGAACGACGGCGTGGTCGACGTCGACGTGCGGTAGTTTTTGCCTCACCCGCTACGCCTTTTGCTGGTTTAGGGCCGCTGCGGGCTCCCTGGCCCAGTGCTTCGACCATACGGATACGCTCATCGTTCGAGGCATTTGCTAAATCCATCCACCATTGCGCAAGTACACTGTCAAACTCATGGCAGGCTGCGCGAATCTGTAAAAAGTCACAAGCAGCACGGAAATAGGGTTGCTCAATCATACGCCATATAAAGCGAGGTGTACGTTTTTCGAAGCGAGGTTGGGTAAACCATATCTCCCGCATCTCTGTGCTATGACGCTTTTGTAAGGCGAGTTTGCTGACTTGTTCGGCCAGTACTTTGTTAGCCGCCTCAATCAAGGAGGGAATAGGGTGGCTATGGGGTTTGGCAAGTTCTTTCTTGTAATAGGCTTGCACTAATGGCCAGAGAATTGCAGCATATAAAAAGCTCGCATTCACAGGGCGATTCGTGCGGATGCGCTGATCTGTACGATCTAAGGTAATCTCAATAAATTTCTGTCCGCCTTCTTGCTTTAAAACTAAATCAAGAAGAGGAATAATTCCTTCGTGTAGACCTTCTTCGCGTAGTTTTTTTAAGCAATTTAAGGCATTACCACAGGTTAGTAATTTCAATGTCTCATCGAACAGGCGAGAGTGCGGCACATTGGAAATTAATTTCGCTAAGGACTTGATGGGAGCATGAGTTTTGGCTTCAATCGTGGCATCAAGTTTGGCGGCAAAACGCACTGCACGTAACATACGCACAGGATCTTCACGATAGCGTACTTCAGGATCGCCAATAATACGTACGGTATGTGAGCGTAGATCGGCAACACCATTATGGTAGTCAATGACTTCCTCTTTAACAGGGTCATAGTACAGAGCATTCAGGGTGAAGTCACGGCGTGCGGCGTCGCTCTCAATATCACCAAAGACATTATCATTCAGGATGCGGCCATGTTCATCCGTGCTTTCGGTACCATTAGAAGACGCACGAAAGGTTGATGTTTCAATCACTTCCGAACCAAATAATACATGCACTAAACGAAAACGACGGCCAATAATTCGCGCCCGTCGAAAAACCGAACGTACTTGCTCTGGTGTGGCGCTCGTCGCCACATCAAAGTCTTTAGGCTCAAAGCCTAAAATTAAATCACGTACTGCGCCACCAACGATATAGGCTTGATAGCCATGTGATTGTAAGGTCTCACAAACCTTAATAGCATTGCGAGAAACCAAACGTTGATCGATTTTATGCTCAGTATGCGCATAGACTTTACGCGAACTTTTATTGCTCGAAAAAAGTCGGTTTACGTACTGTTTTATGGTTTTTTTCAGCATGGGCGCAGCTTATTAGGCAAATAAATCAAGAATTTTCCAGTTTTTATCTTGGGCAATTTCACGCAGTTTATCTTGAGGGTTCGTTGCTACAGGATGTGTAACGACTTCAAGCAAGGGTAAATCGTTCATTGAGTCACTATAAAAGAAACTTTTCTTAAAGTCACTTAGCGTTAAACCCATAGTTTTAAGCCATTGTTCTACACGTGTAATCTTGCCCTCTTGATAAGAGGCGACACCTGTAAAATGGCCCGTAAAGCGACCATTGCGATATTCTGGTGTAGTGCCGATACAGTGTTCAAAACCGAAAGCACGGGCAATCGGCTCAATCACCCAAGTATTCGTAGCACTGACTAAGCAACATAAGTCGCCAGCTTCATGGTGTTCACGTACCACGTCAATGGCATGTGGATGCAAATTTGGGCGAATCACCTCTTGCATAAAGCCTTCGTGGTAGCGTGCTAAATCGTAAGGTGAGTGCATTGCTAAAAAGCTAAGAACAAATTCGGCTGACTCTTCAATAGTGAGGATACCGTCATTGTATTTATCAAAAATTTCTTGATTACGGCGTTTTACCGCTTCTGGGTCACCGGCTAAATTGTGTCGGACTAAGTATTCAATCCATTCATGGTCACTATCGATAGGCAATAAGGTATGGTCTAAGTCAAATAGTGCGATGGTGTTAGCATTCATGCCGAAAAATCCTTGGAATCTAAAAAATCTTTTAATAAAGGTAAGGTAATCGTACGTTTTTGCGCTAGGGAGTAAGCATCAAGCGCATCTAATAAGGCTAAAAGCGTACGAATATCACGTGTGTAGTGAGAAAATAGCCATGGAGTTACTTCTTTACTAAGAGAGAGTCCCTTATCGAACGCTCGTTGTGCAAATGCTA
>CAYFVY010000016.1:0-6852 GCA_964346715.1 uncultured Pelistega sp. | reverse complement strand
AGTTGTTCAGTCATTCGTATAAAAGCTACTGCTGCGGTACTTAGCGTAAATTCGACGAATTACCACTGAAAGCGCCGCACTCATCGGAATCGCTAATAATACGCCAAAAAAACCGAAAATCTTACCGAAAGCGAAAATTGCTAAGATAATAAATAAGGGATGTAGGCCAATTCGATTACCCATGATTTTGGGTGTAAGGAACATGCCTTCGAGGACTTGGCCAAAACCAAAGACAATCCCGACAGCGATTAAGCCATAATAGCCATCAAACTGTAGTAAGGAGGAGAAAATTGCGAGTAATAAGCCTAACATAAAGCCTAGGTATGGCAGGAACACCAACATTCCAGTGAGCACACCAATCGGAATAGCACTATCAAAACCCGCAATCGTTAGCCCCATACTGTAATAAAACGCTAAAATTAACATGACCGAAATTTGCCCTCGCAAGAAGCTGGCTAAGAGCGCATCAATGTCTTGTAAAAGGCGCATTGTTGGGACTAAAAAGCGTCGGGGAATAAGCTCACGGAAGCTAGACGTAAACTTATCCCAGTCAAGGAGCAAATAAATCAATAAGACAGGCACCAAAAGTGCGCTGACGACCATAAAGATAAGGGTTGGAGCACTGGATTGTAGGTAGCTAACAAAGGTGTTAAACAGACTATCTGTCCCCGTAATCGCATCTTGAATCATACTGCGGATATGGGTGGTGTCTAATTGACTATCAACACCGAGCCAGCGATCAATACGTGGTGCCCAGTTTAAGTTATAGAGACTAATCCAAGAGGGTAGCTGCTCAATCACCTGATTAATCTCACGACGCAATAGCGGGATGACAACTAATAAGATGCCCAAGAAGATAGCGATTAATAAGGTCACCATAATAAATACGGCTAACCAACGCGGCAGTAATATTCGCTCCAAGTAGCGCACGCCAGGTGATAGAATATAGGCAAAAGCAAGCGCCATCATGAACGGAGTGAGCACCGGGGAGAGAACATACAAGACAAATAGTATGCCTAGTCCAACCGCTGACCACAGAAGTGTCTGATTTCGACGCAAATTTTTCTCATTCATCGTAAAATTAGCCATAAATTGATTTTTATACTATTTTACATACTTTGGACCCATATCCATGACAACTACTGAAAAAACTTCTCTTACCTACCGCGATGCTGGCGTTGATATTGATGCAGGCGATGCCTTGGTAGATCGTATTAAACCTCTGGCTGCCAAGACCATGCGTGATGGTGTCATGGGTGGTATTGGTGGTTTCGGCGCATTATTTGAAGTGCCGAAGAAATATCAAGAGCCCGTATTAGTATCTGGCACAGACGGTGTTGGTACAAAATTACGTCTTGCATTCGAGTGGGATCGTCACGATACCGTAGGTATTGACTTAGTAGCGATGAGTGTTAACGATATTCTCGTACAGGGCGCAGAACCTCTGTTCTTCTTAGACTACTTTGCTTGCGGTAAATTAAGTGTGGATACGGCTGCTGCTGTCGTAGGTGGCATTGCTAAGGGGTGTGAATTATCAGGTTGTGCCTTAATTGGTGGTGAAACTGCCGAGATGCCAGGTATGTACCCTGATGGCGAATACGACCTTGCTGGTTTTGCGGTTGGTGCTGTTGAGAAAGCTAAAATCATTAATGGTAAGAATATCGGTGCGGGTGACAAATTAATTGGCTTGGCTTCGAGCGGTGCCCACTCTAATGGCTTCTCCTTAATTCGTAAAATTATTGAACGTGCAGGCGCTAAGCCAACTGACGATTTCCACGGTCAGCCTTTTGGTGATGTAGTGATGGCACCAACCCGCTTATATGTGAAGCCTGTGCTTGCGGCGTTGGCTGAGCATGGCGAAGCGATTAAGGGGCTAGCACATATTACGGGTGGTGGTCTATTAGAGAACGTACCACGTATTTTACAAAAAGGCTTAAGCGCCAAGATCGACAAGAACTCTTGGACCCTACCACCGTTTTTCCAATGGTTGCAAGAGCAGGGTAATGTAGCGGATGATGAGATGCATCGCGTGTTTAACTGTGGTATCGGTATGGTCTTAATCGTTGCTGCGGATCAAGTTGAGGCAGTGACAGCCACATTCACACAAGCTGGTGAGACGGTTTACCAATTAGGTGAAGTGGTAGAGCAAACTGAAGGTATGGCCCAAACAGTAGTTGTGTAATTACGACTCCGCAATTACGACTCAGTATTGTCAACCATCATATAAGGACGCACTGCGTCCTTAATTTTCTCTTGCGCATCAGCTTGTGTACCATCGATTTGAATCCGATCAGGCTGGCTGCGTAACCAAGTTATCTGTCGCTTTGCTAACTGGCGAGTGGCAGCAATCCCATTCAGGCGAGCTTGTTCAAGCGTGACTTTGCCATCTAAATAATCCCAAATTTGACGATAGCCCACGCAACGCATAGAGGGTAGATCGGCATGTAAGTCAGGGCGTGCTTTAAGTCCAGCAACTTCCTCCACAAAGCCATCTGCGAGCATCTGATCAAAGCGTGCTTCAATCCGTTGATGTAAGGCTGCACGGTCTTCGGGCTCTAAACTAATCGTTAAAAAGGTATAGGGATGATCAGGCGTTGAGGGGACTGCATGCCATGCAGACATGGGTTTGCCGCTACTTTCATAGACCTCAAGAGCACGTTGCACTCGTTGACTATCGTTTGGTGCAAGACGAGCTGCCGTCTCTGGATCTACAGCGGCTAAGCGTTGATGCATAGCAGGCCAACCAATCTCTTGTGCCAGTTGATTTAAGCTTTCCCGTAGTTCACTATCAGCAGCGGGCAAGTCGTGCAAACCTTCACGCAAGGCCTTGAAGTACATCATGGTGCCACCTGCCAAAATTGGAATACGACCACGTCCTTGAATTTCCTGTATTAAGCGTAAGGCATCTTGGCGAAAATCAGCCACACTATAAGTTTGCGCTGGATCTCGGATGTCTAATAGGTGTTGCGGTGTGAGTGCACGCTCTGCCATGCTGGGTTTGGCTGTGCCTATGTCCATGCCGGTATAGATAGTCGCTGAGTCTACATTGATAATCTCAATTGGCCAGTTTTGTGAGAGTGCGAGCACGGCGGCACTTTTACCTGAAGCCGTTGGTCCCACAATGCATACAATGGTCTTCATCTTATTGACCTCGCATAAAGAGCTTATCTAAATCATTTATGCTCCACGTAAACCAGGTCGGTCGGCCATGATTGCATTGATTGGCTCGCTCAGTTTGTTCCATTTGGCGCAATAAATTATTCATCTCACTTAAGCTGAGTTGGCGATTAGCACGTACGGCACCATGACAAGCCATGGTGGCGAGCAGTTCATTACGTTGCTCGGTCATTAAGTGACTAATGCCGAACTGTTCTAAATCATTTAGTACTTGACGTACCATGGTTTCAATATCGCCTTTTAATAATAAGCTGGGTACTGCGCGTATGGTAATCGCACTTGGACCTGCTGCGCGTAGATGTAAACCAAGTTCGTGTAAAGCCTCGGCATGCTCTTCCAATAAGGCAACTTGTTTTTCTGAAGCTTTAAATACAATCGGCACAAGTAGTTCTTGGATGCTGAGGGTATGTAGATCTAAAAGCTTCTTTAATTGTTCATATACTACACGTTCATGAGCAGCATGCATATCGATTAAGACTAAGCCTTGGCGATTTTGTGCCAAGATATAAATACCATGCAATTGTCCAATCGCCATGCCTAGTGGATGCTCATCATCGTTGGGTAAATCATGTACGAGGGCACTAGAGTGGGTATTCATGCCTGTGCCAGAGTCTTGCGTGCTAAGGACTTGACTCAATGCTTGATGGCCGGCTTCTGTGTTCTCAAGCGGCGCATAAGCCTCACGCCAGTTTTGTTGGTAATGCAAACCTAAGCTAGCCTGTTGTGGAGGGCGTGATAAACCCGCAGCGGCTTTTGCTCCCATAAAAGGATTCGCTTGATTGCCAATATAAGGCTTATTACCCATAGGGCTTGAGCCTCCAACAGTTGTACCAGAGCTTCCCGTATACGCAGTGTTCGCGCCCTGAATAGCGCTGGAAGCAGATGGATAGTTGGAGCTTGTACCATCTACGCCTTCACTACGAGTGCTGTCTTCTTGAATATCCTGATGGACAGCGTCTTGTCCCCCTAAGCGTGCCAATACTTGGCCAACGCTCTGCTGGACAAAGCGATGAATGGCCCCACTATCACGAAAGCGTACTTCGGTTTTGGCAGGATGGACATTGACATCAACTAGGGTAGGGTCAATCGATAAGAACAAGACATAAGCAGGTTGGCGATCACCGTGTAGTACGTCGGCATAGGCGGCACGAATTGCGTGTGCGACCGTGCGATCACGCACGAACCGTCCATTGACATAAAAATACTGCTTATCGGTACGCGCACGAGCAGCACTCGGTAGAGTAACAAGACCGTGTAGCTGTGCTACCGAGGTATGGTTTTCAATAGCTAGACCAGCCTCAATAAAATCACCCCCAAGCACATCGCGAATCCTCTGCAGATGATCACTGGCATTCCATTGCTTATAAGGCTTGTCATTATGGAAAATACGGAATGTAATATGAGGGTAGGCCAGAGCAATCCGTTCCAAGGCATCAACGCAATGGGCAAACTCTGTGGCTTCGGTTTTTAAAAACTTACGTCTTGCTGGGATCTCATCGAAGAGCTGTCGTACATCGACCATGGTGCCATAACCACCGGCAGCAGGTTCTAAGCTGGCCATACTGGCATCAAGACACCAAGCATGAGTTTGTGCTGAGGTGCGCGAGCTAAGACTCAGGCGGGCGACTGAAGCGATGGATGCTAACGCTTCGCCACGAAAACCCATGGAACGAACAGACTCTAGCTCATCGAGGGAGCGAATCTTGCTAGTGGCATGGCGAGTTAGTGCTAAGGCGAGTTCCTCTTTGGGAATACCAAAACCATTATCAGTGACACAAAGTCGGCGAATACCGCCACCATCAAGGCGTACTTCAATCGCATCAGAACCTGCATCAATAGCATTCTCCAAGAGTTCTTTCAGTACTGAAGCAGGACGCTCAATAACCTCACCGGCCGCAATTTGGCTGATTAATTGGTCGGGTAATAAATTGATATGACGGCGTTCAGGCATGGTATAGAGTCAATGAGAAATCGGGATAGAAACATCTTGATTGTAGCAAAAAGTATAAGCACAATAAAAAAGCTGAACTCTTATGTAGAGAGTCCAGCCTCAAGTTTGTTACGTTTATGTTTATAGCTATTTTTTAGGTACTAGGGCACCATTATTAACTGGGTTAAGCTTCTAACCACGCGCTAATGGTGGGTTAGTGGCGAAGTAGCCATCTAGTCCTTGCACAATCGCATTGGCGATTAGACGGTGATTACTTTTATCGCGTAAGAAGAGCTCTTCACTTGGGTTTGAGATAAATGCAGTCTCAACCAAGATTGATGGGATATCAGGCGCTCTTAAGACAGCAAAGCCTGCTTGCTCTACTCGACGGCTTTGAACACCATTAATTCGGCCTAAAGACTCAAGCACACGATGGCCGATTTTGAGTGAGTCATTAATTTGAGCATTGGTCGACATATCAAGCAAGACGCTAGCAGTGTTCTTGTCTTGCGCACCAATATCAATACCACCAATTAAGTCAGCAGCGTTTTCCTTATTCGCTAACCAACGAGCAGCAGCACTTGAGGCGCCTTTGCGGGAAAGCGTAAAGACCGAGGTGCCACGGGCTGAGGTATTGGTAAAGGCATCCGCATGAATGGATACAAAGACATCGGCTTTAACACGACGCGCTTTTTGTACGCGTACATGCAAAGGCACGAAGAAGTCCGCATCACGTGTCATATACGCACGCATATTTGGTTTTGAATTAATAATGTCACGCAATTGACGGCCGATTGCCAACACAATGTCTTTTTCACGGGTACCACGTGGGCCGATAGCGCCTGGATCCTCACCACCATGACCTGGGTCGATGGCAATTAAGATAGGGCGTGAGCCAGAGCGACGCGGCGTACTACTTGGTACACGTGGTGTAGTGGGTGCAATTTGACCTTGAACAGTAGGCGCAGCAGCAGTTGGGCGCTTGGTATTGAGTTGATCTATAACCGCAGCCAGTGGATCATCGCCCGCCATATTCATATTATCTGCTAGGGCTAATAAAGGATCCTTAGCGACCTTAGGATAAAGGTCAAATACCATACGATATTGATAATCACCCACAGGTTTAAGTGTAAATACCTGAGGAATGATTGGTTGTTTAAGGTCTAATACTAAGCGCACTACATCGGCACGGTTCTGCGCGACGCGAACCTGTGAAATGTAGGGGTCGTTCGGCTTGATTTTAGAGATAAGTGAATTGAGAGCTTCACTCATACTAATACCCTGTAAGTCGACCACTAAGCGATTCGGACCGTCTAAGGTAAAGTGCTCAGATTTAATCGGTGCGTTAAGCTCAAGCGTGACGCGCGTATATTCATCGGCTGGCCATGTACGGACCGCCAAGATTCGACTTGTCGCTGCATCGGCAAAACGTGAAAATACTGGCAATGTAAGAATTGCCGCTGTTGTGCCAAGAATACGACGACGAGTTATTTGTCTTGAAGTTGTAGTTGCTTTGTTTTGACCTGTGCTATCCATAGCTGACCCTTTTCTGAATAAGCTTGCAGTTCTGCCGTACGACCTAAGTCTTGGTATTGAAGATGAATCAGAACATCGGGTTGAGGTAGACTTTTGTCTGCCTTCTCCGGCCATTCAATCAATACGACGGCATTTTCAAGTAAATTCTCGCGAAATCCCGCTTCCTGCCATTCGCTAGATTCATTAAACCTATAAAAATCAAAGTGATA
>CAYFVY010000015.1:23020-26278 GCA_964346715.1 uncultured Pelistega sp. | reverse complement strand
CCCTCCAAAAGGGTTATACCATGGCTGAACGCGTATTACGTCCTGCCTTAGTGATTGTCTCAGCGGGTTAATAATGAGCACGACTTTTGAACCTAGTGCTTTTTTTCAGCAATTCGCCATGCAGCCAATCAGCAGTCAGACATTTGATGATTTGATTCAGAATACGTCTGACGAGCTCGTCTGTATCTTCTTATGGGGTCAGGATTGCTACAACTGTAATGTCTTTAAGCAAACTGCCATGAATATGCAGGCGCAGATTCAAGCTCTCGACTTGCAATGGTTTCAGGCGGATGTGTACCAAGACGAGGCACTAGGATTAAAGTTCGGCTTACATGGAGTGCCAACCTTTGTGTTTTTTCACCGTGGTAGACGCCTTGGTCGTATCTCGGGTTGGCAAGGACTGCCTTACTTTACACAGGTCGTAGAGGATTTAAGAAAAAAAATTCAAAATCCATCTTGAAATTAAATAAAGTACCCCTACATAGGGAGTATGTAAACAAAACCTTATTCATAAGTCCTTGAGCAGAAGAGCTTTTATTAGTGACTTAGCAGGCAATAGGGTTTTTTAATGAAATTTAGATTTATTTATGCAAAGGTGCAAAAATGGGAAAAATCATTGGTATTGACTTAGGTACAACCAACAGCTGTGTTTCTTTTGTTGATGGCGACCAAGTTAAAATTATTGAAAATGCTGAAGGCGGTCGTACTACTCCTTCAATCGTTGCCTATGCGGAAGACGGTGAAGTATTAGTAGGTGCACCAGCGAAGCGTCAAGCGGTAACTAACCCGAAAAATACTATTTACGCAGTTAAGCGTTTGATCGGTCGTAAGTTTACCGATAAAGAAGTACAGAAAGACCTTGACTTAATGCCTTATGCCATCGTTAAAGCCGATAACGGCGACGCTTGGGTTGAAGCGCAGGGCAAGAAAATGGCCCCTCCACAAGTATCTGCTGATATTCTTCGTAAGATGAAAAAATCTGCTGAAGACTTCTTAGGTGAGGAAGTGACTGAAGCGGTTATTACGGTTCCTGCTTACTTTAACGACAGCCAACGTCAAGCCACGAAAGATGCAGGTCGTATTGCTGGCCTAGAAGTTAAGCGTATTATTAACGAGCCAACAGCTGCGGCTTTAGCCTTCGGCCTAGATAAGGTCGGTAAGGGTGATCGTAAGATTGCGGTGTTCGACTTGGGTGGTGGTACATTTGACGTATCTATCATCGAAATTGCTGACGTTGATGGCGAGAAGCAATTTGAAGTGTTGTCGACCAACGGTGATACCTTCTTAGGTGGTGAAGACTTTGACCAACGTATTATTGACTACATCATTGCTGAGTTCAAGAAAGAACAAGCTGTTGATTTATCGAAAGACGTATTGGCTCTTCAACGCCTAAAAGAAGCAGCTGAGAAAGCGAAGATTGAACTTTCTTCAACTACTCAGACAGAAATTAACTTGCCGTACATCACAGCTGATGCCACAGGTCCTAAGCACTTGACCTTGAAAATCACACGTGCCAAGTTAGAAGCCTTAGTTGAAGACTTGATTGACCGTACCATTGATCCTTGCCGTGTTGCGGTGAAAGACGCAGGTATTAAAGTGGGTGAAATCGACGACGTTATCTTAGTCGGCGGTATGACTCGTATGCCTAAGGTTCAAGACAAGGTTAAGGAATTCTTTGGTAAAGAACCACGTAAAGACGTGAACCCTGACGAAGCTGTGGCTTCTGGTGCAGCAATTCAAGGTTCGGTGTTATCAGGTGATCGTACTGACGTCTTGTTATTAGACGTAACTCCATTGTCTCTAGGTATTGAGACATTAGGTGGCGTGATGACGAAGATGATTCAAAAGAACACTACGATTCCAACACGTTTCTCACAAGTGTTCTCAACCGCTGAAGATAACCAACCTGCGGTAACGATTAAGGTATACCAAGGTGAGCGTGAAATCGCTGCGGGTAACAAGTCGCTCGGTGAGTTTAACTTAGAAGGTATTCCACCATCACCACGTGGCTTACCACAGATTGAAGTGACGTTTGACATTGACGCCAACGGTATCTTGCATGTATCAGCCAAAGACAAAGGCACTGGTAAAGAAAACAAAATTACCATTAAAGCCAACTCTGGTTTGACGGATGCTGAGATCGAGCGCATGGTTCAAGACGCTGAAGCGAATGCGGAAGAAGATCACCGCTTAGCTGAGTTAGTACAGACGCGTAACCAAGCAGATGGTCTAGTACATGCGACACGCAAGTCTTTGGAAGAGTACGGTGATAAGTTAGAAGCCGCTGAGAAAGAAGCGATTGAAGCAGCGATTAAAGATCTTGAAGAAGCCATTAAAGGCGACGATAAGGCTGAAATCGACGCTAAGGTTGAAGCACTCGGTGCAGCCTCTCAAAAATTAGGTGAGAAGATGTATGCCGATATGCAACAAGCTCAAGGCGCTGAGGGCGCACAAGCGGCTCCAGCGGATGAGAACGTCGTTGATGCTGACTTTAAAGAAGTTAAGCGTGATGATGCATAATCAGGCTCAAGCCTAACGTTATAGGTACCCAGTAAGGCTTATATAGTCTTGCTGGGTATATCGCATTTTAAATAGATACAAAAGTAAAGAATAGGGCGTATTCATAATGGCAAAACGTGATTATTACGAAGTTTTAGGTGTCGCCAAAAACGCCAGTGACGATGATATTAAAAAGGCCTACCGTAAATTGGCCATGAAGTATCACCCTGATCGCAACCCAGATAGTAAAGAAGCGGAAGATAAATTTAAAGAGGTTAAAGAAGCCTACGAGATCTTATCTGATGCGCCTAAACGCCAAGCATACGACAATTATGGTCACGCAGGCGTAGATCCTAACCAAGGTATGGGTGGTGCGGGTGCAGGTAACTTCGGTGATATCTTCGGCGATATGTTTGGTGATATTTTTGGTGGTGGTGGCGGACGTCGTTCCGGCCCACAAGTCTACCGCGGTGCTGACTTAAAATACAGCTTAGATATTACCTTAGAGCAAGCTGCCGAAGGCTATGAGACCGAAATTCGCATCCCAAGTTGGGAAAGTTGCGACACTTGTCATGGTAGTGGTGCCAAGCCAGGTACCGAGCCGATTACCTGCCGTACGTGTAATGGTTCAGGTACTATAACAGCACAACAAGGTTTCTTCCGTATGCAACAGACATGCCATACCTGTCATGGCACGGGTAAGGAAATTAAGGACCCTTGTACGAGTTGTGATGGTGTCGGTCAAATCCGTCGCAATAA
>CAYFVY010000015.1:13491-22920 GCA_964346715.1 uncultured Pelistega sp. | reverse complement strand
GAGATTAGTATTCCTGAAGGTACGCAATCGGGTAAGGTATTCCGTTTACGTAGCAAAGGTATCAAAGGAGTACGTGCAAGCTATCCTGGCGATCTATACTGCCATGTCTTTATCGAAACACCAGTCCGCTTAAAAGACGATCAGAAAGAGCTTTTACGTAAGTTTGAGGCCTCTTTGGAGAAAGACCAGGCGCGCCACTCACCGCAGAAGTCATCATTTACCGATAAGCTAAAGAGCTTCTTTAGTTAAGTGCTATGGCTTGAACTTAGCGTTCGCGGTAAGTGTCGTTAAAGCATGAAAAAGGGCAGAAATTCTGCCCTTTTTTGTGTCTTAACTCTTGCTCGCGGCCAATTCCTCGATCATCATTTCGCGAATTTTAAACTTCTGTACTTTGCCGCTAGCTGTCATGGGGAACTCAGTAGCAAAGCGAATATAACGCGGAATCTTTTGACGTGAAATCTTACCTGTACAGAACACACGAACTTCTTCTTCGTTTAAGTCGCAATTATCTTTGACTAAGATCCATGCGCAAAGTTCTTCACCGTAGCGATCGTCAGGTACACCAACCACTTGTACATCAAGGATAGCAGGGTGGGTGTATAAGAATTCTTCAATTTCACGTGGGAAGAGGTTCTCACCGCCACGAATAACCAGATCTTTAATGCGTCCAGTAATTGTGCAGTAACCTTCTTCATCAATTGAGGCAAGGTCACCGGTATGCATCCAGCCTGCTTTATCAATCGCTTCTGCAGTTTTTTCAGGATCATTCCAATAGCCTTGCATAACGGAGTAGCCGCGAGTGCAGAGTTCTCCTGAAGTACCGCGAGGCACAATACGACCATACTCGTCGACAATCTTGACTTCAAGGTGCGGATGGATACGTCCGACCGTGCTCACACGCTTCTCAAGTGGATCGTCCACATGGCTTTGCATACTGACCGGCGAGGTTTCGGTCATACCGTAGCAAATAGTGACCTCATGCATATGCATCTTATCAATAACTTGACGCATGACTTCCATCGGACAAATACTACCTGCCATCACACCTGTACGTAATGAACTTAAATCAAAGGAGGTAAATTCTGGGTGCTCTAGCATGGCGATAAACATCGTAGGAACGCCATAGGCAGCGGTGCATTTTTCCTCTTGAATCGCTTTTAGATTATTAATTGGATTAAACACCTCATCATGATAGATCATGGCCGAGCCGTGACTGACGCAAGCGATATTCCCAATCACCATACCAAAACAATGGAAGAGTGGAACAGCAATAGAAACCGCATCTTTTTCGCTTAGTTTAATGGTTTCACCAATAAAGTAACCATTATTTAAGATGTTATGGTGCGTCAGCATAGTGCCTTTGGGTGCACCCGTTGTGCCTGAAGTAAATTGAATATTAATCGGATCGTCAAACTGCAAAATATCGCCTAAACCTTGTAGTTTAGTTAGTTCTGCTTCAGTCGGTGTCGTCAATAAGTCACTGAAATTGAGCATGCCATCGCTTGGCTCTGGATTGAGTTTAATCACATAGCGTAAGCTTGGGGTCGATGCGGATTTTAAGGCACCGATTTCAGAGGTCTTAAGTTCAGGTACTAAGTTGTAGACCATCTCTTCATAATCACTGTCCTTGAAGCTAGAGATAATCACCAAACCACGGCAGCCTACTTTATTAATGGAGTATTCGAGCTCGGTGTGGCGATAAGAGGGATTCATATTCACCAAGATAACGCCGGCTTTAGCAGCTGCATATTGGATAATAGTCCACTCAGCACAATTGGTGGCCCATAAGGCCAAACGTTCGCCTGGCGCAAAGCCTAAACGCATCAAGCTGCACGCTACTCTATCTACTTGGTCTTTGAGTTCTGCGTAGGTATAGCGCAAGTTTTGGTGACGTGAAACAAGTGCTAACTGATCGCTATATTTCTCGCAGGCTTGATCAAAGTTTTTCCCTAATGTTTCACCCAGTAAGGGTGTATCTGTTGCTCCATGGACATAGCTTAGTAAAGTCATTGTGTCTCCTCAATGAGTCATATAATCTCATATTAACATTATAAGATGTGTTTGTTTTATCATAGCCAAAACAGCCTTGTATTAGGTGGTTTCTTACTGTTCTACGACTAAGAGATGATGCGTTTGGTTGATGGGTTAG
Source organism: uncultured Pelistega sp. (assembly GCA_964346715.1). GTDB lineage: Bacteria > Pseudomonadota > Gammaproteobacteria > Burkholderiales > Burkholderiaceae_B > Taylorella. The sequence goes on along the minus strand of CAYFVY010000015.1, from coordinate 20,771 downwards.
TGCGCGTCTATTAACTTAAGACTGTAACTCGCCTATCCATATCTAACAAAACCTATAATTCTGCTAAATAGCACTTTATCTGAGAGTCTTGTATAAGACTGTACTGAAAGTGACTTTATGGGGTTTTATCGTAAAAATTACGGCTTAATCTTCAATCAAGCGCTTACCTAAAACTAGGACATCTGACGCTTCATAGCCTTGTTCTTCATAAAACTCGACAACGGCTGAGTTGCTTTTTCTCACTAAGAGTTGAATTTTAGGACAAGCTAGTGCGATCAGTGATTCCTCAGCTTTTTGCATAAGAACCTGTCCAATTCCTTGTCTCTGATGTTCAGGATGCACCGCTAAATAATACACCCAGCCACGATGCCCGTCATAACCAACCATAGCAGAACCTACAACGACATCATGGTGACAAGCCACTAAAAACAAATCAGATTGTGTAGAGAGCTTACGCTGAATATCCTTATGGGGATCATTCCAAGGACGGATTAAATCACAACGTGTCCATAGCTCGATCACGGCTTGTGTGTCAGCGATAGCAAAAGGGCGAATAGTAATGGTCATATTTTAGCGAATCGAGAAAAAGACAGAAAATTTTCAAACCATCAAGTTTCCTCTATTAATATGACACTTGGATGACAGGGTAGTAATTCTTGTTCATATGGCCGGACTCCTTCATCTTCGTCATCAAACATACAATAATCTAGTCATCCCCGAGCATATTGTGAAATTCTCATGATAATGAATTTCTGCCATGCAACATGAAATATAGTGACTATTTCGAGTAAGATACAGCTTTGTATAAATAAATATTAGCTATATACAAATAAGCTAAAAACATAAGCCAAAAATCTAACCGTAAGTGGGTAAAAAGAATGACAAAGCAAGAGACACATTCAGACAAAATTAGCTGGCATAATGCGCGCTTATTAACGGTTGCACAAGCGATCAGTGGGGCAAATCCAGCGATTATTATTACGACTGGGGGGCTAGTCGGGCATGCTTTGGCAAGTGACCCAAGTCTTGCCACTGTTCCTGTGAGTACTTACCAATTGGGTGTTGCCTTAGGGACAATTCCAGCCGCTATGGTGATGAGTCGCTTTGGTCGTCGCAATAGCTACTTACTCAGTGCCTTGATTGCTATTTTATCGGGCTTAGTCTGTGCCTTGGCGATCTATCTTTCTTCCTTTTTGCTTTTCTGTTTTGGTACCTTAATGGCTGGCAGTTACGCCTCCTATGTACAAAGTTTCCGCTTTGCCGCAACCGATGGAGCCAGTGCTGAGTTGCGTCCACGCCTGATTTCCTGGGTAATGGTGGGCGGTTTATTTGCCGCATTTATTGGTCCGCAAGTGGTCTTGTCCACGGCCGATATGATGAGTGAATATCCGAACTTAGCAACCTACTTGGGCTTGGCTCTATTGGGTGCGTGTGTGATTCCTATTTTGTATTTTTTACGTACGCCCAATGCTGATACTGGTGTTGCTCAAGGAGTAGGTGCGCCAAAAGAAGTCCGCTCATTAATGGAAATTGCTAGTTCTCCACAATTTATTATTGCTGTCATGGCAGGTGTGGTTTCCTATAGTTTGATGAGTTTTATTATGACTGCTGCGCCATTGGCTATGATGCATCATGGACATGATAAAGCCGATGCCGCGCTAGGTATCCGTTGGCATATTTTGGCTATGTATGCGCCTAGTTTTTTCACGGGTGCGTTTATTATGCGCTTTGGTAGCCGTACCATTACTGCTTTGGGTCTGTTGATTCTGGCGGCTTCAGGTATGATTGCGCAGATGGGCATGGAGATTAGCCACTTTTGGATTTCATTGATTTTATTAGGACTAGGTTGGAACTTTGGTTTTATTGGTGCAACGGCGATGGTGACAGATTGTTATCGACCTGAGGAGAAGACGAAAGTACAAACCATGAATGATTTCCTGGTGTTTGCGAGCGTTGCTATCTCATCATTCTCCTCGGGTAAAGTCTTGGCGGATTCGGGCTGGTATGCGGTTAATGCCTTAATTTATCCGGCAGTTGCTATCGTACTGGCTCTGCTATTGGTGTATTCTAGAATTGGACGCAAGACAAGCCACTCCTAAGCAATGAATGTAGAGTAATTCACGAACAAAAGCGATTGATTCAATTAAATAGGTAATTAGATAATGGACCACAAGACCTTAGAGCTGCAATTGGCGGATATATTACGACAACAATGTCCCAATGCCGAACTTAAGGTCGTACATACACATATCTCAACCATCTTTTTGATTGGTGATAAAGCGTATAAATTAAAAAAGCCACTGAAGTTACCCTTCCTTGATTTCTCTACTTTAGCGCAACGAGCTTTCTATAGTGCTGAAGAATTACGCTTAAATCAACGACAATGTCCTACCTTATATAAGGCCCTGCATACGGTTTGTGGCTCGGTACAAGAGGGGATTGTTCTTGATTCGCCATCCTTACCTGTTCTTGACTATTTGCTTGAAATGCAGCGCTTTGATGCTGCGGGTGAGTTTGCCCAGATGGCTAAATCAGGAACGCTTAATTCAGAGCATATTCAGTCCTTAGCCAAACATACCGCACAATTTCATTTAGGTTTAAAACCTGTATTTGATAAAAATACGAGCAAACGTACAGCTGATTGGGCACGTGAGAGCTTTGATGAAATTGAGGCTTTAGAGATTTTCCAAGCTATGCCTAACGAACGTGCCAATGAGTTGAAGTGTTGGCGAGAACAATTATTAGGTCGGTTTAAGGCACTTGAGTCAATGCGTAATCAACGCTTTAAGCAAGGGTATGTACGCGAGTGTCATGGTGACTTACATCTCGGTAATATCGTGCAATGGCAGGGCCAAGTGATGGGCTTTGATGCCTTAGAGTTTGATGTTAACTTGCGCACGATTGATGTGATCCAAGATGTTGCTTTTACCTTTATGGATTTATATGCCTATGATTTAGCTCCCTTAGCTTGGGATTTTATCAATACCTATTTAGAAGAAACAGGCGACTATTATGCGATGCCACTGCTCCTAGTGTATGCCGCTTATAAAGCCTTAGTTCGCGCTAAGGTAGCTTTACTTGGAGAGGACCTCAAGAGTTTCGAGCGGTATTGGAAAGTGCTGGGTAGTTTAATGGCGCATCCTAGTTTGAATCAATCTGCAGCAGGGGAAAAAACGGTTGAAAGAGGCGCTAGTGATGCACAAGATTGCAATAGACCAGATGATGCATATTCGTCAACTGTGAAACTTATTCTTATGATGGGGCTTAGTGGTTCAGGTAAGTCAGTTGTAGCGCGCATGGTAGCACAGCAAATCGGGGCTTTGCGTTTGCGCTCGGATACCGAACGTAAGCGCTTACACAGAGAGGGTAAACTTATCGATGCCCAAGGAACCGCTCTGGCCTTATATTCTAAAGAGGCTTCAACACTCACCAATCAACTTTTAGATGCCTTAACTGCACACTTAATCCGTCATGGTTTGAATGTGGTTTTAGATACCGTCTCACCTTATCAGGGTCGCCGAGAATTTATACGTCAATTAGCCTTAGCTCGTCAGGCTAAGTTTTATGTTATTAAGGTCCAAGCACCCGAGACCTTATTAATCCAACGCCTAGATGAACGCGTGAGAGAGGGTAAAGACATCTCTGACGCTACCAAAGAGGTAATGCTTGAGCAGCGTCAGTTGATGCAAGAGATTCCACCAGAGTGGTTGAGTTTTACCTATACGGTGAATAATGATGGAGATCTAGCGCAGCTTGAATCTAAGGTGCAGGATCTCGTATAACATTTACACGCGTGTAGAACTTAATCAATCCGGGTCCATACTTGTGTTCGACCAAGTAAGGAAACGCCACGGAAACCACGTAATTCAAAACGCTTACCGCCATCTTTAAGTTCGGCTTTTAAATTATAGGTTGAGCCACTTTGTGGATCGAGAATGGCGCCTTCGCTCCATGTATTGCTGCCCTCGGGTTTCAGGCTCCAAATAATTGACATACCTTCGATAGGTTTGCCTTTTTTATCACCAGGACATTTCTCACAAAGCGCACCTGGTTTTTGAATCAACTTTGTAATGACGCCTCGCAAGTTACCATTAGGGTCTTGCGTGATTCGTACCACTGCTTTTTTCTGGCCATTCTCATCCACGGTTTGCCAGTTGCCTACCGGTGAAGCAGCAAAAGCCGCAAAGGGAAGTGTAAGTAAGCCTAGGCCTAAAATAAATTTTTTCATGATTGTCTCCGAAACAAGCATTAATGGATGCTTATCCAATATTTATGACTTTTTTGTGTCTTTTATTATAAGATTCTAAATTATTAAAACAAGCGTTTTAATATGTGTGTTGTGATACGCTGTTTTAAACCTAAATTATAAAAATGCCTGCAAAACATCCTGAAATAAGGCGCAGCGAAACCATACAGTGCAAAAAAATCACGACCTAGCATTTTCCCTAGGTCGTGATTTTTAAGTGAATAATGTGAGAGTTACGAGCGAAATTAAGGTGTCATGGTGCCGCTCTCAACCTTCATGCTATTCTCATTACTGCCACTCTCCTCATTCGTAACAGGCTCATCATGTGCACCGGCATTAGCAAAATCCCCGGCAAATGCGATGCTCAATTGAGTGTCATCCAGAAAATCACGCATCGCTTGGTTCACCTGAGCCAGAGTTAAGTTACGGATGCGGTCTTCAAACTCTTGATTCCAGTTAAAGTCACGGCCACTTTCTAAGTAACGTAACCAGGTCGCACTTAAGACATTGTCTTGTGCTCTGGCTAGGGCACGCATACGTAGTACGGCATCCTTGCTCTGCTCAAGCTCTTGCTCCGTGAAGCCATTATTGCGTGCTTCTTGAATCGTTTGTCGAATGACTTTTTCCAGTTCTGCTCGCTTACTGGGTGAGTAAATTGCTTGTACGGTCCATTCTGCAGAAGGTTCAAAGGACGATGCGTTAATGGAGCTATTAATGCTATAGGACAAGCCATGCTCTGATCGCACTTGTTTAAAGAGACGCGAAGTTTCCGAACCACCAAGGATCTGATTGGCAATCAGTAAGGCAGGGAAGTTGTCATCATTGTTTTGCACTTTCAATAAGCGGCGCGCGATAAATACTGCATTCGCTTTATCCGGTGTTTCGATAATAAATTCTTTCGGTGCTAGTTCGAAATACGGATCTGCAATATAGCCATAGGTAGGCGCTTTGGGCCATTGGCCGATGACCTCTTTTAATACGGTTAAAACTGCTTGTGGCTCAAAGCTACCGGTTACCGATACGTCGATTTGTCCCGCTGCAAAATTGGCTTGATTGAATGCTTTAAGTTGCTCGCGGGTGAGAGCCTGGATGGCCTCAATCTGTTCCTCAACACTCATTACATAGCGCAGATCACCTTTTTCAAAAGGATTTAAATAGCGTCCAAGTTCATGCATAGCTTTAGAACCAGGCTCAGAGCTATTGGCTTGTAAGGCACGTGTGACTTGGTTTTTGAACGCATCAAGCTCGTCTTGAGGATAATCGGCCTCACGAATTAACTGTAAGCTCAACTCCAGTAAGGCAGGTAAATTATCGCCCGTGCTGGATAATGAAACCACCAGTTGATTCGCACTGATATGGTAGTTTAAGGAGCCATCAAGTTGATCGATACGATCATGAATTTCTTGTTGGCTTAGGCGCGTACTACCGCTCATAATTTGGCTGGCAGCGAAGGCTGAGACACTCGCTTGGTTCGCGAGCTGCTCTAAAGTAGAAAACTTAATTCGATAGTTAGCAAATACACGATTACCACGACTGGCTTTGGGTAGTAGAGCAGTGCGGATCTCTCCATTATTTAGCTTGAGTGTTTCACGTAATGTGCTGGCTTGAATATTCGCTGGTGAGTTATCGAACGCTTCAATCGCGGCATAACTTTCATCGCCGGTGTAGCCTTGTAAAATCGCCGCCAAGTCTGGTCGCTCAATCGCTGGCGCTCGTTTGGAATTTTCGGTCGGAATATACTGACCGCTCGTACGATTACTGGCAACAAAGAATTGTTCGGCTACGGTTTGAATATCGCTGAGTTGGGCGGCTTTGACCCGATCGCGTTCGAGAAATAATAAGCGCCAATCACCAGCGGCAATTGCTTCAGATAAACCAATGGCTAAAAACTCGGTGCTTGCATACATTTTGTCCCACTGGCTCAACCAGTAGGTGCGTACTCGGTCAAGTTCCTCCTGTGTGAAGGGGTCTTGATCTAATTGTTCAATAATCTGATTGAAGGTCTGTTCAATCTCGTCGATATTTTCCGCATCATTCAGCTGCGCACCAAAGAAGGCTAAGCTCACCGCATAATGTGGACTGATGGTGCTGAATGTTGTACTCACCAATTTCTTATCGCGAACGAGGTGTCGATAGAGGTGGCCTGAAGGGCGTTCGCCAATCATCTGTGAAGCTAGATCTAACCAAACATAACGCTCATCGGCAGGTGAGGGGATATGGTAGGCAGAAGCGATAAATGGCATACCACCGCTGCGGCGCAGAATTACGTGACGCTCACCGTCTTGTACAGGCTCTAGCGTGCTACGCTCAACAAGTCGTCGCTCAGGTTTTGAGATCGGCGAAAACAAGCCATCAATTAGCTCTAGTGCTTCTTCCTCATCAAAATCTCCAGCAATCACTAAGGTCGCATTATCAGGTTGATAGTAGCGACGGTAGAAGGCCTGTAGGTCTGCAGCCTTCATCATCTTTAAATCATCGGGAGCGCCAATCGTTGCCGTACCCGTATTATTCCAGTGATAAGCAGTGCCTTGAATACGTTGAATTAGGGTCTGAAAAGGGTTGTTTAAATTACGTTCACGCTCATTCAATACCACCCCAACTTCGGTCTTCAAGTCCTCTTCACTGACCTTAATATTCTGCATGGTATCGGCTTGCCAGCGTAAATACCATTCAAGGACTTCGGGGTCGCTGGAAAATACTGCGTAATAGTTAGTGCGGTCGTTATTCGTACTGCCATTGGCATTGAGCCCGCGTTGCGAAAAACTTTGTAGCGCATCGGGGAAATTTTCCGTACCCCGAAAAACCATATGTTCAAGTAGATGTGCCATACCCGTTTGGCCGTAGTTCTCATGTCGTGAACCCACATGATAGGTCATATTGACCGTGGTGCTTGGCTTAGATTGATCAGGAATCAGGAGAATCTGTAAGCCATTATCTAAACGGTACTCAGAAATTCCCTCAATCGTTTGTTGAAACGTTATCGCTTGGCTACTTGGCGTCATTATAAAAAAAATAAAAAAGGCGTTAAAAAAGG
>CAYFVY010000015.1:0-13391 GCA_964346715.1 uncultured Pelistega sp. | reverse complement strand
ATCGCTTGGCTACTTGGCGTCATTATAAAAAAAATAAAAAAGGCGTTAAAAAAGGTTTTTTTAAAGGTGGATAAAATCTTCATGACTCTCAAAATTCTCGCTCAAGGAGCTTGGCGTGATGGTTCAGAAAGCAAGTTCGTAAACAAGGTATTATTTGGATAAAAAACGCATACCTTGTTCAATTCCCGAAACCGTAATGGGATACATATGGTCTTGCATAATATTGCGGATTAAGCTTATTGATTGACGGTATTGCCAATAGTGTGAAGGCTCAGGATTTAACCAGACAGTCTTAGGCCAAGTATCAATAATACGTTGTAACCATGTGGCGCCTGCTTCTTTATTAAAGTGTTCAACGGAGCCACCTGGAGCCATAATTTCATAAGGACTCATAGTCGCATCACCAACCATAATGACACGCCAGTCCTCATTGTATTTACGCAAGAGATCCCAGGTATCAATATATTGACGACGACGATCATTACCATAACGCCAGACGCGCTCATACACGCAGTTATGAAAGTAATACACTTCTAAGTGATGAAACTCGCTACCTGCCGCTGAGAATAATTCTTCTACGCGTTGAATATGGTCATCCATACTGCCACCTACGTCCAGTAGCATCAAGACCTTGACACTATTATGGCGTTCAGGAACCATCTTGACATCAAGATAGCCCGCATTACGTGCAGTACTGCGAATGGTATCTTCTAAGTCTAATTCCTCGGCAGCGCCTTCGCGAGCAAAGCGACGTAAGCGACGTAGCGCCACTTTAAAGTTACGTGTGCCGAGCTCTTGGTTTGCATCATACTCTTGGAAACGGCGTTCTTCCCAGACCTTAATTGCGGTGCGATTGCCAGCTGAAGGACCGCCTACGCGGATGCCTTCAGGGTGATAACCGCCATGACCAAAAGGCGAAGAGCCACCCGTACCAATCCACTTATTGCCACCGGCATGGCGTTCTTTTTGCTCTTCAAGACGTTGCTTAAAGAGCTCTAAGAGTTTTTCTAAACCATGCTTTTCAATCGCCGCTTTCTCCTCAGGAGTGAGGCGCTTTTGAAATTCTTTTATCAGCCAGTCCATAGGGATTTCTTTGCCAGCGGGCAAGCTGGCTTCGATACCTTTGGCAAAAGAAGCAAATGCCTGATCATACTTATCGAATAGGCTCTCGTCCTTAATTAAGGTCATGCGAGCCATACGATAAAAATCATCCAAAGTTGGCGGCATAATTGGATGACGCAAGACCTCCAGTAAGGTCAGATACTCTTTGACCGACACTGGAATCTGGTATTTGCGAAGGTGATAAAAAAAGTCAATAAACATAGTATAAATTTACTTAAGGTTTAAACCTTAGCGTTTAAAGTTTTTGGCCATAGCCGCTAAACGCTCTAATAGGCTGATATCCTGCTCGTTTTTAAGTAGAGCACCGGCCATAATTGGAATGCCTGAGTCGGCATGCGCCTGCACACGTTCAGGACTAATATCTTCTGAAAGGAGGAGTGCCAACCAATCTAAGAACTCAGAGGTTGATGGTTTCTTTTTAATACCCGGTGTGTCACGTAGGATAAAGAAGTGATCCATGGCCGCACGCAGTAAATCTGCCTTAACCTCAGGGAAGTGGACATTTACAATATCACGTAAGGTCTCACGGTCAGGGAATTGAATATAGTGGAAGAAACAACGGCGTAAGAAGGCATCCGGTAGGTCTTTTTCATTATTCGAGGTAATGATCACCAATGGGCGATGCTCTGCCTTAATGGTTTGTTGTGTTTCATAAACATGAAATTCCATCTGATCTAATTCACGTAATAAGTCATTCGGGAATTCAATGTCCGCTTTGTCGATTTCATCAATTAAGACCACGCTTGGACGCTCAGATTCAAAAGCCTGCCATAACACACCCTTATTAATATAGTTACGGATGTCTTTAACGCGCTCATCACCTAATTGTGAATCACGCAAGCGCGAAACCGCATCGTATTCATAAAGTCCTTGGTGAGCTTTAGTAGTCGATTTAATATGCCATTGCAGGAGGTCGCGGCCTAAAGCCTTGGCGACTTCTTCTGCTAACATGGTTTTACCTGTGCCAGGCTCACCCTTAATTAATAAAGGGCGTTGAAGAGTCAGGGCAGCATTAACCGCCAGTTTTAAATCATCGGTCGCAATATAGCGCTCGGTTCCAGTAAAGTGTGTGGCTGTCATGAAAAGATATCGCTTTTGAAAAATAATAAATAATAAAAATGCTTAGCTCGTCGCAATCACTTAATATAGTGTAGCAAACCCATGAAATGGTTTAATGACGCTTAACGCGTTGCTGTAATAATTCCTGATAGTGCTCATTATCAAGTGGTTTGCCTAAACGCTGTGATTCCCAGATCACTTGTCCTAGGCATTCCATAATTTCATGCACGGCATCATGAGGTGTGCTGCGTGCGCTAAGTTGCTCAAAAACTTGGCGGATTCCGGGTGGGCTATTAATAGAAATCTGCTCCTCAATCGCCAAGTGCATGGATAGGTGTAAAAAGGGATTTACTTGGCCTTCTTGTACCTGATAATCTTGTCCACGTGCTTCGTCTGAATTGAGCACACTGTGATACTCAGGATGCTCAAGTATCCACTTCAATGCCAAGGATTCAATTGGCGTTAAGACACCCTTGTTTTGGTGTTTTTTCCAGGTCGTCATAAAAAAATCGCGCACCTGATCGCGAGTCGGATTAAACATTGGGTTCATATTTGTCATCTAGGAGAAATTCGTATAGACTACTTGACTAATCAAGTAAGGAATATTTTTAAAAATACCTGAATAAATACAGTAATATTAAGTATTATAAGGTAAACTATAGGTCTTATATAAGACTTGTTCTGGATTTAGAATAAGTTTGTTTTTAGAACTCATAAGAGTTACGGAGCCAACATGTCATATCAACATATCAAAGTACCAAGCGGTGGCGAGAAAATCACCGTAAATTCTGATTTTTCATTAAATGTTCCTGATCAACCAATTATCCCTTTTATCGAGGGTGATGGTATTGGTGTTGACGTTTCACCAGTAATGATTAAAGTGGTTGACGCTGCTGTTGCTAAAGCTTACGCAGGCAAGCGCAAAATCCACTGGATGGAAGTGTATGCTGGTGAGAAATCAACTCAAGTATATGGTCCTGATGAGTGGTTACCTCGTGAGACACTAGAAGCCGTACGTGACTACGTGGTTTCTATTAAGGGTCCGCTAACCACACCAGTAGGTGGTGGTATTCGTTCATTGAACGTTGCATTACGTCAAGAATTAGACTTATATGTTTGCTTACGTCCAGTACGTTACTTTAAGGGCGTTCCTTCTCCAGTGCGTGAGCCAGAGAAGACAGACATGGTTATCTTCCGTGAGAACTCTGAAGACATCTACGCAGGTATCGAATTTGAATCGGGTACCGACGGTGCTAAGAAATTAATCGATTTTTTACAAAACGAAATGGGCGTTAAGAAAATCCGCTTCCCAGAAACTTCTGGTATCGGTATTAAGCCTGTTTCACGTGAAGGTACACAACGTCTAGTGCGTAAAGCAATTCAATACGCAATCGACAATGACAAACCAAGCGTGACTATCGTTCACAAGGGTAACATCATGAAGTTCACCGAAGGTGGCTTCCGTGACTGGGCTTATGAATTAGCACAGAAAGAATTCGGCGCTGAGTTGATCGACGGTGGTCCATGGTGCAAATTCAAGAATCCTAAGACAGGTAAAGAAATCATCGTTAAGGATTCGATTGCTGACGCCTTCTTGCAACAGATTCTATTGCGTCCAGCTGAGTACTCAGTTATCGCTACATTGAACTTGAACGGTGACTACATTTCTGACGCATTAGCGGCTCAAGTAGGTGGTATCGGTATTGCTCCAGGTGCTAACTTATCTGACTCAGTTGCAATGTTTGAAGCAACTCACGGTACAGCACCTAAGTATGCAGGTAAAGACTATGTGAACCCAGGTTCAGTGATTCTTTCTGCCGAAATGATGCTACGTCATATGGGTTGGACTGAAGCAGCTGATTTAATCATCTCTGCAACTGAGAAAGCGATTTCTTCTAAGAAAGTAACGTATGACTTTGCCCGTCTAATGGAAGGTGCAACTCAAGTTAGCTGCTCAGGTTTCGGCGATGTAATGATCGAAAACATGTAATTGTTTTTCAGTCTAGGCAGATAGCTTAACTCTGATGAGTACTCTTTACAGAGTGAACTGAATGTTAAGTAACTGCCACAGCTAAAACATAAAAGCCACGATAAAATTTATCGTGGCTTTTTCTATCGAAGCACTTAAATCGAAGCGATACCGCGCATAATCAAGATGCAGGAAACTAGGGCTAAGCCAATTCCGCTGACAATATTAAAGTTTAATTTATCTGAAAAACTGCGCTTAAAAATATACGTAAAAAAGATGGCGTAAGCTAAGATGCAAATCACATCCAGTATCACAAAAATAAGTCCGTATAAGAACGACTGTGTAGATACGTTATAGGCTGGATCGATAAAGCCAGGAAAGAGCGCCATAAAAAAGACAATCGCCTTAGGGTTACTGATACAGGCAATAAATCCGCTGCTGATGACTTTTAGGCCATTATTATTTTCTAATTCAGTGCTGCCGGTATTCTTTCTATCTTTAATACTCTGGTAGGCCAAATACAATAAATACAAGCCCCCGACTATCTGCAACCATGAGAGTACGGGCTCGGCATAGTTAATAATCAGTTGTAGGCCTAACGTAGCAATTAAAATATGAAAAATAGTACCAAGTGCATCACCGAGTGCTGTAAGCGTAGCCGCCTTCATACCAAATCGCATGGCTTGGCTTGAGGCCAAGACCACCGATGGTCCAGGTGTCGCCACGACAATAAGTGTCGCGACAATAAATCCAAATAAGAGAGTATGGTTCAGCATAGTCGTTATAGTGAGGTGGCTAGAACAGAGTGTCAATCAGCATAATAGTAGTATGACTATGGCTAGCCTTAGTCACATCTTCAGCTCATCTTCAGTCTGATTCATTCTCTTCGCCGACATCTTGAGCGAGGAAGCCACCGCTTTGGTGTGCCCAAAGTTTTGCGTACAAACCATTCTGCGCCAAGAGTTCAGTATGGCTACCAATCTCAACAATTTTTCCTTGATCAAGTACGATGAGACGATCCATTGCGGCAATCGTAGAGAGGCGGTGAGCAATGGCAATCACGGTTTTATTCGCCATCAATTCATATAAGCTATCTTGAATGGCAGCCTCAACTTCCGAGTCAAGCGCACTGGTGGCTTCATCTAATAATAAGATGGGTGCATTCTTAAGCATGACGCGAGCAATGGCGATCCGTTGCCGTTGACCGCCAGAGAGCTTAACTCCACGCTCACCCACATGCGCATCGTAGGCACGACGGCCTTTTGAATCAACTAAATTATCAATAAAATCATCAGCCTGAGCATGTTTAACGGCTTGAAGCATCTCAGCCTCGCTCGCATCAGGACGGCCATAGAGGATATTGTCATAGACAGAGCGGTGCATAAGTGAAGTGTCCTGTGTCACCATACCGATTGCCGCTCGCAAAGAGTTCTGTGTTACCTGTGAAATATTTTGATTATCAATGGTAATCTGACCACCTTGTACATCATAAAAACGCAGCAACAAATTGACAATACTCGATTTGCCAGCACCAGAGCGTCCGACTAGGCCGATTTTCTCACCAGGCTTAATATGCAGATTAAATTGCTGAAAGAGCTTCTTATTGCCATAGGCGAAGTCTACATCTTTAAAGCGAATCTCACCTTGTGTAACCTGCAAAGGAACTGCATTCGGCGCATCGACCACAGTATGTGGCTTAGTTAAGGTATTAATCCCATCACGCACAGTACCGATATTCTCAAATAACATCGCTGATTGCCATAGCATCCAGTGTGATAAACCATGTAGACGTAAGGCCATGGCTGACGCAGCAGCCACGGCACCGATTGAGGTGTGGCCATGTTGCCAGAGCCAAATACCTAAAGCACCAGTGCTGCCAATTAAGAGCACATTCATGCTGTGATTAATGACCTCAAGCTTAGAGACTAAGCGCATTTGCGCATGTACGGTGTGCAAAAATTCATCCATGGCTTCTTGAGCATACACGCCTTCACGTTGCGCATGTGAGAAGAGCTTTACGGTAGCGATATTGGCATAAGCATCCGTAATACGACCCGTCATCAGTGCGCGGGCATCCGCTTGTATCTGCGCAGTCTTACCAAGTTTTGGAATGAAAAGGCGCAACACGATAATAAATGTCAGCATCCATAGGGCAAATGGCAGTAAAAACCAGGCATCAAAGCCTAATAAAATAACCGCACTAGTAATAAAATAGATGAAAAGATAAACGAACATATCGGCGCAGGTGAGCACCACTTCACGTACCGCTAAGGCGGTTTGCATCACCTTGGTGGAGACACGACCTGCAAATTCATCTTGATAGAACGCTAAACTTTGTGACAGCATTAAGTTATGAAAGCGCCAACGCAGGCGCATGGGAAATACGCCCTGCAAGGATTGGAAGCGTATTGAGGATAATATCAGTACCCAGAGGGGGCTTAGCAGTAAGACCGCTGCCATTATTAATAAGGGCAGTTGCTTACTGGCCCAGAATGTTGCCGCACTTTCTTGTCCCATCCAGTCGACGATACGACTCATCATATGAAATAGGTAGGCTTCAAAAGCCCCAACCCCAGCCGTTAAAATAATTAAATAGAGTAGATAACGGCGCACACCATAGAGACAGGAGTGGATAAAAGCGAAAAAACCTTGCTCTGTTACGGGCGTAATCGAAGCAGGATAAGGGTTGAGGCGACGCTCAAACCATGAGAAAAAGGCATTAAACATAAAAGTCGTAAGACGGGAGAGTGGGGAGATGTATGTATAGCTGAATTGTATAGCCAAATTATTAAACTAATTGTATAGCAGAAAAAAAATGCTCGGCATAAAAGCCGAGCACTTAGTACAATTCTTACGTATAGATCTATTGACTTATGACTGTCTTATTTACTCGCTTCAAGTGCTTGTGTAATATCTGCCAAGATATCATCAATATGTTCAATACCAATTGATAGACGAACTAAGTCAGCGCTAACACCGGCTTTGGCCAACTCTTCTTCATTCAGTTGACGATGCGTGGTTGTTGCTGGGTGGCAGGCGAGAGACTTGGCATCACCAATGTTCACGAGGCGAGTGATTAATTGCAAGGCATCAATAAAGCGTATGCCTGCTTCTTTACCGCCCTTAATACCGAATGATAAGATGCCTGAACCTGTGCCCTTGAGGTATTTCTTGGCTAAGTGGTGCTCAGGGTTGCTCTCCAAACCTGCGTACTTAACCCAGCTAACTTGTTCGTGAGCTTCTAAGAATTTCGCGACTTTAATGGTGTTCTCACAATGGCGCTCAACGCGTAGTGATAGAGTCTCAATACCCATTAAAATTTGGAAAGCGCTTAGTGGTGCTAAGGCAGCACCCATATTACGTAATGGTCCTACACGGCAACGACCGATATAAGCCGCTGGGCCTAAGGCTTCGGTGTAGACGACACCATGATAGGCAGGATCAGGCTCATTTAAAATGGCAAAACGTTCTTTGTGCTCGGCCCAAGGGAATTTACCTGAGTCAACGATGATGCCCGCAAGGGTTGTGCCATGGCCACCTAAGTATTTGGTCAGAGAATGCACCACGATATCTGCACCGTGTTCGAAAGGACGGCAAAGAGCTGGTGAGGCCACGGTATTATCCACAATTAAGGGTACGCCATTGCGGTGTGCCATCTCAGCAAGTGCTTCTAGGTCAACAATATTACCTGCTGGGTTACCGATAGTTTCACAGAAAACAGCTTTAGTTTTATCGTCAATTAAGGCCTCAAGTGCTGCGATATCATTATGTGGAGCCATGCGTACATCAATACCCATACGTGGGAAAGTATGCGCAAATAAATTATAAGTACCACCATATAGAGTACTAACCGAAACAATATTATCCCCAGCAGCAGCAATTGTCTGGATAGCATAGGTAATGGCAGACATACCTGAAGCAAGTGCTAAAGCACCGATACCACCTTCAAGTGCAGCAACACGCTCTTCTAACACAGCATTAGTTGGGTTAGTAATACGCGTGTAAATATTACCGGCGACTTTTAAGTCAAATAAGTCAGCACCATGTTGTGTATTATCAAAGGCGTACGATGTTGTTTGATAAATGGGTACGGCAACGGATTTAGTGGTCGGTTCTGGCTTATAGCCAGCGTGGATAGCAAGTGTCTCCAGTTTCATATGGGTTCCCTATAGAATTAGTAGATAAGATGGGTATTCGCTAGCTTAACAGATTTTATATAAGAAGAAGTTATATTAATAAGGTGTAGAGTTTTGTTAAGGGAATTTTCTCTTAAGGTTTTTCTACTGAGCTGGGTGTGCAAAGTTCTAATGCCGTCCTGGTGTACAATACAAGAAATTTATTTTTCAAGAAAACTATGTCACATTACACCATCGCCGCTCTCTATAAATTCGTTGATTTACCCGACTATGAAGCGCTTCAAGCACCTATTCAAGAACTTGCTGATAAGCACAGCATTAAGGGTATCTTACTCCTAGCCCGTGAAGGGATTAATGGCACGATTGCGGGTAGTCGAGAAGATATTGATGCCATGTTGACGTATTTGCGCTCAGATCCCCGTCTTGCCGACCTGGTTCACAAAGAATCTTGGTCTGAGGGCAAGCAAGCGCCATTTCATCGCTTGCGTGTACGTTTGAAGAAAGAAATTGTGACCATGGGGCAGCCGAATGTGAATGCCTTGAATGCAGGTACCTATGTTAAGCCTGAAGATTGGAATGCCTTAATCTCTGATCCTGATGTTGTCTTGATCGATACACGTAATGATTATGAAGTAGGTATTGGTACATTTAAGGGAGCGGTAAATCCTAAGACGGATACCTTCCGTGAGTTTCCTCAATGGGTACAAGACAATAGTGCAGAAGGCGGCTTACTGGACAAGACGAAAAAGAAAAAGGTCGCCATGTTCTGTACCGGCGGTATTCGCTGTGAGAAATCAACGGCCTATATGAAATCGCAAGGCTATGATGAGGTATACCACCTTGAGGGCGGTATTCTTAAATACTTAGAAACCGTGAAGGCAGATAATAGTCTCTGGGAGGGACAGTGCTTCGTGTTTGATGAGCGTGTTTCTGTTGGCCACGATTTAGTGCCAGGCGGCTACACGCAATGTCGCGCTTGTCGTATTCCTTTAAGTGAGGAAGATATGCAATCGCCGCATTATATTCGCGGAGAAAGTTGCCCACATTGTTGGGATAAAGTGACACCTGAGCAAAGAGAGCGTTTCCGTGAGCGACAAAAACAAGTGGATTTGGCAGAAAAACGTCATGAAGAGCATTTAGGTGCCAAAATGCAAGAACAGATTACAAAACGTAGGCAAGAGAAACTTGAACAAAAACAAAAGCTTAGAGAATTGAATGCGCAAAATACGTGCAAACCCTAGGTGATTTATCTTTTGATTTGATACATAATACAAGTCATATAAGGCGAGGAGATAACTCGAGGAGACAGCTCTTAGGAGCAATATACTGAAGTGCTAAGCACTCACACATAATTAGGTGCTCAGCACTCACACATAATAAGTAAACAAAAACAGCGACTATTTAGGTAGTCGCTGTTTTTTTATGGCTTGCTTCTTTATATGTTGCTTATTGTCTACCGACAATTAAGGATAAGAGCCCTGCTGCAATTAAGGGACCGACAGGTACTCCACGGAATGCCGATACCCCAATCACTGTGCCGATCAATAAACCGGTGACGATGGTTGGTTGAGCAGCCATAAGACTAACGCCACGACCGCCTAGCCAAGCCACGAGAATGCCAGCAAACACAGCAGCCAGCAATCGCCAATCCAGTAATAAAGTTTTAAGCTCCGGTAATTTGATAATACCAGCAACAAGGGGACTCAAGACACCGATTGTTAGAATAATAATACCGATATTCAGTCCATGCTTTGCGACCCAAGGTAAATAAGCAGCTAAGGCAGTCTGCTGCATAATTAAGAGCACGCAAGCAGAAATGGTCACCGCATTATTATGGCTGATGACACCCAAGGCAATAAGCACTAAGAGCAAGCCAGCTACTGAGTCAAAATGAAAATTAAGCATACAAGGGCTTGTCCTTATCAACTTTACACACAATTAATAGAGCGCCATCACCACCCATACTTTCAGGGGCAGGGACAAAAGCAGCAATTTTTTCAATATCACGTAACCAAGCACTTAGATAAGACTTAAGTACCGCTTTGCCATCTTTGGAGCCGTGTCCCTTGCCATGAATAATTAGGAAACAGCGCACATTAAATTCTAGGCAGGTACCAATAAAGCGGTCAAAACGATCGGCTGCTTGCTCTAGCGTCGCACCATGTAAATCCAGGGTGGCGCCGACTGGCCAATAGCCTTGGTGTAATTTCTTAAGCACGTCTTTACCCATACCCTGTGCTAAATATGAGTCGTTTTCCAATTCAATCTTGCGTGGGTTGATGGCTTGACTAGGCTGGGCTTGGGTACGCTTAGGTTGCATCAGCAGAGGCGCACCTTCTGCCTGCTCGCGTTTAGCCTGGTAAAACTCAGGATTTTTGAGCACACCAGCGCTATGATCTAAGCGTTTACTGTCTTCGAGTGGGGTGACACCCCGTACAGAATGACGAAATAAACGCTTATCTTCCTCGCTGAGTTTACCTGCTTGACTGGGCGGCGTCAGAAACTCTTTGATTTCTTCCTGACGCTTTACTTCTCGAGTGAATTTCTTTCTTAACTGCTTAAGTTCTTGTAGGTTTCCCTTAATTGCTCTCATTTTCTTCTAACCAACGCTGCGCATCTAACGCAGCCATACAGCCCGTACCTGCACTTGTAATTGCTTGACGGTAAATATCATCTTGAACATCACCAGCGGCAAATACACCAGGAACTGAGGTCATCGTCGCTAAGCCTTTGCGGCCAGATTGCGTAACAATATAGCCATTCTCCATCTGCAATTGACCTTCAAAAATTCCTGTATTCGGTGAGTGACCAATGGCAATAAACGTTCCTGTCACGTCTAAGGTGTCAATTTCGCCAGTCTCAACATGCTTAATACGAGCACCCGTAACACCATTCGCGTCACCTACTACTTCCTCTAAGACACTATTTAGACGTAGAGTAATATTGCCGTTATTTACCTTAGCCATCATTTTATCAATGAGGATAGGTTCGGCACGGAATTTATCACGACGGTGAATGACGGTGACTGAACGCACAATATTCGATAAGTATAGTGCTTCTTCCACGGCGGTATTACCGCCACCAACCACGATGACATCTTGGTTGCGGTAAAAGAAACCATCGCACGTGGCACACGCTGAGACGCCTTTGCCCATAAATGCCTCTTCACTGGCTAAGCCTAAGTAACGAGCCGAAGCGCCTGTGGCAATAATGAGGCTATCACAAGTGTAGGAATTGCCCATCTCAGAATTTAATTGAAAAGGGCGCTGACTCAAATCAACACGGTCGATTTGGTCAAAAATGATTTCGGTTTCAAAGCGCTGAACATGGTTTAAAAAGCGCTGCATCAGGTCAGGACCTTGTACGCCCTCAGCGTCTGCAGGCCAGTTATCGACATCAGTAGTGGTCACTAATTGACCACCTTGTGCCATGCCCGTAATCAAGGTCGGTTGTAAGTTAGCACGAGCAGCATAAAGGGCGGCCGTATAGCCAGCAGGGCCAGAACCTAAGATGATAACTTTAGAATGTTTTACAGTACTCATGCGCTCAATCGCTCCTCTGAATGTTTAAGACTAATTGATTTGGTCTATAATACAAAGACCCAATTATAAATGAGTTTTATGGCACGAAGTACAAATACCCCCTCAAATCGCACAGGGCGCAATACTAAAAACCGTCAAGACAACGATCCAGGCAATAGTCGTTTAGTCACCATGTTCAGTGAGGCTAAGTGGTTTATTTATGCCTTGGTGGCGATTGCTTTAGCTGTTTTATTGGCTACTTGGCATGCGAGTGATCCAGGTTGGGTCAGCACATCTTCATCTGGCGGTGCGATACAAAACCGGCTGGGTGTACTCGGCGCCTATGTGGCAGACATCCTTTTATACCTATTTGGTATGTCTGTGTGGTGGCTGGTTATTTTGCTGGTTCAGCGCATGTGGGTTGGCTATCGTCGCATGATGAAGCGCATTGTGCTTGATCCTGATGTCGCCTTACCGCGCGTGCATTGGGAGCAGGGCTTAGGCTTCCTGATGGTGTTTTTAGGCTCTATGGGTGTCGAGTCAACACAGTTTCGTCATATTGATATTGGCTTACCTGGTGGTGCGGGTGGTGTATTAGGACAATTATTCTCGAATAATCTGAATACCTTAATTGGTCCAGCACCAGCAGCTCTATTATTAATTGCATTTGTTCTATTGGGTTTAAGTCTGTTCATGAATTTCTCTTGGCTAGGTCTCGCTGAGAAAATTGGTATGGCTATCCAAAAGGGTATACAGCTGTTCTCAGGCTTACGAGTTGAACGCGAAGATCGCCGAATCGGTGAAAAAGCGGCAGAGGAGCGTGTTGAAGTTGTCGTCGCCCAAAAAGAGCAACTGCCTGTTCACGAAAAGCCAATTCGTATTGAGCCAGCAATTACACAAGTTAAGCCTTCACAACGTGTAGAAAAAGAAAAACAAATCACCTTATTTACCCCTGTGGCGAGTGGCGAGGCTGAGCTACCAACCTTGGACTTACTCGATCCTCCTTCTAAGAATATCGAGACGGTGGCTCCAGAGACAATTGAATATTACTCGCGCCTAATTGAGGTGAAATTGCGTGAGTTTGGCGTGCAAGTGACAGTTGTGGCAGCGCAAGCGGGCCCTGTTATTACTAGGTATGAGATTGAGCCTGCAACTGGCGTTAAGGGTAGCCAAATTGTTAACCTTAGCAAGGACTTGGCGCGTGCATTAAGTTTAGTGCGTTTGCGTGTGGTGGAAACCATTCCTGGTAAAAACCTAATGGGGATTGAGTTGCCTAACCCACGTCGCCAGATGGTGAATCTGTGTGAAATTATTGGTTCTGAAGCCTATCATAACAGTCCATCACAAGTGACGATGGTGTTGGGTAAAGATATTGCTGGTAATCCTGTGGTTGCTGATCTGGCCAAAATGCCACACCTATTGGTTGCAGGTACCACAGGTTCGGGCAAGTCAGTGGGTATTAATGCCATGATTATGTCCTTGGTGTATAAGTCGGATGCTAGCCAAGTGCGCTTAATTCTGATCGATCCGAAGATGCTCGAAATGAGTATCTATGAGGGTATCCCACATCTTCTTGCGCCAGTT
>CAYFVY010000014.1:931-27635 GCA_964346715.1 uncultured Pelistega sp. | reverse complement strand
GTGTTGGATGGTCATTCAAGGCATGAGCGCCACGGCTTTCAGTACGTTGAGAAGCTGATTTAATGGTTGCGCGAGCAACTTCAATCATATTGTCAATCTCAAGCGCTTCTTGGCGAGCCATGTTAAATACTTTAGATTTGTCTTTAAAGTAAATATGTTTCGCTTGCTCAGCCACCTCATCAATCTTCTCAACACCTTTGTTAAGTAGATCAAGGGTACGGAATACACCACAGTGTTGTTGCATTGCCCAACGCATTGCATCACCCACGTCTTGCACTTTCTCACCAGAGGCACGAGTCTCAATCGCATTGACGCGGTCAAGTGACTTAGTAATAGATTCCATTGGCAAGTCTTGGTGATTTTTCTGACGCTCAGGATGCGCTTCGATAATGTGGTTACCAGAAGCACGACCAAATACAACCAAGTCAAGTAGCGAGTTAGTACCTAGACGGTTCGCACCGTGAACTGAAGCAGCAGCACACTCACCAATTGCATACAGACCGTTAACCACAGTCTCGCTTTGAGTTGCAGGATCCCCTGCCAATACTTGGCCATGGTAGTTAGTTGACAAACCACCCATCTGGTAGTGAATTGTTGGTACCACTGGGATAGGTTCTTTAATTGGGTCAACGTTACCGAAGCGAATCGCAATTTCACGAATCGATGGTAGACGCTTATTAATCACGTCAGCACCTAAGTGGTCAAGTTTCAATACCACATAGCTGCCATCAGGACCACAACCGCGGCCTTCTTTAATTTCTTGGTCCATAGAGCGTGATACGAAGTCACGTGGAGCCAAGTCTTTCAGGTTCGGTGCATAACGCTCCATGAAGCGCTCGCCATCTTTATTTAATAAGATACCGCCTTCACCGCGTACACCTTCAGTAATCAATACACCAGCACCAGCCACGCCAGTTGGGTGGAATTGCCAGAACTCTAAGTCCTGTAGTGCTAGACCAGCACGTGCTGCCATACCAAGACCGTCACCCGTATTAATAAAAGCGTTAGTAGAAGCGGCCCAAATACGACCCGCACCACCCGTAGCCATCACAGTGTGTTTAGCTTCAAGGATGTAAATATCGCCTGTTTCCATCTCAAGAGCAGTCACGCCTAATACGTCACCGGCATCGTTACGGATTAAGTCAAGCGCCATCCACTCAACGAAGAACGTAGTGCGAGATGCAACGTTGCGTTGGTAAAGTGTGTGCAATAAAGCATGACCAGTACGGTCAGCAGCAGCACAGGCACGTTGAACAGGCTTCTCACCGAAGTTAGCTGTATGACCACCGAAAGGACGTTGGTAAATCGTACCGTCAGCATTACGGTCAAAAGGCATACCAAAGTGCTCTAATTCATACACCGCATTCGGTGCTTCACGACACATAAATTCAATGGCGTCTTGGTCACCTAACCAGTCTGAACCCTTAACGGTGTCATACATGTGCCATAGCCAATTGTCCTCACTCATATTACCGAGTGAAGCACTAATACCACCCTGCGCTGCAACAGTATGCGAGCGAGTTGGGAAAACTTTAGATAATACAGCGACGTTCAAACCTGCTTGAGCAAGTTGTAATGAACAACGCATACCGGCGCCACCTGCACCGACAACAACCACGTCAAATTTGCGACGGGGTAAAGAAGAAATAAATGCGCTCATCTTAGAGACTCCAAACGATCTTAGCAAAATAGGCAACTGAACCCACTAACCATAGAAGGGTTAGTGTAAATAGAACCAAACGTAGACCGACTGGTTTAATATAGTCCATCCAAATATCACGTACACCAATCCACGCATGCCATGCAAGCGAGAAGAAGGCTAAAGTGACGAGCATCTGACCTACAGGTAAGCCAAAACAGGTAAAGGTGAAGAAACCCTTCCAGTTTTCATAGTTAATTGAGGTAAATAATGCAGCCAATAAAAAGCCCACTGAGTAAATAGCAAGAATAACTGCAGTTACTCGTTGAGCGATAAAGTCCATCGTACCGTAGTGAGCACCTACAACGCGACGCGTTCTGCCATATTGTTCTTTTGACATTAGAGTACTCCAAATAATTTAATTGCAAAAATCAAGGTTAGGACTACGCTAACACCTAACACGATTTTGGCACTGTTAGCTGCTTTAGCTTTTTCAAGACCGTAGTGCATATCCAAGAACAGGAAGCGAATGCCAGCGCATAAGTGGTGCATGAAGCCCCAAAGTACCGCTAACAAAATCAATTTAAGGAAGAAACCACCAAAACCTGATCCTAGCTCAGCAAACTGCGTTTCTGAAGCAACACTGCTAGCAAAAAGGCTGATAAGAATAGGAAGGCTTAAAAAAATTAACGCGCCACTGATACGGTGCAATATCGATACAAACTGCGGAAACGCATTACGATATCGTACAATCTGCTGAATTTCGACGTTGCGAAACTCACGGCGTGCTTTGGACTTTGAGTCTGACATAACGACCTCTGAGACGATTTACAACAAATGATTAATAAAAAACCTTGCCAATTATATGAAATTTTTACAAATCGCACATAAAAGACCCCAAAAAACTTACAAATAAATAATATTCTTATCGATTCATTACTGATTTAGTATAGGCTATTTCGGTAATGATGATGCTCCGTACAGTATAAGCCAGTACGGATTTCCATTGGTTTATCTCCAAACGTATATGATACTCTCTCAATGGATAATAAGGGAGAACCCGAGGCTACTTGTAACAAAGTTGCAACATCAGAGGGAGCCGCGACTGCCTTCAATTTTTCATCGCAACGAATTAGCTGAACCGCAAATTTACTTTCAAAAAGACCATACAGCGGATCACGATTATCCACCAACAATTCCAAGCTCATGCCCTTGTAAGTGTTTGCGGGCAAATAGATTTCTTCATAAATCGTTGGGCGATCAAGTAGATTCATTAGACGTTTTATACAGATAATTTTTTCGTCTCGGCCCAACTCAAAAATACGCCTATGCTCTGCACTAGGCTCTTGTTCTTCGCAGGATAAAAATTGACTTTGCGCGCGCTTATTATCATCCGATTCGTCAGCAAAAAGACGTAAAAAGCGATAGCGCACCTCAGCCTCATGGTGCGTCGCCACAAAAGTCCCCTTACCTTGGCGACGAATCAGTACATTCTCAGCCGATAATTCATCAATAGCCTTACGTACAGTCCCTTGACTGACTTGGTATCGATTAGCTAACTCTTGCTCGCTTGGAATGCTTTCACCAGGCTTATAATCCCCTGCTTCTAAACTTTGCAAGAGCAAGTCTTTGATTTGCTTATACAGCGGGCTAAACGAAGCGGTACGTTCTGGTTTAGGTCTAAATTCAGTCATATCGTTGCGGTGGAGATAAAGTCGCTAGATTATCCCACAGACTTCCAGAACTGTCTACTCATGTATAAGATATAAGACTTATTGACGAAAAAAAGATATGAGGATAAAATAAGCAGGTTTATTTCACGCAATTTTGCTGAACTTTTTGGTATATTCTGTATAGACTCTATAGACTTTACTAAGTTTGCTTTGCTGCATTGCAAGTTGAGTGTGTAGTCTTTTTTGCGATAGTTCGCAAACATTCAAATCTTTTATTTTATAAAGACATTTTTAAATTTAATTGGAGCATTTTATGTCAAAACCTGCCGTACGCGTTGCCGTTACAGGAGCTGCTGGCCAAATCGGTTACGCCCTTTTATTCCGTATTGCCTCTGGTGAAATGTTAGGCAAAGATCAGCCTGTAATTCTTCAACTTCTTGAAATTCCTGACGAAAAAGCTCAAAAAGCACTTCAAGGCGTAATGATGGAGCTTGATGATTGCGCATTCCCATTATTACAAGAGATGACTGCTCATAGCGATCCAATGACTGCATTTAAAGACGTTGACATTGCTTTATTAGTAGGCGCACGTCCACGTGGCCCAGGTATGGAGCGTAAAGACCTATTGCAAGCTAACGCCCAAATTTTCACCGCACAAGGTAAAGCATTGAATGCTGTTGCTAGCCGTGACGTTAAAGTACTTGTAGTTGGTAACCCTGCTAACACGAACGCCTACATCGCTATGAAATCTGCTCCAGATCTACCAGCGAAAAACTTCACTGCAATGTTACGCTTAGACCATAACCGTGCGCTAACTCAATTAGCTCAGAAATCTGGTACACAAGTTAAAGACATCGAGAAATTGATTGTTTGGGGTAACCACTCTCCAACCATGTACCCAGACATCCGTTACGTGAACGCTAACGGTGTTGGTCTAGAGAAGCAAATCAACGACGACGTTTGGAACAAAGAAACCTTTATTCCTACCGTAGGTAAGCGCGGTGCGGCCATTATTGAAGCCCGTGGTCTTTCTTCTGCTGCTTCTGCTGCTAACGCGGCAATCGATCACATCCGTGACTGGGTTTTAGGTAGCAACGGTAAGTGGGTAACGATGGGTGTTCCTTCTGATGGTTCTTACGACATTCCAGAAGGCATCGTTTACGGCTTCCCAGTAACTACAGCTAACGGTGAATACACGATCGTTAAAGATCTCGTGATTGACCAATTCTCACGTGAGCGCATGGATTTCACATTGAATGAATTGCTTGAAGAGCGTGACGGCGTTGCCGATTTATTGAAATAAGATAGTCCCCCCTTTAACGGCCACCTCGTGTGGCCGTTAATTTAATCATGTTACGCATGTTCAACATGTAAAGAATTAGGAGTTAACTATGGCTACCCCTCAATCTGCAGGCGCGAAATTTCGCCAAGCACTAGCGGACGAGAAACCATTACAGATTACTGGTGCGATTAATGCCAATCATGCATTACTTGCTAAGCGTGCTGGCTTTCGCGCTATTTATTTATCAGGCGGTGGTGTGGCCGCAGGCTCACTAGGTCTTCCTGACCTAGGGATTAATACCCTAGAAGACGTGTTAGTCGATACACGTCGCATTACTGATGTATGTGATGTTCCATTATTAGTTGACATTGATACAGGTTTAGGTCCATCAGCATTTAATATTGCACGTACTGTTCAAGGCCTTATCAAAGCAGGCGCTGCTGCTTGCCACATTGAAGACCAAGTAGGTGCTAAGCGTTGCGGTCACCGTCCAGGCAAAGAAATCGTTTCAACTGAAGAGATGGCAGATCGTGTTAAAGCCGCTGCGGATGCACGTACTGATGAGCAATTCTTCATTATTGCACGCACTGATGCCATCCAAGCCCAAGGCGTAGATGCGGCTATCGAACGTGCTATCAAGTGTGTCGAAGCTGGTGCTGACGGCATCTTTGCCGAAGCCGCTTACGACCTCCCAACCTATGAGAAATTTGCTAAGGCCATCAATGTACCTTTATTAGCGAACATTACTGAATTTGGTGCAACACCATTATTTAGCGTAGAAGAATTAGCCAGCGTTGGTGTGGGTATGGTGCTCTATCCATTATCTGCCTTCCGTGCCATGAACAAAGCCGCTGAAGCTGTATACACAGCCATTCGTCGTGATGGCCACCAACGCAACGTAGTTGACTTGATGCAAACTCGTGAAGAACTTTATGACCGTATTGGCTACCACGCCTACGAAGCTAAGTTAGACGCGCTTTTTGCAAAAGGCAAATAATTTACCTAATTTAAGGAGTTTTTAATGACTGAAGAAATCAAGCCTAAGGCAAAAAAATCGGTTGCCCTCTCTGGCGTTGTTGCTGGTAACACAGCACTATGTACTGTTGGTCGCACTGGCAATGACCTAAGCTACCGTGGTTACGATATTTTAGACTTAGCTGAAGTGAGTGAGTTTGAAGAAATTGCCCACTTATTAGTACACGGCAAACTACCTAATGCGAAAGAATTAAAAGCCTATAAAGAAAAACTACGCCGTCTACGTGGCCTACCGGCTAACTTGCAGACTGTTTTAGAGTCTTTACCTGCAGCCAGCCACCCAATGGACGTTATGCGCACAGCAGTATCGGTTCTAGGTTGCACCTTACCTGAAAAAGACGACCACAACGCCGCTGACGCTCGCGATATCGCTGACCGCTTGATGGCTTGCTTAGGTTCTGCACTTTTATACTGGTACCACTTTAGCCACAATGGTCGTATCATCGATGTACAAACCGATGATGACAGCATTGGCGGCCACTTCTTGCACTTGCTTCATGGCGAAGCACCGCAAGAATCATGGGTACGCGCTATGCATATCTCATTGATCCTATACGCAGAGCATGAATTTAACGCTTCAACCTTTACTAGCCGCGTTATTGCAGGTACAGGCTCAGATATGTACTCAGCGGTTGCTGGTGCGATTGGTGCCTTACGTGGTCCAAAACACGGTGGCGCTAACGAAGTCGCTTTTGAAGTACAAAAGCGTTATGAAACACCTGATGAAGCTGAAGCAGACATCCGTAAGCGTGTAGAAAACAAAGAAGTGGTGATTGGTTTTGGTCACCCTGTTTATACGATTTCTGACCCACGTAACGTGGTAATTAAGAAAGTTGCTAAAGAACTTTCTGATGAAGCTGGCAATACGAAGATGTACGATATTGCTGAGCGCTTAGAAAGCACCATGTGGGAAATTAAGAAAATGTTCCCGAACCTTGACTGGTTCTCAGCGGTTTCTTACCACATGATGGGTGTGCCGACTGCTATGTTCACACCGCTATTCGTGCTAGCACGTACAGCAGGTTGGGCAGCACACATTCTTGAACAACGTGTCGACAATAAGATTATTCGTCCGACAGCTAACTACGTTGGCCCTGACGATATCAAATTTGTACCACTTAATGAGCGTCCTTAATCGACACTCATGAGGTAACTGGCTAGGCCTGAGAAACCATCACCTAGCTAGACACCACAAGGCATTACACTATCGGCTGTCCACGGTGACAGCCGATATTTTTTATACCTGATTAAATTTTGCTACACTTTAGGTTTTCGATAATTTATTTATACGTCTATTGCAGACTTTGACTCACTCTATGATCCAGCTTATCCTCAGTATCACGTTCAGTATTTTACTTGCTTGTCTTGTACTTACCATTGCTTCTGGCCTGTATATCTTTATGCATAATATTCAGCGCACCAATGAAGTTATGAAGCACCCTTTCCTAAACGTCTTACCCTGGAAGCGCCTAACACTATCAAATAAGACTGCTATCTTATTGGATTATTTCTTCCGCTTATTTATGCCACATACGAAATTCGGCTTAATTGGGCATGCAAATAGGCAATTAGCACACGTCGACCCAGCTCAAGTACCACTAGGTATTAAATGGCCAATCTTAGGATTTTGGGGCGGTTGTTTCTTAGGCATTATCGCCACTATTGTGGTTTGGATTTGTGTACTCTTAATCATGCCTGGAGCATAGGTAAATACGCGAGCTACTCACTACTTGCACTGCTCACCAGATTACTTTATCGTAGACAGAATATCGCATTTATCCCCGAGGAGACTCTAATGTCGCTTAATATCGAACATCAAGAAGATAAAGAATTATTCAGTGTTAACGTAGACGGTCACCAAGCTTATATCGACTACCATCTCAATGGTGGTGTCATATGCATCACACATACCATGGTCCCTGAAGAGATTGGTGGTCGTGGTATCGCTGGTGAGTTAACCCGTTTTGCTCTCGATGCCGCACGTGCCAAAGCTTGGAAAGTTATACCCGCATGTTCATATACGCAAGCCTACCTCAAGCGCCATCCTGAGTATGACGACTTAAGAGCTTAATCTTGCTAAGTTCAATGCTGTTGTCAATGTTTGAACGCCTAAGTTGTGAACTAAATACCACTCTTGCCACTTAATTAGGATCAAGCCCTTGCTTTAACCCTAAACGATAGAGAATAAAATAATCCCCTTAAATGCGCAATGACATTTAAGGGGATTATTATGAGTACTCGAAACGTAATCAAAACATAAGACTAAGTAGAACTGACTTATCAAGCCACTGAGCTAGCCGAATGATATCGTAGCCTACCTCACCGATACCGCTAGTCTTAGTTAGTTATGGTTACATTAAGCTCCTCAATCAACTTATTAACATCAGGCATACCACCTTGGCCCAATTCCATCAAATTAATCACTGGGTAAGGCTGCGCTGGATTGGCTTTGAAAGCGATGGTTTTCTTCGTACCATTACTGAAATCAATAACGCTTTGGCAAATATCATTGGCTTTTTCGCTTACACCCATCATAGCCAAGCCAAACTGACATTCTTCTAATTTGATTTCTTCCGCACCACCACTGG
This sequence comes from uncultured Pelistega sp., assembly GCA_964346715.1. Taxonomy (GTDB): domain Bacteria; phylum Pseudomonadota; class Gammaproteobacteria; order Burkholderiales; family Burkholderiaceae_B; genus Taylorella. The sequence continues at coordinate 19,418 of CAYFVY010000014.1, read as the reverse complement.
CCTTAGCTTTAGCAAGAACACCTTTATCCTCAAAAGCAATTTCTAATTTTGAAAGTTTCACTGGAGTTAATGGAGCAATTAAAGCACCTGGGTCATCTTCAATCTGGTCTTGTTTCTCAAGTAGCGTATCGACTAAATTATTCGTGTCTAAAGCCTTAAGGTCGAACGTCACATCAAAAACTTGTTCCTGATTTAATTTCACCCAGTTATTTAGATCATTGGCTTTCTTACTATAGCTACTCTTAACTTCACCATTTAATAAAGGCAAAGATTGGTCGTAACCGATAGACTCTAAACCTTCCTCAGTGGCTACACCACCTGCAGCAGTACCCAAGAATAATGATTTACCTTGATGATCTGATAGACCTGTAAAATTAAGTGCGACTGAACCACCATCTTCACTTTCATTAAAATCGGTCACATTTAGTTGTTGGATTTTTAAGGTTTCATCAGGATTATCACCAACTAAGGTCACATTATAGAAAGATGCCGTACCTGCAACTGAAGCCTCGCTTTTCTCCCATTTCACCTTATCTTGTAAATTGTTTTTAACCAGATAAGCATTAACTTTTTCAACCATGACATCGTTGGCTTTCTGGTTCATAAAGTAATAAGCACCATAACCTACAGCAGCTAAGACCGCAACGGCACCAACAATTTTTGTCGTATTAGACATTGATTTCCCCAATTGTGTTATTAAAAAATTTTTGTATATTATACAAGCAATTTATTCGTATCAATTCAAAACAAACTGATAGTTAAAATACTTACAAGTTGAAACTACTTAGTAGCTAAAAACACTGCTTACTTGTCTCTCAGCCAATGATCTCTCGGCTAATTTTCAAGCTTGGCGCATTATAAAATTTATTTTAACCACACACCTTAATTTAAGGAGTTTGCTAATAACAATTATATTAAATATGAACATAGTATTGTTACAAAACAAGGAATTTGATTTGAATCCTCCCGAATACCTATTCTAACTTTAGATTCTGTATCATTTATTGCACAAAAAACAAATTAATTTTCAAGTCTTATATAAGACATAAGACACAATGCGTAAAATCCCTTATAATACGTGTATTAAATCTCCTTAACCCCTTTAGATATAGGATAACGAACTATGTTGGAATCTTATCGTAAACATGTGGCTGAGCGTGCCGCATTAGGTATTCCCCCGCTACCATTATCTGCTCAACAGACAGCAGACCTTATTGAATTGATCAAAAACCCACCCGCTGGTGAAGGCGAATTCTTAGTTGACTTAATCACTCACCGCGTACCTGCTGGCGTTGACGATGCTGCTAAAGTGAAAGCATCATACCTAGCTGCTGTAGCTTTTGGTACAGAGACAACACCGTTGATCTCAGCGGCTAAAGCAACTGAATTACTTGGTACTATGTTAGGTGGTTATAACATCAGCCCATTAATTGAGCTATTAGACAATGCAGAATTAGGTCAGATCGCTGCTAACGCCTTAAAGCACACCTTATTGATGTTTGACTCTTTCCACGACGTACAAGAGAAAGCTGAAAAAGGCAACGCCTTCGCTAAAGAAGTACTCCAAAGCTGGGCCGATGCTGAGTGGTTCACTAGCCGTCCTGAAGTACCAGAAAGCCTAACCATCACTGTATTCAAAGTACCTGGTGAAACCAACACCGACGATTTGTCTCCAGCTCCAGACGCAACAACACGTCCTGACATCCCAATGCACGCCCTAGCCATGTTAAAAAACAAGCGTGATGGCGCACCTTTCGAGCCGGAAGAAGATGGTAAGCGTGGTCCTATCAAATTTATCCAATCACTCGCTGAAAAAGGCAATCTAGTTGCTTACGTAGGTGACGTGGTTGGTACTGGTTCTTCTCGTAAGTCAGCAACTAACTCTGTATTGTGGTTCACAGGTGAAGACATTCCTTTCGTACCGAACAAGCGCTTTGGCGGTGTATGTTTAGGTGGCAAAATTGCACCTATTTTCTACAACACCATGGAAGATGCTGGCGCCCTACCTATCGAATTAGACGTATCTCAAATGAACATGGGTGACGTAGTTGAATTACGCCCATACGATGGTAAAGCACTCAAAGACGGCCAAGTTATTTCTGAGTTCGAAGTAAAATCAGACGTTCTTTTTGATGAAGTACGTGCTGGCGGTCGTATTCCTCTCATCATTGGTCGTGGCCTAACTGCTAAGGCACGTGAAGCACTTGGTCTACCTGCTTCTACCCTATTCCGCTTACCAAACAACCCAGTCGACACTGGCAAGGGCTTCACCCTAGCACAGAAGATGGTTGGTCGTGCCTGTGGTCTTCCTGAGGGTCAAGGCGTTCGTCCAGGTACTTACTGCGAACCACGCATGACATCAGTAGGTAGCCAAGACACCACAGGTCCTATGACACGTGACGAGTTGAAAGACTTAGCTTGCTTAGGCTTCTCAGCTGACCTTGTCATGCAGTCTTTCTGCCATACAGCAGCCTATCCAAAACCAGTTGACGTGAAAACACACAAAGAACTCCCTGAGTTCATCAGTACTCGTGGTGGTATTGCATTGCGTCCAGGCGACGGTGTGATTCACTCTTGGTTAAACCGTATGTTATTGCCTGACACTGTAGGTACAGGTGGTGACTCTCATACTCGTTTCCCAATCGGTATCAGCTTCCCAGCAGGTTCTGGTCTAGTTGCGTTTGCTGCAGCAACTGGCGTTATGCCTTTAGACATGCCTGAGTCTGTATTGGTACGCTTCAAGGGTAAATTACAACCTGGCGTGACATTACGTGACTTAGTGAATGCGATTCCTTTATACGCTATCAAGAAAGGTCTTTTAACCGTTGCAAAACAAGGTAAGAAGAACATTTTCTCTGGCCGTATCCTTGAGATCGAAGGTCTACCTGATTTGAAAGTTGAGCAAGCATTCGAACTATCTGATGCATCTGCTGAGCGTTCAGCCGCAGGTTGTACTGTTCACTTGAACAAAGAGCCAATCATTGAATACATCAACAGTAACATTACTTTGTTGAAGAACATGATTGCTAATGGCTACCAAGACGAGCGTTCACTTGCCCGTCGTATTAAAGCCATGGAAGCATGGTTAGCTAACCCACAATTGATGAAAGCTGACGCTGACGCTGAATACGCAGAGATCATTGAAATTGACTTAGCAGATATCCATGAGCCAATCGTTGCTTGCCCGAACGACCCTGATGATGTGAAAACACTATCTGACGTTGCTGGTGAGAAGATTGACGAAGTGTTTATCGGTAGCTGCATGACCAATATTGGTCACTTCCGTGCTGCGTCTAAACTACTTGAAGGTAAGCGTGATATCCCTGTTAAATTATGGGTAGCTCCTCCAACCAAGATGGACCAAGACCAACTTACTAGCGAAGGCCACTACGGTGTTCTAGGCGTTGCAGGTGCACGTATGGAAATGCCTGGTTGCTCACTATGTATGGGTAACCAAGCGCAAGTACGCGAAGGCGCAACTGTAATGTCAACCAGTACACGTAACTTCCCGAACCGTTTAGGTAAGAACACGAACGTGTACCTAGGTTCTGCTGAATTGGCTGCTATCTGCTCACGTCTAGGTCGTATCCCAACACGTGAAGAGTATATGGCTGATATCGGTATCATTGATCAAAATAGCGACTCTATCTACCGCTACATGAACTTCAATGAAATCGAAAGCTACCAAGAAGTTGCAGCAACAGTGAACGTCTAATTGATGCACACTGATTTGGCTAAGGTGTATTCTTAATGCTTAACTCCAAGCTACTTGGATAAGTACAGAAGACACCCAAGCCTATCCTCTGCAGATTAACCGAGTGCCCAAAGCACTCGGTTTTTTTATGAATGTGTGACAACAGGGGTTATCCATAAGACCCAGCAAGGCTAAACTGGTTTAAGCTAAAGAACTTGCCTATTGCTAATGGCCTATTGCTAATTGCTTATTACCTATTGCCTATTAGCTATTGCTCTATCTTCTAGGAGTTATTACCTTATGCCCTCTGCTGCCACCTCAGCCAACTCAAGCCTCCCAAGCAATGCAGCCCCTAATGAAAGCATCCTCTTGCGTCACGACGAGCAAGGAATCACGACCTTAAGCTTAAATCAAGCCGATCAATTTAATGTGCTTTCTATGCAGATGCTAGACTTATTAATCCAGGAACTTGAGAGTATTCAACACGATGCGAGTGTACGAGTCGTGGTGATTCAGGCCGAAGGTAAGGCATTTTGCTCAGGACATAATTTAAAGCAGATGCGCCAGAATCCCGATCACCAATATCAACTGGAGCTTTTCCAGCATTGCGGTCGATTTATGCAATCACTCTTAGCCTTACCACAACCGGTTATCGCTAAGGTACATGGCATCGCCACCGCGGCTGGTTGCCAATTGGTAGCCATGTGTGATTTGGCGATTGCCAGCGAGAACGCCAAATTCGCTGTTTCAGGTATTAATGTGGGCCTCTTCTGCTCGACTCCAGCCGTTGCTTTATCACGTAATATTGGCCGTAAAAAAGCCTTTGAGATGCTCGTTACAGGCGAGTTTATTACGGCTCAGCAAGCTCAGGAACTTGGCCTGATTAACCACTGTGTTGCCGCTGAAGATCTTGATCAACGAGTACATGAACTCGCTCTAAAACTCTGCCATAAACCAGCAGGCTCTTTAGCCATGGGTAAGCAGTTGTTTTATCAACAACTTGAGTTACCCATCAGCCAAGCCTATGCACAAGCAGCGCAGGTCATGGCCGACAATATGCTGTTAGCTGATACGCAAGAAGGCATTGATGCCTTTATGCAAAAAAGAACCCCTAGCTGGGCGCAAAGCAAGTCTTAAGATTTAAGCTGTAAAACCAGGTTTTTAAAAGCCTGAAAAACACCTTGAAACCTCTTATAAGCACGGTATACAAGGCCTTTTGCCAAAGAAAATAACGCTTTTTTTGGGCAAACGTGATTATTTATCTAAAAAGCGATAATATAAGCTCATTGCCCTATAAAAAAACAATCGATGTGTGAGTATTATGTCTTATCAATTATCTCGTCGCGCTATTGGAGCATCTAGCTCAGTAATCCGCGAAATTTTAAAAGTTACCGAACGCCCTGATGTGATTTCATTTGCAGGTGGCCTACCTTCACCTGAGGGCTTCCCAATCACCCAACTCGCGAAGGCGTATGAAACTGTGTTTGCGACACAGCCCAAGACAGCCTTGCAATACGGTCCAACCGAGGGCTATCGCCCATTACGCGAATGGGTAGTCGAAGATTTCAAGAAACGTGGCGTTGATATTAATGTTGACCAAGTACTTATTGTTTCTGGCTCACAGCAAGCGCTAGACCTTATTGGTAAATTATTTATTGACGAAGGCTCTAAAGTATTAATGGAGTCTCCATCCTACCTTGGTGCGATCCAATCATTTAGCCAATTTGGTCCTGTGTATGACTCGATTCCAACTGATGATAACGGTCTAATTCCAGAAAGCCTTACGGAAGAAAAAGCCGCAGGTGCACGCTTCTTATATGCCCTGCCTAACTACCAAAACCCGACAGGCCTAACCTTGAACTTAGAGCGTCGAATTGCCTTAGTTAAGCGTTGTGCAGAGTTGAACCTACCACTGATTGAAGACGATCCATATGGTGAATTACGTTTCGTCGGTGAGGCTCTACCTGGTCTTTTTGCACTTTCTAAGCAACATGGTGGCTGCGTCATCCGTATGGGTTCCTTCTCTAAGATCCTATCTCCTGGTTTACGACTAGGGTTTATCTTGGCGCCTGAAGCAATTATTAGTAAGATGGTACAACTCAAGCAAGCTACTGACCTGCATACTGCCACGATTACGCAAATGGCTGTGTACGAGGCAGTTAAGGATGGTTTCTTGCAAGAACACCTACCTAAAGTGCGTGAGCTATATAAGCGCCAATGTAACTTTATGCTTGAAGCATTAGAAGATAACTTTGGTGGTGGTGATGTGCAGTGGACTCGCCCTGAAGGTGGTATGTTTATTTGGATGAAATTCCCAGATCAAGTCAACACTACCGTATTATTACCTCGCGCGGTTGAAGAGCAAAAAGTTGCTTACGTACCGGGCGAACCGTTTTACCCCATTGCCTCATCGGCTGTTACGAGTAATATGCGTCTTAGCTTCGTGACAGTTAGTGAAGACAAAATTCGTACAGGTGTAGCAAATCTAGCCAAACTTTTTAAATAATTAGTTTTACACTTAAAATGAAAGGTATAGATATGCTACATGCATAGCTATACCTTTTTTTATAGAGGAGCCAGCAATGACATTTTCCAAGACTTTAAAGAAGTTCTCCATCGGTGAACAAAAAGCAAAGTTCTATTCTCTACCTGAGCTAGGCAAATTACTCGATGTTGAGATTAATCGTCTCCCCGTATCTATTCGTATTGTATTAGAAGCTGTTTTACGTCATCACGATGGCGTTAAAGTAACTGATCAACACGTTAAACAGCTGGCTAAGTGGAAGCCGAAAGCCAAGCGTACCGCTGAGATCCCATTCGTTGTATCTCGCGTTGTCCTACAAGACTTTACCGGCGTACCGTTATTAGCTGACGTTGCCGCTATGCGTGCCGTCGCAGAAGGCATGGGCCAAGATCCTAAACGCATTGAGCCATTGGTCCCTGTTGACCTTGTAGTTGACCACTCTGTCATGATTGACCATTACGGTACACCTAACGCACTAGATCTGAATATGCAGCTCGAGTTCAAGCGTAACCGTGAGCGCTATCAATTTATGAAATGGGGTATGCAAGCCTTTGATACCTTTGGCGTTGTGCCTCCAGGCTTCGGTATTGTCCACCAAGTCAACCTAGAACACTTAGCACCTGGTGTACACAAAACCAGCGATGATGTGTACTATCCTGACACCTTAGTGGGTACCGACTCACACACCACTATGATTAACGGTATTGGTGTAGTAGGTTGGGGTGTCGGCGGTATTGAAGCCGAAGCCGCGATGCTAGGCCAGCCAGTCTACATCTTAACCCCTGACGTCATTGGTGTTGAACTCACGGGTGAACTACGCGGTGGCGTGACAGCGACTGACCTTGTGATCACCATCACCGAGATGCTGCGCAAAGAAAAAGTCGTGGGTAAATTCGTTGAGTTCTGTGGTAAAGGTACCGAGAGCCTAACCGTACCTGACCGTGCAACCATTGCAAATATGGCGCCTGAGTACGGCGCGACCATGGGTTTCTTCCCGATCGATGAAAACACCATGAACTACTTTGAAGGCACCGGCCGTACCAAACAAGAAATTGAAGCCTTCCGTGCCTACTACAAAGCACAGAAGATGTTTGGTGTACCGAAAGCCAAAGATATTAACTACACCAAGCTCTTAACGCTTGATTTAAGCAAAGTATCGCCTTCTGTGGCAGGTCCTAAGCGTCCGCAAGACCGTATTCAGATTGATCAGATTCGTCAACAATTCACGAAGCTCTTCTCTGCTCCAATTGCAGCAGGTGGCTTTAACCAGAATGCGAACAAACTGACACAGACATTTACCAATGATGATGGCATCGACGTCCATAACGGCGATATCTTGATTGCTGCCATTACCTCGTGTACCAACACGTCTAACCCAAGCGTCTTAATTGCCGCGGGTCTATTGGCGAAGAAAGCCGTACAAGCTGGCCTGACCGTTAAACCACATATTAAGACATCCTTAGCACCTGGCTCACGTGTTGTCACTGAGTATCTCAGCAAGACAGGTTTATTACCTTACTTAGAGAAACTCGGCTTCGATGTTGCCGCTTACGGCTGTACAACATGTATCGGTAACGCTGGCGATCTCACACCAGCAATGAACAAAGTCATTCTTGAGAATGATATTGTCGGTGCCGCTATCCTATCGGGTAACCGTAACTTTGAAGCACGTATTCACCCTAATGTGAAAGCCAACTTTATTGCTTCTCCACCGCTTGTCGTTGCCTATGCGCTTGCTGGCAATATCAACAAGAACCTGATGGAAGAACCCGTAGGTAAAGGTAAAAAAGGTGATGTTTGGTTAGGTGACATCTGGCCTACGAATGAAGAAGTCGCTAAGTTATTACCAAAAGCCATGAAACCTAAGGCTTACCGTGATAACTACAGCCAAATTAAGAGCAACCCAGGCGAGCTCTGGCAACGCATTGAAGGTGTTACAGGCGAAACCTATAATTGGCCTACTTCAACCTATATTGCGAAGCCACCATTCTTTGATGGCTTCTCAATGACCCCAGGTGCCCTACCCGTGATTCAAGGCGCGCGTGTGTTAGCTATCTTTGGTGATTCATTAACGACTGACCATATTTCACCCGCGGGCTCAATTAATGAGAAATCACCTGCTGGTCAATGGTTGATTGAGCATGGCGTTAGCAAAGGCGACTTCAACAGCTACGGCTCACGCCGTGGCCAACACGAAGTCATGGTGCGTGGTACCTTTGCCAACGTACGTATTAAGAACCTCATGATTCCACCAAAAGAAGACGGCAGCTTAGTTGAAGGTGGCGAAACCATTCTTCAGCCAACAGGCGAGCGTATGTCTATTTATGAAGCAGCGATGCGTTATGTTTCTACACAGACACCAAGCGTTGTCTTTGGGGGTGAAGAGTACGGTACAGGTTCATCACGTGACTGGGCGGCTAAGGGCACCCTATTACTCGGCGTTAAAGCGGTAATCGCTCGTAGCTTTGAACGTATTCACCGCAATAACTTAGTGGGTATGGGCGTACTACCATTGCAATTCAAGGGTACTGATAGTGCACAAAGCCTAGGTATCACGGGTCGTGAAACCTTTGATATTAGTGGTTTGGAGAATGGCATTACCGCTCAACAAGACGTAACGCTAACGATTAACCGTGAAGATGGCTCGAAACAAGACGTTCAAGTATTACTTCGTATCGACACACCGATCGAAGTCGAATACTACAACCATGGTGGTATCTTGCCGTTTGTTCTGCGCCAATTACTCGCGTAATTGCTTAGCTCATTCGCTGAGTCTGTGCGCTGAGTCTACCCACTAAGCGCGTTCGTAGGCTCAGCAACACCCATAAAGCCATACTTATGTTTTAATAGGTATGGCTTTTTTCATATGATTTTAAAAGAGATTACGCATTTCTATGCCAAGCACTTCTACGCCCAATCTACCCTTAGCTTCAGCAATGTCTTCTGCCCTATCCCCATCCTCGGTACAGGCAGCACAGGCGAGTATCGATATCTTTTGCCGAGTGATAGATAACTATGGAGATATTGGGGTGTGCTGGCGCCTAGCTTGCAATCTCCTACAAACCATTCATCAATACCCTAATCTACCCTTAGTACAACTGTTAGAGAAGTGCGCAACACGTGATTCGGCAGCCACCCTATGTCTTGAGCAAGAACAGTTTAGCCATACTCCGCACTCTAGGAATGCAAAGCAAGCCGTAGCATCCCCCCTGCACTTAATCCGTTTATGGGTTGATGATTTACGCAGCTTTACGCGTATCTTACCGATAGTCGATGCACAACAAGATATACAGACTTTAGGCATTAACCAAGCCGCACAAGTGGTGAGTAGAGAGATGCTCCAGGCTATGCTTGAAGCCGTGGAAACTCCAACTAATACATATAGCACTCCGACCCTGAGTACAGACGAAACGGACACAGAAACACTACGTACGAATCAAGAGTCCAACACCTCAGAGCCGCTAATTGGACTGATTCAAATTCATGCATGGCAAGCACCACTTAAGGCCATTACACCAGCGCCAATCAGTATTGAGGCCTTTGCCTGCGAACTCGATGCTGAGTATATTGCCGCCATGCCAGGGCATACCCATTATTGGTTTAACCTTGAGTATTTAAGTGCAGAAGATTGGGTCACTGGCTTTCATGCCCAAGCGTCTTTGCAAAATAATGGCGTTGCGAAATATTTTTTCTTCCCAGGCTTTAACACGCAGACAGGCGGGCTTTTACGTGAAGTCGATCTACTAGAGCGACAAGCTACTTTCTTAGTCGACCCTCATGCTCAAGCAGCATGGTTACGTCACTATATGAGCGAAGATGTGAGCCAAGCCTGGCAGTCTGGCGCGCGTTTAATCAGCTTTTTTAGCTATCCGCACGCAACCATTGAAAGCCTATTTAAGGCCTTAGTGAGCGGCCCAGAATCCTATATTATCTGCCTGCCCCAAGGAGTAGTCACACAAGCGGAGAGCCTCTTGGAACACTATCTAATACCCAAGAGTAAGATCATGCTGCATCGCTTTGAGTTTGTGGAGCAGTACCAATATGATTACTTACTCAGCTTAAGTGATATCAATTTTGTCCGCGGGGAAGACAGCTTTGTGCGAGCAATTTGGGCCGGCAAACCACTAGTCTGGCATATCTATCCTCAGGAAGAACAAGCCCATATTGATAAGCTGCAAGCTTGGTTAAGCAGCTATCCTATGCCTCAAGACTATCGTGATTTATTACTCGCCTGGAATGCTGCGGGAAATGCTTCAAGGAACACACAGGGAAACGATGATGGAAAAGGTACAGGGAACACTGCGAGGAAAGGTACGAGTGAAGAACATAAGTGCGCCGAGGTCTTAAGTTCTTTTTTCCAAAAAGCTGAGGTGCGACAAGAATTTTCTGCGTTTGCTCTGCAATATCGTGACTTTTTACGACAAAATCCAACTTTGTCTTTTAGTCTTTTGAGTTTTCAGGCAAAAACCCTCTAAAAGGGCTAAAATATCGGATTAAGCTAATTCTCGATAAAAGTCTTAAGTGCGCCTAGCTAAACTACCTTAAGGTATTCACTCAGCACGTAATAGTAGGTGAATCTTGAGTCGGTGGGGCTTGGGCTAGAACTAGTAAACTACCCAAGTACGCTCAAACTGAGCAAAGCTTAAGAGTTTTATCAATTTTATAACTATTTCACTCGGAGTGATTGAATGAAAATCGCACAAGATTTGCGCGTTGGCAACGTAGTAATGGTGGGTTCAGAGCCACTAGTTGTTCAAAAAACTGAATACAATAAATCAGGTCGTAACGCGGCTGTGGTTAAATTAAAATTCAAAAACTTGCTATCGGGTAGTGCTAGCGAATCAGTCTATAAAGCTGACGATAAGTTTGACGTCGTTATGTTAGAAAAGAAAGAATGTACTTACTCTTACTTTGCTGACCCTATGTATGTCTTCATGGACGAAGAATACAACCAATATGAAGTCGAAGCTGACAATATGGGTGACGCGTTAAACTACCTTGAAGAAGGTATGCAAGTTGAAGTCGTATTCTACGAAGGTCGTGCGATCTCTTTAGAATTGCCAACAATCATTGTTCGCGAAATTACCTACACTGAGCCTGCTGTTAAGGGTGATACCTCAGGTAAAGTATTGAAACCAGCAAAAATCAGCACTGGCTACGAAATTGCCGTACCGTTATTCTGCACCATCGGTGACAAAATCGAAATCGATACACGTACTAACGAATACCGTAGCCGCGTATAATTTCTAAGCCGTCATCTTCGGTGTGATGGCTATAGGTGGGATCTTAGGCGAATCACTATAAGCATTAAGGTTTTATAATGCATAGGATTGCGCACTATTTCTCACCTTAGCCATTGTGCTGAACTAGTTTACGCTGAACTAGTCATTATGTTGTTCTTGCCATTGCGCTGATCTAGCTATTACACTGTTCTAGTCATTACGCTGATTTAGCTATTAGCTGATTTAGCCATTATGCAGATTTAGCCACTCACCCAAAAGCCATCCCTTGAATTTCCTTAAAACCCTCGTTTGTTTTCTCTTAGCCTTTTTACTGACAGCTATGCTGTATCTTGCCTTGGTCGGTGCCAGCGCTAATCAAGGGGCTGATGCAACATTCAGTTTAGGCGTATTGTGGCAATACTTCCTTATTTTTACCTATGCCATGGCGCATAAACTCGGTCTTGTGGCGTTAGCACTTGCCCTATTCCACTACCTTATCCCTAGCCATTGGCCCAAGCCTATCTTGACGGTTATTGCGGGTTTTGTCTTGGCACTTATCTATAATGCTGTGTTGATCTATGGCACAGAAAGCCGCATACTGATTGAGCAGCTGAGTTTCGCTCAAGTCTTTCAGCAATTCATTATTTATTATTGTATCGGTGGCATGGCCATTGGTTTAATTGGCAGCGTATTCTGTAAGCGCCTTTTGCCCAAGACATACTGAGACTCGCTAGCACATATGAGGTAATCTCAGTGCGTCTAAGTAATCTCAGTACATCCTGATGGATCCCTGATGGATAATTAATCGCGGAAGTTGTTAAAACTTAATGGCGCATCACTCACCTCTTTCTTGAGTAAAGCAATCACCTCTTGTAGGTGATCACGCTTAGCACCGCTTACACGCACAGTATCGCCTTGGATACTGGCCTGCACTTTAATCTTACTGTCCTTAATCGTCTTAACAATCTTCTTGGCCAAATCACCCGTTACACCCTTGCGGATAGTCGCCTGTTGCTTTAACTTATCGCCTGACATCTTCTCACTCTTACCATACTCAAGAAAACGCAGATCTACATTACGCTTAGACAGCTTATTCAGCAAGACATCCTTGACCTGATTCACCTTAAATTCATCATCCGCAAAAAGCGTTAATTCCCATTCCTTTTGCTCAATACGTGCGTCCGAACCCTTAAAGTCAAAGCGAGTAGAAATTTCCTTATTCGCTTGCTCGATGGCATTACGCACTTCAACCATATCCGCTTCACTCACTACGTCAAATGATGGCATCGCAACCTTCCTTTCTATAACAAAATGACAACTCATCAAGCAGTCATATTAGCACGCTAGACTACACAAGACAAAAATCACACTTGCAAAGATTCACATTTTTTATGCAAGATTTACATGATTTTTGCTAAGTTTTCTATACAATAAGGATAGAGCATGATAATTTATATAATTATCTCGCTATTCCCTATTTATCCTATAAGGACATTGACTATGAGCGCTTTAAATATTTTAGGTAGTTTGTTAGGCCAGAACAGTGGCGGTCTTGGTAGTATTTTAGGTAAGATTGCCGGTCAAGGTGGCCAAGGCGGTCAGGGCTCTATCTCTGATATTTTAGGTCAGCTTCAATCACAAGGCTCTGACATGTTCGGTAGTGCCCAATCTAAGGGTTCTGATATTCTTGGCAAACTCCAAGAAGCCACTAGCGGTGATAACGCAGTCCTATCAGGTCGCGATAAAACTACCCTAGGTGCTGGTGCTTTAGCGATTCTTTTAGGCAGCAAAACTGATAGCAGCCTAGCCAAATTAGGTGGCCTAGCCGCTCTCGGTACAGTAGCCTATAAAGCCTTCCAACGTTGGCAAGAGCAACAAGGTGCTGAAGCCGGTCAATTAGGTAGTTCGCCAGTTGGTTCTTTACCACCATCATCAGCCTCAGCCGCTGATCCAAACGTACCTGCTCAAGTTGAGCAAGCAAGCCATGCCTTATTGGTCGCCATGATTACTGCGGCTAAAGCCGATGGTCATATCCAAGATGACGAGAAAGCACAACTTGATGCCAACTTAGCGCGCTTAACAGATCCACAAGACCGTGCTTGGTTCCAAGAAGAAATCAATCGTCCAGTAGATCCAGCGTATGTTGCCAGCTTAGCGACTGACCCACATATTGCTGCACAAATGTACGCATTAAGCTTAGCAATGTGTGATGATCTTAACTTCATGGAAAAAGCTTACCTTGAAGAACTCGCTAAGCGTCTTAATTTAGACCCTCAGTTGAAAGCTGAATTAGAGTCTGAAGTTAAGAATGTCTAAGTAAATCAGCTAGTTAGTATGATTTAAGACATACGAATAAGCCTCCATAGCTGGAGGCTTATTTCTTTTCTACCTAATTCCCTTGTTTTCTGGCAAGGGTTTTTCATTTGTATAAGGTTTATATAAAGTTATTGCCTTGTCGCTTGAACCGTTATGCAAGACGTTGAGCTGAATCATAAGACAAGCTTTTTAGACTTTTAATGATGCTTCTTGGGATCTAACTCTTCTGGAATTGGGAAAATATCAATCCCTTCATCCTGTAATTGTTCTCGTTGCTCTTCGCTGGCCTGGCCACGAATTGAGCGCTCTTCCGCTTCCCCGTGATGGATCTTAATCGCTTCTTCAGTAAAGCGCTCACCCACATCCTCGGCCTTAGTAATCATATTACGCAAGCCTTGCATGACAGCCGCTTTAACTTGCTCAATCTGTTGCTCACTAATGGGCGTTGAAGTAGTACCAGAACGATTCACATACGGAGCCGATAGCTTACGCTGCACCTGTGTGCTATGACAGAATGGACACTCCACTAAACCACGCTTTGCTTGAGACTCACAGTCTTCAGCCGAAGCAAACCAACCCTCAAAGTGATGCTCTTGTTCACAACAGAGATCAAAAACTTTTAAACTCATTCTGCCTTAAAACCTTAAAGAAATAGCCAACGATAAAAACAAGCGTCTACAACCAGCCGGCTTTTTTGAAGCGCCAGTATAAAGAACCACAAATACCGAACATGATCACTAAGACGAGAGGATAACCCCAATCCCACTTCAGTTCGGGCATATTCTCAAAGTTCATTCCATAGATACCTGCGATGGCCGTGGGCACAGCTAACATCGCCGCCCATGCAGCTAGTTTTTTCGTAATATCTGTCTGGTGCGATTGACCAATCATAAGACTCGCCTCAAAGGCAAACGCCAAGGCCTCGCGCAGGGAGTTAATTTGCTCATCGATACGCGCAATACGATCGGAAACAATGCTGAAGTATGAGCGAGAGTCTTTCTCAATAATTGCCGATCGCACTAAAGCCAGTTTACGGCAAATTTCAATCATCGGTGCCATACAGGTATGAATACGTAAAAGATCACGACGCTGCTTATACAGCTTACGAATATCGGTTTCCTTAAAGCCGCGCAACATCATCTTCTGCTCAACCTGGTTCACCTCAACCTCAAGGCGTGAGGCCATGGCTGATAAACTATCGGCATAGACATCTAGAATCTCAGCTACTACAAAGTCACTACCCCGCGCAATCAACTCAGGGCAGTTCTCAAGACGATCACGTAAAGAAGTATTACTCATAGCACCACCACGGCGCACCGTCAGCACAAAACCTAGACCAAAGATCATCTGCATCTCACCGAAGATGAGCTTCTTGCTTTCCTTAGTAATCGTCACCGCAACCAGATGCAGATAGTCACCATAATCAACCATCTTAGGCTTGCGGTGCGTCAACATAAGCTCTTCAGCCGCCTCATCCAAAATCCCTAAATCTCGGCACACCTGCTTCAGCTCTTTATTCGTTGGATCCTTTAGACCGACCCAAAGCAAGCGCGAAGAGTCTTTTTTATAGCCGGCTAATTTATTTAAGGGAATTGTCTCACGTTTCTTCCCGTGCACATACTCCACCGATGCCATTAAAGACGCTGGTTGCCGGTCAGTATCGGAAGATTCTGTAGCAGCTTCTTCGGCAGCACTCGGTTGCTGCTCAAATAAAGAACTCTCTTCAGGTGGGTCCACAGTAAGGAGATCTGCAAGCTCGGAGTTCTCACCATCTAGGGCG
The DNA here is from genome assembly GCA_964346715.1 of uncultured Pelistega sp. Classification (GTDB taxonomy): domain Bacteria; phylum Pseudomonadota; class Gammaproteobacteria; order Burkholderiales; family Burkholderiaceae_B; genus Taylorella. Next base: position 3,882 of record CAYFVY010000014.1, on the reverse strand, counting down.
TGCAATTGTGCATGCACCTCATCTAACTCATCCTGTGCCTGCTCAAACTCTTGTTGAGCATCTTCAAGATCCTCTTGTGCTTCTTGCAGGCGCTCCTGAGCCTCTTGCATCTGACGCAAGTGTTGACGCTTAATCTGTTCAGTCTCTTGATTTTGTATTTCTTTCGTACTCACAAGTCCCTCAATCTGGCTAAATTTCTATTATTATATAACGCAAAGCCATACAACAAAAAAATCCCCGACTCATAAAGAGTCAGGGATATAAAAGTATTAGCAAATACAATTTACTAATACAACGACTTCGGTAAAAACGTTGTCACTATCGCACTAAGAGCCGTATGGACAGACGCATGCATTCATATTTAATTATTATTGTATGTCACAAAGTATACACTAAGACTGATCAATCAAGCTGCGTGTAATGACAATTTTCTGTACCTCACTTGTACCCTCGTAAATTTGCGTAATACGCGCATCACGGTAATAACGCTGAACTGGATAATCTTCCAAAAAGCCATAACCGCCATGCACTTGAATCGCCATCGAACATACACGCTCAGCAGTTTCAGATGCAAATAACTTCGCTTGTGAAGCCTGTGATAAGCATGGAATATCACGATCCTTCAAGGAAGCGGCATGTAACACCATAAGGCGGGCTGCCTCAACTTGGGTATGCATTTCAGCTAGCATATTCGCCACACTTTGATGCTCATATAAAGGCTTACCAAATTGCACACGCTCTTTAGCATATTGCACCGCTGCCTCACACGCTGCACGTGCAATACCCACTGATTGAGCACCAATACCGATGCGACCATTCTCTAAGTTTGAGAGCGCAATCGCTAGGCCTTTGCCTCGTTCACCGAGTAAATTGGCTTCTGGAATACGACAATTATCAAACGTAATCGCACAGGTATCCGAAGCACGAATACCCATTTTCTGTTCAACGCGGCTGATGATATAACCCGGTGTATTGGTTGGCACGATAAAAGCCGAAATTCCCTTTTTACCCAAGTCAGGATCGGTCACAGCGAAGACAATTGCCACACCAGCACGCTTGCCATTCGTGACAAATTGCTTAGCACCATTCAATACCCACTCACCATTTTCTAGCGTCGCGCGGCATTTCAAATTATTCGCTTCTGATCCCGCCTGTGGCTCAGTTAAGCAAAAGCTACCAAGAATCTTACCGGCACTCATATCAGGTAACCAGTGTTCCTTTTGCTCTTGTGTCCCCGCTTTTAAAATCGGACCACAACCCACCGAGCTGTGCACACTCATCATGGTACCCATGGCTGCATCAGCAGCAGAGATTTCTTCCACCGCTAAGGCATACGAAACGTAATCCGTAAAAGAGCCACCAAACTCTGCTGGGACAGTCATACCCAATAAGCCTAACTCACCCATCTGAGCAATCGTGGCATCATCGAGCCAGCCTTCTTTTTCCCACTTCTCTGAATGAGGAGCAATTTCATTCTGTGCAAAATCACGTGCCATATCACGGATCATTTGCTGCTCTTCACCTAATGCTGTACTAAACATACTCACCCCTACTGTTTGCTCATCATCTTAATAATGGCGGAGAAATCCAAACCACCATGACCTAGATTGCTGAAGGTTTGATAGAGTTGTTGCGCCGTTGCGCCTAAGGTGACTGGCGCTTTAATATGACGCGCAGCTTCCGTCGCTAGGCCCAAATCCTTTAACATTAAATCCGCACCAAAGCCACCTGTGTAGTCGCGTGATGCGGGGGCAGTCTCAACCACACCTGGGTATGGGTTATAGACTTCACTACTCCAGCAACGGCCAGAAGAGGTATTAATAATACCCGCTAGAATCTTCGGATCCATACCTAAGGACACGCCAAGATTCATGGCTTCAGCAGCACCAATCATAGAAATACCAAGCAGCATATTATTTGCGATCTTAGCGACTTGACCATTACCAGGTCCACCGCAATAGACGATATTCTTACCCATAGCGCCAAGGATTTCTTGTGCTCGTGTATAGTCTTCTTGGGCGCCACCCACCATAAATGTCAAGGTGCCCGCTTGAGCCCCACCTGTACCACCCGATACCGGCGCATCCAGCATAGGATTACCTTGCTTACTTGCGGTGTCCGTAACTTCACGCGCTGTCTGTGGATCTATTGTTGAAGAATCAATTAATAAGACTGATGGTTTAACTGCTTGTAAGATACCCTCGTCGCCAAGATAAACTGAGCGCACATGTACCGAGGCAGGCAACATGGTGATCAAGACATCAATATCTTGCTTGGCAACATCCGCTGGACTTGCACAGGCAGTAGCGCCTGCTTGTACCAAGGTCTCCACTGAGCTAGGTACCAAATCAAATACTGACAAGCTATGTCCTGCTTTAAGCAAATTTAATGCCATTGGGCCGCCCATATTACCCAAGCCCACAAAACCAATTTTCATACAGTCTCCTAAGTGTGATAACGCCGCTTGTACGTACGCTATTGTGTCTCGCATATTTAGTTTTTATTTATTCATCTGCTCAACAATAAGCTGTATTTATACCGAAGAATGTCACATAAAAGACGATTTATACACGTTTCTAGGGATAGTCCCTAGTCAAACTACTATTTAAACTTGTCTATGTCCTTTTTAGACACGTTTTTGGGCTTGTTACTCACGTAAGTTGTATAGCTGATTTATACCTTATAATAAGGCCTTATATTTTTAATACATCATTATTATTTAATGTCTAATCCAAATCTGTAAATCTCACTGATCTTGGCCTGTGCCTGTTCAGATTCTTTTTTCTTGATAATTTCATTCCGATCACTTAAAATAGCAAGCATTTCATCCACAACTTCTACATCCGGCAAATCAGAATAATGGGATAAATATCCGATCATTCTTGTTGCTGTATAATCGGTATTCAGATTTCTGGTGACAAGATCACATAAATTCTCCGGGTAACCTCGTT
>CAYFVY010000014.1:0-921 GCA_964346715.1 uncultured Pelistega sp. | reverse complement strand
TGTCTAAATTTCTTCTTGGTCTTGGCATTATTCTAAGTGCGAGCTTATGCTCTACACTCGCTCAAGCCCAACAACTACATTGCAAAGTCGTCAATGTTAACGATGGTGACACAATCACCTGTTTAGATAAGCAGAAAGTTCAGCATAAAGTTCGACTAAGCGAAATTGATGCACCAGAGAGGGGCCAGGCATTTGGACAAAAGGCGCGTACCTACTTACGCGATCTGATTATCCACAAACACGTACAGATTCACGTCGATGGTCGTGATCGATATAAGCGTGTCTTGGGCACTATCTATCTGAATAAGCGCAATATTAATTTACAGATGGTCGCGAGTGGCTATGCTTGGGCTTATGTGCGCTATATGCAAAATCCCGCTTATGGTCATGCTGAAGCCGAGGCACGACGTCTAAAGCGAGGAATTTGGGCAGAAGGCAATGCCATCTACCCTGAAGATTATCGCCGCCGTAATCGTAAATAAAATCAAACTACCCGTGAGATTACTTCACCTGTAGAGAAAAAAGCATCCAAATTATCAATCACTCGCTGTGCCATCGCTTCACGCGTCTCAAAAGTCGCACTCGCTAAATGCGGCATCAAGACGACATTATCCAAGGTATAAAACGCTTCAGGCACATGTGGTTCATTAGTGAACACATCAAGACCAGCTCCCGCAATGGTTTTTTCTTGTAAGGCTTTAAGTAACGCTTCTTCATCGACTACCGTACCACGAGCAATATTCACGAGATAAGCCTGAGAACCTAATGCTGCAAGCACCTCAGCATTAATCAGGTGATGAGTCTGGGCACCGCCCACAGTAGCAACAATTAAGAAGTCGCACCAAGCTGCTAAGTCATTTAAGTTTGAAAAATATTGATAATCTACATCATCACGCTGTTGACGATTATGATAGGCAATCT
>CAYFVY010000013.1:28666-28919 GCA_964346715.1 uncultured Pelistega sp. | reverse complement strand
TGCTAGCTTTCAGCAATACAAAAGGATGCTATTGTCAAAATGGCATCCTTTTTTATTGCTTCCGTGTTTTCACTCCTCTTGGTGAGTCCCTTTACCGCTCTGACTCTGGTCGTTGAGTCGCCACCCAAAGCACGTGCGCATCTTCCTCGCTGATACTGATACAGCGATGCCCCATTCGACTATCAATATAAAAACAATCACCTGCTTTTAAAGTCGCTTTACTATAAAACTCAGTATGTAATTCAATTTCGCC